>JACRDA010000158.1 GCA_016212965.1 Myxococcales bacterium
GAGCCCGCCGACGGCGATGCACCCACCGATCGCCATGGCGAGATACGGCCGGCGGCGCGCCGGCTCGGGCACGCCGCTCACCGTCGCCGCCGTCGCGGTCACGCCCGAGCGCACGGAGGGTGCGGGCTCGGGGACGGAGCGCGGGGCCGAGCGGGGCTCCGACTCCGTCGCCGCGCTCTCCGTGCGCAGCGCGGGGGCCGACGGCGTCGGCGCCTGCGGCCTCGATTCGGGCGCCTGCTTCAGCTGGGCCAGGCGGCGCGGATCGAGCTTCTCGTGGGCGCCCGATTCCTCGACGAAGCGCGCCAGGGCGCGCGAGCTCGCGAGCGGTACCTTCGCCTCGGTGGCGGCGTGCTCCACCGCGTCGGCGAAGTCCGCGGCGGTCGCGAAGCGGTCGCCCGGCGCCCGCGCGAGCGCACGCATGCAGGCCGCGTCGAGCGGGGCCGGCACCTCGGGGTTGGCCTGCCTCGGGGTCTCGCCGGGGCCCGCGAGCACCTTCTGCACGAGCGCCCCGTCGTTGTCCGCGTGGAAGAGCCGCTTGCCCGTCAGCATCTCCCAGAAGACGACCCCCGCCGCGTACACGTCGCAGCGCCGATCGACGGTCTCGCCCATCAGCTGCTCGGGGGGCATGTAGGGGACCTTGCCCTTCACCTGCGCGCCGCGGGTCGACGACAGGCGCGCCTCGGCGCGCGCCACTCCGAAGTCGGTGATGCGCACCACGCCGTCGGCGCCGATGAGGATGTTCGCCGGCGACATGTCGCGGTGCACGAGGTTGAGCGGCGCGCCCGCGTCGTCGCAGAGCTCGTGCGCCGCGTGGAGGCCGGCGAGCGAGTCGACCAGGATCCGCGTCGCGACCTCGAACGGCACGACCCGCTTGCGCAACGCCTTGCGCAGTGCCTGCAGCGACGGCCCGTCGACGTACTCCATCACGATGAAGAGGCCGTCGTCGGCCTGCACGTCGAGGGTGGCGACGACGTTCGGGTGGCGGATGCGCGCCGCCAGCCGCGCCTCGTCGAGGAACATGTTGATGAAGTCGGCCTCGGCGGCGATGTGGGGGTGCATCACCTTGATCGCCACGAGCCGCTCGAACCCTCCGACGCCGAGGGCGCGGCCGAGGTGCACGGTCGCCATGCCGCCGGAGGCGATGGGCGTGAGCACCTCGTAGCGACCCCCTAGCAGCATGGTCGCTCCATCAGCCGCCCGCGAGCGGCAACCCTCCCAGCGTGTAGGCGCCCGTGGTGAGCGACGGGCTCACCACGCCCTGCACCGAGGGCGCGTCGGCGTTGATCCGCACGCGGCCGACGGCTCCGCCGCCACCGCCCGAGTCCGCGTAGGTCAGGCCGGCGCCGCCCGTCGGGCTGTTGCCAGCTCCGCCCGGACCACCGTCGGCAGCCTCGCCGCCCTCGGCGTTGCCGCCCGCGGCGGGCTGGGAGCCCAGCTGTCCTGGCTGACCGGCCCGGCCAGCATCGCTGCCGCTTCACGTACAGTCTCCGGCGCCACCGCCGCCGCCGTTGGCCGCGAGAATGGCGCCCGTCGCCACCGTCACCGCGGGGGCCTCGAGCAGGATGGCACCGCCGGCGCCGCCGCCGGCGCCACCGCCGGTCACGGTCTCCCCGCCCCCGCCGCCGCCCGCGTGGATGCGGCCCGTCCCGCTCACGGTGAGGGTGCCGGTTGCGGTGATCTGCACGGCCCCGCCGCCGCCGCCGCCCGGGCCCGCGAGGGAGCCGAAGTTGGGGATGACGACGCCGCCCCCGCCGCCGCTGCCGCCGACGAGCGGGACGAGCTCCGGCGTGCCGCACGCGCCCGGCCCACCGAGCCCGCCGACATGGGCATCGGGTGCGCTGCACGTGGAGGCGCCGCCCGGGCCTCCGCCCGCGGGATGTCCCGCCCCGCCGCTGCCCGACGCGCAACCGTTCGAGACGGGGGTCCCGGAGCCGAGGAGCCCGCCGCACGAGCCGTCGCCCGGGGCGCCTGCCGCTCCACCCGCGTAACCGCCCGGCCCGGCCGACTGGCTCGAGGCGGCGACCGTCACGAGCCCGTGGAGGGTGACGTCGCCGTCGACGAGCAGCACGAGCGCGTTCGTGCCCGCGCCGCGCAGGGTCGTGCCCGCGGGGACGGTGAGCCCGTCCATCGAGAACACGCCGAGGCCGGGCTCGCCCCCGCCTTGGGCGTGGGTCGCGAACGCGATCCCGGTACTCGGATCGAGCCCGACGACCGGCGGGCGAAGCTGGTTGCCCCCGCGCGTGATCTCGCCCGTGTCCGTGTCGAAGACGGTGTCTGGGGCACCCGCGAGCACGAGCGGACTGCTGCCCGCCAGGAGCTCCGCGGCGCCGACGTTGCTCGGCACTCCGCACGAGCGGCTCCCGACGTCGCAGCCGAGCGGGCACGGCCCGAGCTCGACCCAGGCGTCGTTCACGCAGTGGTGCGCCGAGCCGTTCGGAAGGCACTCGAAGGTGTCGCCCGCGCACGGCGGCTGCGCGCCGCCCGCGCCGCCGGTGCCGCCAGTGCCGCCGCTATCGGCACCGCCTGCGCCGGTGCCTTGGCCGCCGGTGCCCTGGCCGCCGGTGCCCTGGCCGCCGGTGCCCTGGCTGCCGCCGGTCCCCTCCGCGAGCCTCGGGTCGTACTTGTCCCAGTCGCGCCCGCAGGCCGTGGCGCCGACCGCCGCGAGCGCGGCCGCCCACGAGAGCATGCGGAACGTCGGCGCGCGCATCGCCCGAGCGTATCACGAGATGTCGCGGCGCAAGCGCCTCCGTGCCGCCGGCTTCTCAGCCCGGCTCGGCCAGCAGCCGCTCGACGAGCGCGCCGACCGCCGCCGTCTCGGCGGGCGAGTAGCCCGAGACGACCTCGCGCACGACGCCGCGCTTGTCGATGACGACGAGCGTGGGCAGGACGTCGATGTGGTACGCGCCCTGCGTGCGCTGGCTCGGATCGGCGGCGACCGGGTAGGGGATGGCCCAGTCGCGCGCCGCCGCCGCGGCTTCTGGCAGCGCGTCGTCCGCGACCCCGAGGACGCGCAGGCCGCGCTCGCCAAAGCGCGTGTGGTAGCGCGCGAGCGCGCCGACGCCGATGCGGCACGGCACGCACCAGCTCGCCCAGAAGTCGACGAGCACGACGTGGCCGCGCAGGCCCGCGAGCGCCGTCGGGACGGCGTCGCCCACGGGCTCGAGCACACCGAGCTCGGGGGCGAGCACGCCGACGAGCTCGAGGCGCGCGGTCTCGCCCGGGGCGGGTGCGCGGCCGAGCTCGGCCTCGAGCACGAGATCGGCGCCGGCGCGCCGCACCGTGAGCGGGCAGGTGTCGCCGGGCGCGTGGCTCCCCACCTCGCGCTGCAGCTCGCGCGGCGCGCGCACGGCCGTGCCGTCGACCTCGAGCACGAGGTCCCCCGCGAGCACGCCTGCCTTCGCGGCGGGGGAGCGCCGGACCACCGCCTTGACGAGCACGCCTCCGCCCGGGGCGGTGCCAAGCTCGACGCCGAGCCACGTGCGCCCGGTGTACCGGACGTCGCGCGCCCGCGGCTCGTCGAGGCGCAGGTCCATGCCCGCGCTCGGTGCGTCCGGGGTGGTGCCAGCGGTGGGACGGCCCATCGGGGCCGCGGTCGGCATCCGCCCGAGCCAGCCGCCGTCGAGCGCCGGCTCCGACGCCGGCCGCACGGGTGCGCAGGCCATGAGCCCGCCGAGGCCCCAGGCGAATCCTCCCAGCGCTCGCATCCACCGCTCATGATGCCGCATCGGCGGGGAGCGGTCGACCGGCCGGACCCCCGCGCGTTGTGCCAGGGTGCGCCAGGATCCGATCGGGCTGGGGCTTTCGGGCCCATGAATCGAGCGCAAGTGGCTGTAAGTACGTGACGTCGCAATGACTGGGGGCTGGTACGCCGCGTGCTTGGGCAAGGGCGACGGCGAACGACGAAGGCGGGTGATCATGCGCGGTTTCGCAGTGTTCTCGGTGGTGGGGCTCGGCCTGTGCGGCGGGCTCGTGGCGTGCAGCGGGACAGTGACGATCGGGACGACGGGGACCGGGGGCTCCGCCGGCACCACCTCGACGACGACCTCGACGTGGACGACGACCACGAGCACGACGACGTGGACGACCACGACGACCACCACGACCGGTACGGGCGGCAGCGCCTGTTACGAGACGCACGACGGCTTCGACATGCAGCTCGACGGGCCCGACAACACCGTCTGGGGTTGCAGCGTCGGCGCGACCCAGACCGGCGACTTCGTGTTCAACGCCGTCGTCCTCGACGCCGCCCAGAACTCGCTCGCGCTCGACGCCTGCCCACCGAACGCCGACTGCACGAACACGGCGTACAAGCTCTCGTTCTCGGCGCCCGGGCTCTACAGCTACATCCCGGTCGGGACCTTCGTCGAAGTGAGCGTGCACGTGTACCAGCCGTGGGGCTGCGAGCACGCGCTCCAGATCAAGAACCTGCCCTCGTGGGGCGGCGTCGCGAACCCGTACTACCCGGACGATCGCGTGTGGCTCGTCGCCGCCGACGGTGCCCTCACGACCTTCCCCGGCACGCCGTTCGCGATCGAGGCCGAGGCGCTCGGCTGCTATCCGAACGAGCCGCCGGGCTGCGGCATCCACGACGACTACCGGCTCGTGTTCGTGCCGCCGGGCGCGCAGCCCGTCGCGCTCGGCATGGGCGAGACGGGGAGCCTGTGGTTCCCGTCGCAGTACCCGCAGTACTTCGACGTGCGCAACCTCCGCTCCTACGAGACCGGCTGGTGCGACGACTACTGGAACTGGGCGTACTTCGCCGTCCAGAACATGATGGTCGACTGAGTGCCCGCCTCCGGCCGGGGCGCGCGGTCGATCAGTTGCAGCGCTTGAGGAACTGGCCGCACTTCTTCTGCGGCGGTTGCGCGGGCGCCTGCACGAGCTTGTACTCCTTCTCGAAGGGCGTACCGGGCTCGATCGTGATGTTGTCCTCCTGCGGGAGGTAGCCGCCCTTGGCGACGCGGATCTTGTGCTTGCCGACCGTGAGCTCGAGGTCCTTCGAGAGGTCCTTGACCTGCGCGCCGTCGACGAACACGACGTCGCAGGGGCCCGGCACGCACACGAGCTTCGTCAGGAGCTTCTCCTCGTCGCCCGCGTCGGCGCCGGCGTCGGGCTCGTCGGCGCTGGCCGACGCCGAGGCGGACGCGCTCGCGCTCTCGGACGCGCTCGGGGCGGGCTCCGACGAGGTGGCCTCGCCCGTGCTGGTGCCCGACGCCGTGTCGGGCGGAGGCGTGCTCGTCGCGGCGGGGCTCGCCGCGGCGGTCGAGGTCGAGGTCGTGGCCGTCTGGACGTCGGTGCTCGGCGTGCGGGTGAGCAGGAGCGCGAGGCCGACGCCGCCCGCCACGACCGCGATGCCCACGCCGATGAGGATCGGCAGGAAGTTCTTCTTCTCCTTCTTGGCGGGCAGCGGGAAGGGCGGCAGGCCCGTTGCGCTCGCCTCGACGGCGCCTGGCTGGGGCTGGCCACCCTCGGGCTGCGCCGTGGCGTAGGCGCCCGCGCGGGGCGCGTTGGGGTAGCCCGGCGCGGGAGCAGGCCCGGCCCCGGCTCCGCTCGGTGCGGCCTGGAAGCCGCTCCCCGCCGCGAGTGCCTGGGCGGCGGCCGCCGGGTTGGGCGGCGGGTTGTAGGGCGCGATCTCGCCGAACGCCATCGTCTTGGCGCTCTCGCTCGCCTTCGGCGCGGCGCCGAGCGTGCCGAGCGCCGCGGCGATCTCGCCGACGCTGCGCGGGCGCTCGGCCGGGTTGATGGCGAGCGCGCGTGCGAAGATGCCGTCGAGGCCGCCGTTCACCGGCACCCGGAACTCCATCGAGCGGTGCGAGATGGGCGCGCGCGGCCCGAGCAGCTCGCGCTGCCACGCGGGCAGATCGGGCGGCGACTGCTGGAACGCGAGCCAGTAGGGCCGCGCCGTGAGCGCGTAGAAGAGCACGAGCGCCGCCGCGAACACGTCGGCCGTCGCGTCGACCGGCGCGCCGGGCTGGATCTGCTCGGGCGCCCACCACGCGGCACCGACGACGTAGCTCTCGTGCGAGGGCTGCGCGTTGCGGACGATCGCGGCGCCGAAGTCCGCGATGCGCACGGCGTAGGTCGGCGGCGGGCCGATGAAGACGTTGTTCGGCTTGAGCGCGTGGTGGAAGAGCCCGCGGTTGTGGGCGAGATCGAGGCAGCGCGCGAGCCCCGTGGCGATCGCGGCGGTGACGTCGGCCGCGACCGGCCCCTGCGCGCAGAGCTGCGTCAGCGACGGCACCGTCATGCGCTCGCAGGCGCTGAAGGGCGCGCCGGTCGCCTGGTCGTAGCCCGAGTCGAGCACGGGCACGACGACGTCGGCCGGGAGCTGGCGCGCGGCGGAGGTCGCGCGCTCGAGCGCGCCCATGAGGTCGGCGCGCTGCGCCAGCGCCGGGTCGTAGAGCTTGACCACGAGCTCGCGACCCTGGGCGTCCTGCGCGACGTAGGTCGCGACGGCCTGGGAGAGCGCGAGCTGCGCGCGGACGCTGTACTTGCCGGCGATGACCTGGCCGGGGCTCAGGAGCGGTGCCGTCACTTCGAGCTGCTCCCCGCCTTCTTCTTCAGCGACCCGAGGGCCGACATGATGGCGGCATCGGAGCCGCTCTTGTCGTTGGCGGGGGCGTAGCCGACGCCGAGGATCTCGCGCTCGCCCGCGAGCACCGCGAGCACCAGCAGGCCGCCGGCCTCGGTGCCGCGCTTGGCGTTGTCGACCTGCCAGTAGATCGCCTTGAGCTCGGTGCCCTCCAGCTTGTCGGGCGCCTTCGCGGCGAGCGCGAGCTTCTTGCCGCCGGGCGGCACGAGGCCGACGAGCTTCAGCAGGGCGTCGACCTTCTCCTCGCGGAGCTTGCGCGCCTGGCCCGCGTCGCTCGTGGCCTCGATGCTCCCGAGGGCCATGACGGGCCCCTTGTCGTCGACCTGCGCGATCGCGCCGTCCGGGGTCTGGGCGAAGATCCACTCCTCGGGCGGTGTGAACACGTACTGGGTCTCGGCGATCTTGGCGGCCGTGCTCGGCGCGGCGGCGCACTCCTCCTCGAGCTTCTCGCACTTCGGCTTCGGCTTGGGCGGCGGCGGCGGCGGCAGGGTGGGCTTCGGCTCGACGGGCTTGGGCGGCTCGGGGCAGCCTGCAACCGCGAACGACAGGAGGAGGATTGGCGCTACCGCGAAGGCGCGCCGCAGGGTCTTCGACATCGGCCTCATGGTCCCGGAGTACCCTAGCATCGATCGCCCCGAGACCGGAGTATCCAGCACGCAGCCGTCCGCGGCCGACCGGTTCCGGGGCTTCGGGTTGCAGCGGGGTACCCCCGGGCGGAACGCGCGGCTTGCGCTCCCGGCGTGTTTCGCCTTTGGTGAGCGCGATGACACCCGGCCGGCTCCTCGTCGCGTTCGCCGCCCTCGCCGCGCTCGGTCACGGCCTCGCCGCCTGCTCCGGTGAGCCGGCCGGCCCGAAGCCCGACCCGCACACGGGCAGCCCCACGTCGACCGCGGGCGGCTCGAGCGCGCCGCGGACGAGCGCGGGGGTCGCGACTGCGAGCGGGAGCGCGAGCGCCGCGCCGGCCGCACCCGCCCTGCCCGAGGCCGGTGCGTGGCAAGGCACGTACCAGGCCGAGAAGGACACGGTGTTCGTGCCGGAGAAGGTGCCCTACCACGGGGGCTGGGCGAAGGACGACGGCACGCAGGCCGTCGGTCCCGGCCAGGTCGAGCTCACGGTCGCGCCCGACGGCCAGGTGACCGGCAGCGCGAGTGGTGCGCTCGGCGATCAGGTGATCCGGGGCGTGGTCGACGGCGGTGCGTTGCGCCTCGGGGTCACCGCCAAGGATCCGCGCGATCCGGCCGCGATGTCCGGCATCCTCACCGGCAGCCTGAAGGGCGACAAGCTCGTCGGGACCCTGCAGGTTGCGAGCTCCGACGCGAGCCTGGTCCGCCAGGCGCCCGTCGCGCTCGAGCGACGTTGACGCCCTCGAGGCGTGGACGCCCCCCGAGGCGTGGACGCCCTCGAGGCGTGGACGCGCCTCGAAAAGTGGTGTGGAGGTTCTTCGCACCCTCAGGTATATATGTAGGCGGATGGGGGCAGCGAGGGGACCATGGCTGACACGAACACCACCAACGCACCGCGAAGCGACAAGCGCAAGCAGAGCCTCTACTTCCCGGAGACGATGCTCCAGGAGATCAAGGAGGAAGCCGCCCGCCTCGATCGCTCGCTCTCGTGGGTCGTGCAGCGCGCCTGGAAGCTCGCACGCGCCGATATCCGCAAGATCCCGAGCGTCAACGACATCGCCGACGACGAAGGCGACGACATGTGAGCCGCGTCCAGCGGCGGTCGGGGGACCGCCGCCGGGGCACGCGAGCTGGTGAGGGACGGGATTGGCAGCTGTGGCCCAGGCGGCAGCGGGCGAGGGCTCGGCCGGGTCGGCCGGGAACTGGAGCGAGCGCTACGTGATGGCGCCCGACGGGACGCGCCTGTACGCGCGTCGCCGCGGGCCCGAGTCGGCGCCGCTCACGTCCGTCCTGTGCGATGGCATCGCGTGTGACGGCTTCATCTGGAAGTACCTCGTCGACGATCTGCTCGCCCACGGGGCGGTGCTCCACTGGAACTACCGCGGCCACGGGCGCAGCGCCGCGCCCACCGACCCCGACCGGATCGAGATGTCGGATCTCGTCTCGGACCTCGACGCGGTGCGCGCTGCCTGGGTGCCGGGGCCGGCGCTGCTCTTCGGCCACTCGCTCGGCTGCCAGGTGGCGCTCGAGGGCTACCGCAGCCGCCCGCGCGACGTCGCCGGTCTGGTGCTCATCTGCGGCGCACCGGGGCACGTGACGCACACCTTCAAGGGCACCGACGCCCTCGCGCAGGCCCTGCCCGGCCTCATCGAGCGGGTGAAGCGCAACCCGCAGCTCTCCCGCGCGCTCTGGGGTAACCTGCCCCCGAGCGTCGCCACACGCATCGCGCTGCGCACGGGCGAGGTCGCGTCGAACATCCGGGCCGAGGACCTCTTGCCGTACATGGAGCACATCGCGGACCTCGACCTGCTCATGTTCCTGCGCATGCTGCGCGCGGCGGGCGAGGTGACGGCCGAGGACGTGCTGCCCACGCTCCAGGTGCCGGTGCTCGTCGTCGCCGGCGAGCTCGACTCCTTCACGCCGCTGCACCTCGCCGAGCGCATGGCGGCCCAGATCCCGAACAGCGAGCTCGCGGTGTTTCGCGGCGCCACGCACGTCGTGCCCATCGAGCGGCGCGAGGAGCTCTGCGAGCGCATCGCCAAGTTCGTGCGCGACCGCGTGTGCGGAGGGGATGCCCCATGAAGAACCTGGACCCGGCGCTGCTCGGCGAGATGATGGCGGCCTTCGCCCACGACCTGCGCAACCCGCTCTCGGCCGTGGTCACGAACGTCGAGTTCGCCCGGCGCCTGCTCGACCCGGCGACCGCCGACAAGGACCTCGTCGAGGCGCTCGACGACTGCGCCGTGGCCTGCGAGCTCTTGCGCCGCATCACCGCGAACCTCGACCTCTTGAGCCGCAACTCGGACGCGCTCGAGCCGGAGCGCATCGCCGTGGGCGAGGTCGTGTCGGAGCTCGTGCGGAGCTACGCCGGCGTGTGTGCGCAGGCCGGTCTCGGCGTCGACGTCGCACCCATCGCGGCGTCGCTCGACGTCACGAGCGACCGGACCGTGCTCGCGCTCGGCTACGAGAACCTCTTCGCCGACGCCGTGCAGCACGCGCCGCGCGGGTCCACCGTGCGGCTCGCGGCGAAGGTCGACGGCGACGGGCTGCGCTTCGAGGTGCGGGACGACGGCCCGGCGATCCCGGCCGAGCTGCGCGCGCTCGCGCTGAGCGCCGCGGGGCAGACGAGCCGCGGTCGCAAGACCGGCAGCCGCTACGGCCGCGGCCTTGCCCTGCTCTGCGCGGCCGATGCGGCGCGCCGCCTCGGCGGTCGGGTCGAGATCGACGGCGACACCCGCGGCAGTCGCCTCGCGTTCGTCGTGCCGCGACGCTGACGCTCACCGCTGGGTGATGACCACGCGGTTGTCCTCGCGGTAGGCGATGCCGCCGGTCTCGCCGTAGCAGCCGAGGCAGGTGGCCCACTCGAGCTTGCGCTTCACGTTCTGATTGAAGACGAGCACGACCGGGCCGGGGTCGCCGGTCATGACGAAGGTCGCCGCCACGCGGAAGCGATCGCCCGGCAGGCGGTGGAACGCAGCGATGAAGCTGTCCTTGCCGGACAGGCCGGTGACGAGGAGAAGCTCCTCGCCGGGCACGGGGCTCCAGGCGAGCGGCGCGGTCGTGAGCTCGGCCTGGGGGGGCAACGGATCGCCCGCGTCGGTGCCGGGCGTGCTCGTGGCGCGGCGCCTGACCGAGTCGATCGCCTGCTCCTCGCGGAAGTACTTCACGTCGCCCGCGAGGCCCGCGAGCTGGGGCACGGCGGCGAACATGGTGGCGAGGCGCGCGGCCGGCAGCTCCGCCTTCTGGAACACCGGTGCCGGTCGGGGCGCGGGGATGGACGCGGTGCTCGGCGTGCCGTAGCAGCAACGGAAGCCGAGGTCGGAGGCGGCCGCCTCGGCGGCGACCGCGAGGCGGTGGGCGCAGCGGTGGTCGACGTCCGCCGCGTCGGCGCGGGCGCCGCGCACGGCCGCGGCCCGGGCCTGCACGCCCTCGACGGGCTCGACGTCGCTCGCGGTCCACTCGCGCATCGCGCCGCCCATGGCCAGCGCGCCGAAGCCCGAGGCGCAGGTCTCGGGCGCGGTCGCGCAGCTCGGGTCCCAGCGCTCGCCGCCCGCGTAGGCCTGCCCCTTCGGGCCGCGGCAGGCGCGCTCCCACTCGAGCTCGGTGCAGAGTCGCCCGCCGTCCGCGGCGCAGAGCTCGCCGGCCTTGGCGCGGCTCACGTTCGTCAGTGGGCGCTGGCGCGGGTCGTTCGGGTAGGGGAGGCGCGCGACGGCGAAGTCCCCGAGCTCGACCGCGAGCAGCGCCGGCTCGAGCGTCGGGTCGCGACCGCGGTCGCCCGGCGTGCGGCCCGCGACGAAGGCGCCGGCCGGGACGTCGGCGCGCTCGCCCGCGCCGCGCGCGGACTCGTGCTGCTGCGCCGGGACGGCTGCGTCGGGCTCGTCGTCCTCGGCCGCGGCCAGGAGCGGCGCCGTCGTGTCGGCTGCCCCGGGGCCGCCCGTCCCCGTGTCCTTCGGGCCGCCGCAGGCCGCGAGCAGCACGCCGAGCGCGAGCGCGCGGCACGGGAGGGGGAACGGGGACGCCATCGGGCTCACGCAGGCTTACAACGGCCGAGCGCGCCTGGCACGTCCGCGCTCCTCGGGCGCGCGCCACGCGCTATGGTCTCCGACATGGCGGTTGCCGACAGCCCCCCCGACCCGATGGCGGCCCAGATGGCGCGCCTGCTCAGCGCGAGCGACACCGCGGAGCTCGGCGAGATCGTGCGGCGCTGGGTGCTCGAGGCACCGGACCCGCGCACGGCGCACCAGTACGAGGTGTTCGGCGCGAAGCTGCTCGAGCTGCGGCGCGCGATGGAGGAGTCCGGGGTGGTGCCGCCCGAGGCGGAGCTCGCGCAGACGCTCACCCTGATGCTGCGCCTCGCGGCGCAGTCGGGCGGCGGCCCGATGCGCTAAGCTCGCTCCGCGCGGCCCCCGCTCGCCCCGGAAGACCCCTTGACCCCCGCCGACGTGCCCCCCCTCGCGCTCGGGGAACTGCCCCCCGACATGCTGCGCGTCTTCGCCGTGGCCTTCGGGCTCGTGTGGGGCAGCTTTCTCAACGTCGTCATCTACCGGGTGCCGCGCGGCATGAGCGTGTCGCGCCCCGCGTCGCACTGCCCGGCGTGCGGCCAGCCGATCCGCGCCTGGAACAACATCCCCGTCGTGAGCTTCCTCCTCATGCGCGGCCGGGCGCGCTGCTGCGGGGCGCGCGTGTCGTGGCGCTACCCCGCGGTCGAGCTCCTCGGCGGCCTCCTGTCGTGGGCCGTGCTCGAGGTGATCGTCTTCGGGCTCGCGCAGCGGACACCCTGGTACCACGCGCTCGCCGTCTACGGCGCGAGCTTCGCGCTCGCGCTCGGGCTCGTGGCCGCCGCGTTCATCGACCTCGAGCACATGATCGTGCCCGACTCGGTGAGCCTCGGGGGCACGGTGCTCGGCCTGGCGACCTTCAGCCTGCGCGACCTGCGCTTCGTCGACTGCGCGCTCGGCGCGCTCGTGGGCTTCGTCGTCGTGTGGCTGCCCTTCGATTTCCTCTACAAGCGCGTGCGCGGCAAGGCGGGCATGGGGCTCGGGGACGCGAAGCTCCTCATGCTCGCGGGGGCCTGGTTCGGCTGGAGCGGTGCGCTCCTCGTGCTCGGGGCGGGCGCCGTGCAGGGCTCGCTCGCGACGCTCGCTGTCCTCATGGTGCGCGGCAAGCTCGAGGAGCCCGAGGCGGTGCGCGCCGAGCGCGCGGCCCTGCACGCCGAGCTCGAGACGCTGACCGGGGAGGACCAGAAGGAGGAGCGCGAGGCGCTGGAGCGCGAACTCGCCGAGGATCCGCTCGGCGACGAGCCCGAGAGCGGCGCGGGGCGGGCGCGCGTGGCCTTCGGGCCGTTCCTCATCCTGGCCACGCTCGAGCTCTTGCTGCTCGGGCGCGAGCGTGTGCTCGGCTGGCTCTCGGGCGAGTGAGCGGCGCCTGCGGCGCGACAAAGGGCTTGCGGCCCCCGTCCTGCGCGAACAGATGAAGGCGCACGCCGGGCGCGTGCGCGCGGTCCGCGTGGAGGCCCCATGCCGTTCGAGATCCCCCGTCACGTGTTTCGCGAGTACGACATCCGCGGCGTCGCCGCGCGCGATCTCTCGGACGAGCTCGTCACGGCGCTCGGGGCGGCCTTCGCCGAGATCCTGAGCCGGGGCGGCTGGCAGGAGCGCGCCCGCGTCGCCGTGTGTCGCGACTGCCGGCTCTCGAGCGACCGGCTCTTCGCCGCGCTGACGAGCGGGCTCACGCGCGCCGGGGTCGACGTCGTCGACCTCGGCGTCGGTCCGACGCCGCTGCTCTACTTCGGGGCCCAGGCGCTCGAGACCGACGGCGCCGTCATGATCACCGGCAGCCACAACCCGCCCGACGAGAACGGCTTCAAGCTCCTGCACCGCACGGTCGCGCTGTCGGGTGCCGAGGTGCGCGAGGTGGCCGACGTCATCGAGGCGCGCCAGGAGACGCCCGGACCGGAAGTGGAGGCGGCGGGCACGGTGAGCGCGCGCGACCTCGCCACCGAGTACGTGGCCGCCGTCCGGCAGGGGCTGCGGCTCGAGGGCCTCGTCAAGAAGCCGCGCGTCGTCGTCGACGCCGGCAACGGCGCGGCCGGGCCGCTCGGCGTCCGGACGCTGCGCGAGCTCGGCTTCGAGGTCGACGCGCTCTACTGCGACATGGACGGCCGCTTCCCGAACCACCACCCCGACCCGACCGAGGAGCACAACCTCGTGGCGCTCCGCGCGCGCGTCGCCGAGCTCGGGGCCGACCTCGGCATCGCGTGGGACGGCGACGGCGACCGGCTCGGCGTCATCGACCGCACGGGGGCGATCGTGTGGGGCGACAAGCTCATGATCCTGTTCGCGCGCGCCCTGCTCGCCGAGCGACCCGGCGCGACCATCCTCGGCGAGGTGAAGTGCTCCGAGACGCTGTACGCCGACATCCGCGCGCGCGGCGGGCGCGCGATCGTGGGGCAGACGGGGCACTCGCTCATCAAGAAGCGCATGAAGCAGGAGGGCGCCGCGCTCGCGGGCGAGATGAGCGGCCACCTGTTCTTCGCCGACCGCTACTTCGGCTACGACGACGCCATCTACGCCGCGGCGCGCCTGCTCGAGATCGTGGCGCGCGAGGGCAAGGGCCCGGACGAGCTGCTCGCCGACGTGCCGCGCACGGCGAGCACCCCCGAGATCCGCGTCCCGTGCCCCGACGAGCTCAAGTTCCGCGTCGTCGAGCGCGTGCTCGCGCACTACCGCTCGCGCTACCGCGTGCTCGAGGTGGACGGGGCGCGCATCGACTTCGGCGGCGGGGCGTGGGGGCTGTGCCGCGCCTCGAACACCCAGTCCGTGCTCGTCCTGCGCTTCGAGGCGCACGACGCCTCGCGCCGCGACGCCGTGCGCGCCGACGTCGAGGCGGTCGTCGAAGAGGCGAAGCGCGCGCTCGGAGCCGCTTGAGCGCGGGCGCCGAGGACGCCTCGGGGGCCGCCGCGGGTGGCACCTGGACCGTGCGCCGCGTGGTCGCGTGGGCCACCGACGACTTCCGGCGGCGCGGCTCGGCCTCGCCGCGGCTCGAGTGCGAGCTCCTGCTCTGCCAGGTGCTCGGCTGCGACCGGGTCAAGCTCGTCATCGACGCCGACCGCCCGCTCGAGCCGGGGGAGCTCGCCGCCTACCGCGCCCTGCACCAGCGGCGGCGGCGCGGCGAGCCCGTGGCCTACCTCCGCGGCGAGCGCGAGTTCTACGGCCACCGCTTCGTGGTCGACCGGCGCGTCCTCGTGCCGCGTCCCGAGACGGAGCTGCTCGTCGAGGTCGGGCTGCGCCGGACGCAAGCGCTGTCCCTCTCGGCCCGGGTCCTCGACCTCTGCACGGGCTCCGGCTGCGTCGCCATCGCGCTGAAGAAGCAGCGCCCGACGACGCTCGTCGTCGGCAGCGACGTCTCGCGCGACGCACTCGCAGTCGCGCGCCTGAACGCCGAGCGGCTCGGGGCGCTCGTCGGCTGGCTCGAGAGCGACCTCTTCGCCGCCCTCGCGCGCTGTCGGGGCAAGCTCGACCTCGTGACCGCCAACCCGCCGTACATCGCCGAGCGCGACGTCGCGGGGCTGCCCGTCGACGTGCGCGACTTCGAGCCGCGGCTCGCGCTCGTCGCCGGACCGGACGGGCTCGCCTTCTACCGCCGGCTCGCTGCCGAGGCGCCGGCGATGCTCGCCCCGGCAGGCGTGCTCTCGGTCGAGGTCGGCGCCGGGCAGGCGGGCGCCGTGGCCGAGCTCTTCGCGGTGGCGGGCCTCGTCGAGGTCGCGATCGACAAGGATTACGCGGGGATCGAGCGAGTCGTCTCGGCGCGGCTCGCAACGGTTGAGCCCGGCGCCGCCGGGGGCTAGCCTACGGGACGTGCCAGATCCCGCTCGTTCCGGACCGGACGGGCGTCGCGGCGTACGACCCCCCGGGCCGGACGAGAGGCGCCACCGACGGCGCGTCAACCTGCGGCGCAGCCTCTTCCTCCTGCCGAACATGGTCACGCTCTCGAGCGTGTTCTGCGGCTTCTACTCGATGGTGATCTCGAGCCGCGGCGAGACCGAGGACGACTACTATCGGGCCGCCCTGCTCATCATCTTCGCCATGTTCTTCGACACGATCGACGGACGCGTGGCGCGGATGACCAAGACGGAGAGCGCCTTCGGGCTGCAGTTCGACTCGCTCGCCGACGTGCTCTGCTTCGGGGCCGCCCCCTCGCTCCTCATCTATCACTGGAGCCTGCACCAGCTCGGCGTCGGCGGGATGATCGCCGCCTTCGTGTTCACGGCCTGCGGCGCGATCCGCCTGGCGCGCTTCAACGTCCTGTCGACCGACGCGAAGGGCAAGCCGTCGAAGCCGTCCAAGTACATGGTCGGGCTGCCCATTCCGGGGGCCGCCGGCATCCTGGTCTCGCTCGTGGTCGCGAACCACGCGGTCGGCGGCCAGATCGGCGCCGAGCCCTACGCCGGCGCCCTGCTCGCGGTCACCCTCCTCTTGAGCGGGCTCATGGTCTCGACCGTGCGCTTCCGGAGCTTCAAGGACGTGCGGCTCAACTGGCGCACCCTCGGGCTCGTGACGTTCCTCGTCGGCTCGAGCATCTTCGTCGCGGCGCAGCTGAAGCCCGCCTTCGTGCTCGTGTGGCTGCTCGGCGCCTCCGTGGCGCTCGCGCTCTTCGAGTGGATCTGGGGTCTACCCCGGCGCATCCGCGAGCGCGGCACGCCGCGCGAGTCGAGCCCGCCCGTGCTGTTCGCCGAGCGCGCCGAGGTGCCCGTGACCGACGCGCCGGCCGAGCCCGTCGTCGCGCACCGCGAGAGCCGTCCATGAGCAGGGTGTGTCCATGGCGGTGGTGAGCCGACTCTTCTTCCCCCAGGCGGCGCTCGACGTGCTCGTCGCGGCCGGCTCGGTCGAGCTCGACGGCGAGGAGCTCGTCATCGTGGGCAAGGGCCTGCGCTACAAGATCGTCGAAGCGGTGCGCATCCTGCGCGAGGTCGCCGGCGGGGGCGATCCGGAGGAGCTCTGCGGCCGCGTGAAGAGCCGCCAGTACCTGAACGAGCTCGGCGCCGAGCTGCTCGGCGAGTCGCTCTTGCTCGGCGACAGCGCCTACGACGTGAGCGCCGGCTTCGTCGGCGTTCCGGGCGGCGAGGTCGATCCGGCGAAGCTCACCGGCGGGACCGAGGAGCTCGAGCTCGCGGAGCTCGTGAAGGCGCTCGGCTGAGGAGCTGCTTTCGCCGCGCCTGCGCCCGCGGCCTCGGCCGCGAGCCGATCGCGACGGCCCCGCTTGCTCACCACCCCCCGATGTGGTGGGCCGTGACGAGCTCGAGCAGCGCCTGGAGCGCCGGATCGGAGGGCGCAGCGCCGGTGCGCCAGGCGCGCTCGACGGTCGTCGCGTCGGACAGCCGGATCCACAGCGTCACGGTGTCGACGCCCGGGACCGACCCGCCCTCGGGTGCGGCGAGGAAGGCGCGAGCGGCGGCCCATATTTCGTCCCGGATCTCGGGCGCGAGCTCGCCCCGATCCTGGTGGACGAAGGGCGGGTCGTCGCCGCTCAGGTGAGCGCCCGTCATCGAGCCGTCCGCGTGGAGCTCCCACATCGCCATCCCCTTCTGGGGTCGCACGGTGATGCCGACTGCCGCGATGGTGGCGGACGCGGGTGCGGAGGCGGAGCCGGAGGCGGACGCGTTCGCGATCGTGGGTGGCTGCGAGGTGGAGACGCTGGCAGAGGTTCGGGGCGCACCCGCGGGCGGTGGGTCGGCTGGCCGCCCGCGGACGTCGCCGTGGCAGGCGCACGCGGTGGTCGCGACGGCCACGGTCCAGGCGGCGACTCGGGTGTGCACGCGCCGATGGTACGGCGAGAGCGCGTCCGACGCGAGCGAGCCCGGGGACTCAGCGCACGCCGAGCCGCCGCATCCGGCGCCAGAGCGTGGTGCGGTCGATGCCGAGCAGGCGCGCCGCCTCGGTGCGCGCGCCCCCGGCGCGCTCGAGCGCTGCGACCAGGCGGGCGCGCGGGGAGTCGAGCTCCGGGCTGGCGGACGGCGGAGCCTGAGCGGCGGGTGCCCCGGCCGCGGGGTGCTCCGTGAGCACGTCGGCCGGGAGCTCGGTCACGTCGACGAGCTCGTCGGGCAGGAAGCAGAGGAACTCGACGAGGTTGCGCAGCTCGCGCACGTTGCCCGGCCACGCGTGGGCGCGCAGGCGCTGGCGCGCGGCTTCCGTCAGGCGCAGCGGCTTCTTCTTCAGGTTCACGGCCGGATGCGCGATGAAGTAGTCGACCAGCAGATCGATGTCGCACGCGCGCTCGCGCAGCGGGGGCACCCAGATCGGCACGACGCGCAGCCGGTAGAAGAGGTCCTCGCGGAAGCGGCCGGCGCGCACGGCCTCGGCGAGCCGCTCGTTGGTCGCCGAGACGATGCGCGCGTGGAGCGGAATGCGCTGCGAGCCGCCGACGCGCTCGAAGCTGCGCTCCTCGAGGACGCGCAACAGGACGCCCTGGTAGTGGAGCGGGATCTGGCTCACCTCGTCGAGGAACAGCGTGCCGGCGCCGGCGAGCTCGAGCTTGCCCCGCGCCGTCCGGTAGGCCCCGGTGAAGGCGCCGCGCTCGTGCCCGAAGAGCTCCGAGAGGAGCAGGCTTCCCTGGAAGGTGGCGCAGTTGACGGCGTGGAAGGGCTCCTCGCGGCGCGCGCTCACGGCGTGAATCGCGCGGGCGACGAGCTCCTTGCCGGTGCCGGACTCGCCCTCGATGAGGATCGGCGAGTCGCTCGCGCCCGCCGACTCGACCAGCCTCACGAGCGCGGCCATGCTCGGGGCCTCGCTCAGGATGCCGTGGAAGCTGCGGCGCGCGCTGGTGCTCGTCGGCGACACGACGCGGAGGATGCCGACCACCTCGTCGTCGCGATAGGGGACGGCGCGCAGCGACAGCACGGCCGGCGTGCTCGCGCCCTCCACGTCGCGCAGCGTGACGCCGAGGCACCGGCCCTCGGGCGGGGCCAGCGGCTCCCCGGCCGCCCAGGGCCGCGCGATCCCGAGCAGCTCGAACAGGTCGCTGCCGATCGCGGCGGCGGGTGAGAGGTCGAGGAGCTCCGCCATGCGCGGCGAGAGGCGCAGGACGCGACCCGCCTCGTCGAGGGCACACACCCCCTCGGGCAACGCCGCGAGCAGGGCCTCCTTCTCGTTCTTCTCCGCGAACAGGAGCTGCATCGTGCGCTTGGCCTCGGTGCGCTCGGCGACCTCGCCGCTGATGTCCTGGAAGGTCTCGATGCCGCACACGATCTTGCCGTCTGCGTCGCGCAGCAGGCGCGCGTTCTTGAGCAGGGTGCGCTGCCGGCGGGTGGCGGCATGGTAGATGGTCACCTCGACGCCCTCGAGGTCGCCCTCCTCGAACAGGCGACAGCGGCACGAGCACTGCGGGCAGTTGATGGCGTCGGTGCAGAGGGCGCCCGGCGCCTCGCCCACCCGCGCGCCCGTGAGCTCCTCGGCCTTCCTGTTGAGGTAGATGACGCGCCGGTCCGCGTCGACGAGCATGAGCCCGCCGTTCATGGTGTCGACCACGCTCTGCCAGAAGCGGAGCTGCTCCTCGGTCACTTCACCGACGACCGACGCGAGGGGACCTGCAAGCGGGGCACTCGGCACGGGATCCTCCGATCCCCAGTGGCGCACTACCCGAGGCCATCATGCAACGCCGGCGCTGCATGCGCAACGCAACGCGCGCTGCAGAGTGTTGCGCGGAGTTGCGCCGCCGCCTGCCGTCTGCCTCGCCGATTGCGCACATGTATCGGAAATTGCATGTGATTCTGTCGCGATCCGCGGGTGGCACGGGTGCTGCAAAGCGCGCGTCCAACAACCATGCGGGGGCGTGGAGAGAACACCGTGCACATGCGAAATGCCGCCTGGCTCTGGCTCGTCGTCGCGGGCTGCTCGACCAGCTCCGGCGAGACGACGAGCACCGCCACGACGACCACCACCAGCCCGACCTGCGCGCCCGCGTGCGACATCGCGGCGTGCGAGACCTGTGACACCTCGGGGGCCACGCCTGCCTGCGTGCCGCTCTGCGGTGCCGCTACCGAGTGCGTTGCGGGCGCCTGCGAGCCCACCCCGGTCGCGACCTGCGAGCCGGTTTGCGGGGCCTGTCAGCACTGCGACACCACGCTCGCGACGCCGGTCTGCGTCGGCAACTGCGGGCCCGACCTCTTGTGCCAGGACGGCGCGTGCGTCGCGGCCCCGGCGGTCGAGTGTGCCCCGGCCTGCGGTCCCTGCGAGATGTGCGACACGAGCGGCACACCCGCCTGCGTCGGCCTGTGCGGCGCGGGTGCAACCTGCGACGCGAACGCGAACGCCTGCGTGAGCGTGGCGAGCTATCACCAGGCGCTCGGCGACCCCGGCGGGCCCTTGCACGGCCCCTTCGCGAGCCCCTACGCCGTCACGGCCACGTGCATCGGCTGCCACACCGATGCGGCCGCCCAGGTGATGGCCACCGCGCACTGGACGTGGGCCGGGCAGACGCCCGACCTGGTCACGCCGAACGGCACGCCGCAGAACCCGGGCGACATCGGCAAGGTGAACCTCCTCAACAACTTCTGCGTGGGTGTGGCCTCGAACGAGAAGCGCTGCGACCAGTGCCACGCAGGCTACGGCGGCGACCCGAGCGCGGCGAAGGCGCAGAAGTCGGCGCGCGCCTACACGTCGGACGATCCGGTCACGGGGGACTCGTCGATCGCGCTCGCGAGCCGCATCGATTGCCTCGTGTGCCACTCCAATCCCACCGCGGGCTACGCGAAGGACCCCAAGAACTTCGGCCTCCCGACGGCGGCCGTGAACCTCGCCGTCGCGGCGCAGGACGTCCGCAAGCCGACGCGCAGCAACTGCGGCGCCTGCCACTTCTACGCCGGCGGCGGCGACAGCGTGAAGCTCATGGGCTCCTCGCTGAAGAACCCCTCCGAGGCCATCGACGTGCACATGGGCCGCGGCATGGAGTGTGCCGACTGCCACGCGTCCGCCGGCCACGTGTTCCGCGGCGGCGGCATCCACACGCCGACGCACACGGCGCGCACGAGCTGCTCGGACTGCCACACTCTCACGCCCCACGAGGGCGTCGTGCCGTCGAACGGCCAGGTGCTCGACGACCACACGGCGACGGTGTCCTGCCAGACGTGCCACATCCCGAAGTTCAGCCGTGGCCAGTTCACGAAGATGGACTGGAACTGGTCGACGGCGGGTGACAACCAGACCTGCGCGGGGACGCCCGGCACCTGCGTCGCGGGTGTGGTCTCGATCAAGGTTGCGGACGACGGCGTGACGCCCGATCCGAGCGCCGCGGTCGCGGTGACCTCGTACGACTACGTGAAGGGCAACTTCGTCTGGAAGAAGAACGTCGTGCCTGCCTACCGCTGGTACAACCAGAAGGGCACGCACGCGACGACGGCCGACCGCGTGAGCTATGGCTCGCTCGGGACGACGCCGGCCGACGACAACCGGATCTCGCTCGGCGAGCCGCAGGGCGCGCCCGGCGACGGGCTCATCATGCCCTTCAAGCTCATGCGCGGCCGGCAGGCCTTCTACATCGACGGCGCGCAGAGCTTCCCCATCAACCCGAACATGTTCGGGCCCGGGAGCTTCTGGGGCGTCATCCAGGCCCCGGGCTATCAGTACGCGGCGTACGACTTCGACGCCGGTGGTCCCGTCGCGCCGGGGCAGCCCTCCGTGGACGCGCTCTGGGGCAGGATCCTCGCGAACGGCGCGGTGGCCGCCGGTCAGCAGCCGAGTGGCACGCCGCCCATGGCGCCATGGCTCAGCGCCAATCCTGCGGTGCCCGGCTACGACTGGCGCTACACGAAGCTTTACCTGGACCTGAACCACGAGGTCGCCCCGAAGGCCCAGGCGCTCGGCGCGGCCGGCTGCACGGACTGCCACAGTGCCGCGCCGCGGATCCCGATGTGCGAGCTCTACGCGGGCACGACGCCTCCTTGGGGCGTGGTCTGCCCCTGACCCGCCGGGCCCCGTCGGCGGGTGCCTCGTCGCCGTGGGGAACCAGTGAGGGGATGGCTCGTCGGCATGCGAGTCATCCCCTCCGGTCGTTCGCTTGGCCTCTGCGGCCTCGGTGGTCTCGGGTCGCTCCGCGGCGCCTGACAAGCGACTCCGTGCCAGGGTAGCGGTACACTCGGGTCGTGTCCGAGCGACCTGCGTCGAATGCGCGGCTGTGCGAGCTCGACCGGGAGCCGCTCGGTCCGCGGGCCGACGAGGCGCTGCGCCGCATCGGAGCGTTCCTCTACGGCGTGAACCTCCCGCGGGTGCAGGGTTACGCCCTGCTCGCGGGCTACGACCCCCACATCCACCGCATGGGGGCGTGGGCCGCGAGCTGGCTCGCGGGGGAACGCTCGTTCGAGGAGTGGCGCCTCGCGTGGGCGCAGAAACCGCGGGTCGATCCGGACCTGCCCGCGGAGCTCGCCGCGCTCGACGCCGTCGTCGCCGAGTGGCATCCGCGGGTGCTCGCGGCCGCGGCGACGGTGCCCGACGCGGGCGAGCGCGCCGAGATAGAGGACTACGTCGGGTCGAACCTCGAGCGCGCGAGCCGCACGTGGCGCGCGAGCGCATGGGTCGGGCGCGTGGAGCAGCTCGCGAAGGTACCGCTCGGCTCGTACCGCGCCACCTGGCGGGTGCTCGTCGGCGCCGGCATCGAGGCCGCGCTCCGGCGTGCGCACGCGCTGCTCGACACCGTGCGGGGCCATCTGCTCCGGGCTCCGCTCGGGGCGCCGGAGCTCGCTGCGATGCACGCCGCGCGCGAGCGCCTCGCGACCGACGTCGAGCGCTGGCTCGAAGAGCGGCGCCGGCAGCTCGGGCACCTGTCCGAGGACACCCTGCGGCTGCTCGCGCTCGGCGCGCCGGTCCCACCGCCGCTGCCCGAGGGCGTCACGCTCGCCCACGTGAGCGAGCTCACCGTGGCGGCCAAGGCCTGAGGGCGCGCACGCCTGGCCTGGGTCGGCAGAGTCGCCTACCTCCGGAAGCGCAGGACCCGGTCGCGTATCAAAGTGGTCGGCGCGGGGCCGGTATGCGTGCCCGGCTCGAGATACGGCCGCGTCGCGAGGATCCCAACCTTGCCGTCGTCGATGCCGCTCGGACAGTCGCCCCGCGGTACCTCGAGGCAGTGCGTCCGACCGGCACAGGTCCGCGCGAGCACGTAGGCGTACAGCCTTGGTGCGTCGACGTCGCCGGGCAGGTAGCGCGCCGCGCTGCCGGCGAACTTCTCGCTCGTGACCCCCGCGACGCCGACGAGCTTGCGGAGTGCGTAGACGCTGATCCCGGAGTAGGTGGCCTTGCCGACCGCCGCGTGGTCGACTCCGTACACCACGAAGAAGTCCTCGTCCGACGTGAAGAGTATGCTCGGGGTCGTCGACGGATAGTGCGTGTCGCGATTGTCGCCCAGGCAGAGCCGCAGGCTCGCCAGGCACGCGGCCGGATCGTAGATGCCGTCGCCGAGCGGCAACGAGGTCGCGTCGAATCCAGCGTGTGCGGCCTTGATGGCGGCCTCGAGGCGCTCGACGGCGCCCGCCAGGGACGCCTCGGTTCTCGCGAGGTCCTTCGGACGCGCGGGGGGCGAAGGCAGCGGTGCGCTCGGCGCGGATGCCTCCGGGGTCAGGCGGTAGACCTCCCCGCCCGGGGCGGACACATAGGCCTGCATTTGCGCCGTGTCGTCCGGGACGGCGAGGCGGAAGAGCACGCCGAACGTGTCCCCGCGCTCGTCGAGCCCGAATCGGCCCAGCGCCGGGTCGAGGACGATCACGTTGAGCGCCGCCTCGGGGACCCCCGCGGCGAGCAGACCCTCCTTCACGCGCGCGACGGTGGTCGAGTCCGCGGCGGCGATGACCGCCGTGCGACCTGCCTGCGAGGCGATGACCTGGTCGTTGAGCGTCTCGGAGAGGCTCGCGAAGACCGGACGGCGCACGCCGAGCGGCCCGGAACGATCCATCACGTAGGGCGTGAAGCCAAAGTACTTCGCCGGCGGCGGGAGGGGCCCGACGAACACGATCGCCTCGTCGGCGCGGAGCCGGACGAAATTCGCCGTCCCGTCCGGGCGAGCGTCCGAGCTCGGCGCCTCGGACGGCGCCGGGGGAACGAAGAACGAGGCATACGGGCTCGCGGGGTTGTTGCCGGCGCAGCTCAGCTCGCAGCAGTCGGACATGTCGAGGAACTCGAAGGTCCCGCGACCGACCACGAAACCGCGTGCGGCCAGCGCTTCCTCGACGGGGGTGGCGGGGTGCGCGTGGACCTTCGACGACGCGCCGGAGGGAAGGGCTCGCGGCCGCCCCGTGCAGGCCTGCAGTGCACACCAGGCGAGCACGAGCGACAGGGCGAGGACGTGGCGAGAGGGCTTGCGGGACACGCGCGTAGCGTTAGCATCGCGTTCGTCGCGCGGAATGGGAATTGCAGCAGGTGCGCGGAGGGTGATCCCATGCGCATCATCGATCTCGACGACGAGCACCGTGGGCTCTTCGCGACGTGCCTCGAGGACTGGTCCGACGAGATGAAGGAGGCTGGCCCGCGGCGGGCGAGGTGGGTCGAGCGAGAGCTCGGGCACGGCTTGCGCGCCAAGCTCGCCCTCGATGACGCCGGTCGCGTTGGCGGGATGATCCAGTACCTGCCCATCGAGCGATCCATGGTGGACGGCTCGGGTCTTTACTTCATTCCCTGCATCTGGGTGCATGGCCACCGGCAGGGTCGAGGCGACTTCCAGGGTCACGGCATGGGCACGGCCCTGCTCGCGGCCGCGGAGGACGACGCGCGCGCGCTCGGCGCCGGCGGGATGGCCGCGTGGGGGCTGTGGCTCCCGGTGTGGATGAAGGCCTCGTGGTACAAGAAGCACGGCTACCGCAAGGCCGACCGGCAGGGGATGAGCGTGCTCGTGTGGAAGCCCTTTCGCGACGACGCGCTCGCCCCGCGCTGGTATCCGCGGCCGAGACCGGCGCCGCCGCTCGAGCGCGTGCCCGGCAAGGTGACCGTCACCGTGCTCACCAGCGGCTGGTGCAGCGGCTACAACCTCTGCGCGGCGCGCGCCGAGCGCGCCTGTCGCGAGCTCGGCGACGCGGTCGCGTACCGCGAGATCGACACCTCGGAGCGCGCCGTCGTCGCGCGCTGGGGTGACGCCGACGCCCTCTACGTCGACGGTCGGCCGGTGCGCAACGGTCCGCCGCCGAGCTACACCAAGCTCCGCGCGCGCATCGCGAAGCGGCTGCCGAGCGCGTAGCACGGCGAGCGGCTTGCGCGTCACCGGCAACTCGTGCGCGAGCGTCGGCGCCGTTTCGCGCCTTCCCCCGGCCGCCGTTCGTGGATTTCCGCCGACTCTGCGAGCCCCCCGCACCGGCGGCGTCGATCCCGGGTATTTGCCCGGTGGCGGTACGAGACTTGCTCGCCCATGGTAGGGGCACCATGACCTGCGCACGCATCCGAGCGGTGGACGGTCGAGGGGAGGGACGGGACCACGTGCGCCGTCGCGACGCCGACGTTCGGCGGTCGGAGGGCCTCGCGAGCGAGCGGCCGCCCCCCACGATCCAGCCGGGCCCGCACCATGCCGCCCCGGTCGACCGCGCGAGCTCCCGCCGCCGGATCACGGCGCCGATGCCCCTCGTCATCGACGAGCGCAGCCGGACCTCGACCAGCAGCAAGGACACGATCCCGATCGGACGCGACGAGTCGCACGAGCCCGCCGAGCGCGAGGTCCCGCGCGTGCGCGACCGCTGCCTCTTGACGCTCCTGTCCGGGGAGCACATCGGTGCCTTCTTCCACGTCAGCGAGCACGGGCTCGTCGTCGGCCGGGGCGACGACGCGGACGCGCGCATCGACGACCCCTACGTCTCGCGGCGGCACGCGCGCTTCTCCATGGTCGACGGCATTCCCTACGTGGCCGACCTCGGGAGCTGCAACGGGACCTACGTCGCCGGCCAGCGCATCGCGGAGCCCCAGATGCTGCGCCACGGCCAGCACGTCCGCCTCGGCCGCGACGTCATCCTGCGCTCGGGCCTCTACGACGCGGTCGAGGAAAGGGCGCTGCTCGAGCTCTACGAGTCGAGCTTCGAGGATCTGCTCACCGGCGCGCACAACCGCCGCTACTTCGAGACCCAGCTCGACGCCGAGCGGGCCTACGGCCGCCGTCACTCGACGCCGCTGTCGGTCCTGCTCTTCGACGTCGACCACTTCAAGCACGTCAACGATGCCTTCGGGCACCAGGTGGGCGACGGCGTCCTGCGCGTGGTCGCGACCGCCGTGCAGCGCGTGCTCCGGCCCGAGGACGTGCTCGCGCGCTACGGCGGCGACGAGTTCGCGGTCCTCTTGCGCGACACCTCGGGGCGCGAGGCCGAGATCCTGAGCGAGCGCATCCGGCGCACCATCGAGCGGCTGCCGTTCCGGCCGCGCGGTCGCGATCTGCGCGTGAGCGTGAGCGTGGGCGTCTCCACCCTGGAGCCCGGCGGCGACAGCGACGGTCAGACGCTCATGACGGTCGCGGACGAGGCCATGTACGAGGCCAAGGCGCGCGGGCGCAACTGCGTCGTGTCCCTGACCCGGCACTGAGAGCCCGTGCGCGTCGCCTCGGGGCGGCGCGCCCCGTGGTAATCTCGGGGCCGATGTCGCCGTCGAGCCTTGCCGCCTTCAAGGCCCAGGCCGAGGAGCTCGGGCGCGCCGGGTTCGCGGCGCGCTATCCGCTCGGGCTCCTGGTGCGCTTCCCGACCGAGAGCGTCGCCTCGGCCGAGGGGTCGGCCGAGGACGAGACCGCGGTGTTCTCGCGCGCCACGCTCGGTTCGCGGAGCGCGCAGGCCGACTGGATCCTCGCGCCGCTCGTCAAGCGCCCCGGCAACCCCTTTCCGACGCAGCTCTTCGTGGGGCGCGCGCGCCAGAGCGACATCTGCCTCGAGGACGCCTCGGTCACGCGCGTGCACGCCTACTTCAAGCTCGGCGACGGGGTCGTCGTGGGCCTGCGCGACTGCGGCTCGGGCAACGGCACCTTCGTCAACGGGGTGCGCCTGGGCCCGGAGGAGCTCTGTCCGGTCCGACCGGGCGATCGCGTGGCCTTCGGCGTCGTGGAGCTGCAGCTCCTGACGGCGCTCGTCGCCCACGGCTTTCTCTCGTGGGCCTGAATCGGCAACGGGTCGCTGGTCGGTGCCACTGGCGCGCGGTTTGTTGATCGCCGTCAAGGCGCTGGCCGACGATCGGGAGGAGGGTACGCGCTTCGCGCTCGCACTTGCCGGCGCGCGGGGAGCGCTCGATGAAGAAGCTCGGAGACGGACCGGTTCGCTGTCTGCTCGTGCGACCGGAGTTCCTGGAGAACACGTTCTACAACCCGCGCGACGTGTTCCGGTTGCTCGGCGGCGCGTCCGCGGCCCCGCCCCTCGGGCTGCTCACCCTGGCGGCCCACCTGCCGGCCCACTGGCAGCTCCGCTTCGTCGACGGCGATCTCGAGCCCATCACCGACGCGCACCTCGACTGGGCCGAGCTCTTGATGATCAGCGGCAAGGGCCCGCAGGAGGTCCCCATCCACGATCTCGTCCGGCGGGCGCACGCGCGCGGCATCCCCGTCGTGGTGGGTGGTGCCGGCCCGACGCTGCAACCCGACAAGTACGTCAAGCGCGCGGACTACGTCGTGTCCGGCGAGGCGGAGACGGTGCTGCCGCGCCTGCTCGCCGATCTCGCGCGGGGCGAGTCGGCCGGCGTCTACGCCTCGCGCGAGCAGGCCGACCTGTCGAACGCGCCGACGCCGCGCTACGACCTCGCGCCGCTCGACCGGTACATGTTCGTGGGGATGGGCTTCACCCGCGGCTGCCCGTTCGCCTGCGAGTTCTGCGCGCAGATCGAGATCTTCGGGCGCAAGCCGCGCGTGAAGACGACCGCGCAGATCCTCCGCGAGCACCAGACGCTCTACGACCTCGGCTTTCGCGGCATGGTCGACTTCGGCTACGACAACCTCATCGGCATCATTCCGAAGGCCGAGGAGGTGCTGACGGCGATGCGCGCGTGGAACCGCGCGCACGGCCATCCCTTCTGTTACAGCACCGAGGCGACCATGAACCTCGCGCGGCTGCCGAAGATCCTCGAGCTCATGCGCGACAACGACTTTCGCTACGTCTTCATGGGCATCGAGAGCGGGGACGCCGAGGTGCTCGCCAAGGCGAAGAAGGGACAGAACAACGCGCTGCCGCCGGAAGAGGCGGTGCGCATCGTCAACGGCTACGGCATGGTGGTGAACACCGGCATCATCCTCGGCTTCGACGGCGAGGGGCCGCGCACGGCGCGCAACATGCTCGACATGGTGCTCCGCACCGGGGCGTTCCCCACGCTCGTCCTGCCGCTCCACGCCCTGCCGAACACCGATCTGTCGCGCCGCCTGGCGCGCGAGGGCCGGCTCTTCAAGGGCGGCGTCATCATGGACCGCGAGGACCGCACCGACACCGCGACGACCGGGCTCAATTTCGTGACCGAGCGCCCGCGCGCCGAGATCCTGGCCGACCTCGCCGGTGTGCTCGAGCAGCTCTACACCCCCGCGACCCACGAGGCGCGCGTGACGCGGACCATCCGGCAGCTCAGGCCCGCGCGCAAGTTCCTGCCGCCCGTGCGCAAGATCCTCCGGATGGCCCGGGCCTTCGTCGACATCGCGCGCCTCATCGGGCTCGACCGCGAGTTCGGCCCGCCCTTCTGGCGCACGCTCGCGCGGGCGCTCGCCACGAACCCCGGCGCCTTCGAGATGGTCATCGGCCAGGCCGTGATGAACGTGAACTACGCGCGCCAGTCGCGCTCCTACGTCGCCGCCCTCCGCGACCAGATCGCGGAGGTCGAGGCGGTCGGCGAGCCCGCCTACAACCAGAGAATGGGCGCCGAGCTGCAACCGAGCGCGTGACGGCCGCTCGCCCTGCGCCCGAGGCTCCGCGGGGCTATCCTCGAGGCGTGTCACCCGACGCGTACTACCTCGAGCTCGGCGCCGGGCGCGTGCGCGCCACGGGCGCCACGGTCGGTCCGTGGGACCCGCGCCTGCAGCACGGCAGCCCCCCGGTCGCCCTGCTCGCCCGGACGATCGAGCGGTCCCTGCCGCGCGACGACGCGCGCATCGCGCGGCTCACCTGCGATTTTCTCGGGCCGGTGCCGGTCGGCGAGCTCGCGCTCGCCGCGAGCGTCGAGCGCGCGGGCGCACGCATCGAGCGCTCGCGCGCGCGCCTGCTCGTCGGCGAGCGTGCGGTCCTCGAGGCGAGCGCCTGGCGCATCGCCGTCGGTCCCGGGCGCTCGCCCGCCGTCCCCTTGCACGGCGCGGTGCCGCGCCTGCCGGGTCCGCAGGCCCCGCAGCGCTTCATCGACGTGGCGCCCTTCGGCTATGGCGAGTCGCTCGAGTGGCGCTTTGCCGAGGGGTCCTTCTCCGAGACCGGGCCGGCGGCGGTGTGGACCCGTCCGCGGCTGCCGCTGTTCGCCGGTGAGCCCCTCTCGCCGCTCTGCCGCCTGCTCCTCATGGTGGACTCGGCGAACGGCATCAGCGCGGAGCTCGCGCCCGCCCGCTACGTCTTCGTGCCGGTCGAGCTCACCGTGAGCGTGGCGCGCCACCCGCGCACCGAGTGGGTCGGCATGCGCGCGCGCACGAGCCTCGAGCCCGACGGCATCGGCCTCACGCACGCCGAGCTCTACGACGAAGAGGGCCCGCTCGGCTTCGCCGTCCAGACCCTGTTCGTCGGGCCGCGCTGAGCGCGACAGCTCCCCTTTTGGCGGCGGCGCCGCCGGGATAGGTAGCGGGCATGGCTCTGCATCCCCTCGCTGGCAAGCCCGCCCCGCGCGAGCTCCTGGTCGACGTGCCGCGGCTCGTGACGGCGTACTACGCGCTCACGCCGGAGCCGACCAGCCCGGAGGAGCGCGTGGCCTTCGGCACCTCGGGCCACCGGGGCTCGTCCTTGCGCGCGAGCTTCAACGAGCAGCACATCCTCGCCGTGGCGCAGGCCGTGTGCGAGCACCGCACCGCCGAGGGCATCACCGGCCCGATCTTCGTGGGCAAGGACACGCACGCGCTCTCGGAGCCGGCGCTCGCGACCGTGCTCGAGGTGCTCGCCGGCAACGGCGTGACGACGCACATCCAGGCGGGCCAGGGCTACACGCCGACGCCGGTCGTGTCGCACGCCATCCTCGCCTGGAACCGCGCGCCCGGCCACGAGCGCGCCCGCGCGGACGGGCTCGTCATCACGCCCTCGCACAATCCACCCGAGGACGGTGGCATCAAGTACGACCCGCCGGACGGCGGCCCGGCCGGCACCGAAATCACGGGCCGCATCGAGCGGCGCGCGAACGAGCTGCTCCTCGCAGGCTTGCGCGGCGTGCGCCGCATCCCCTACGCGCGCGCGCTCCGCGCGGCGACGACGCGCGCGATCGACTACGTCGAGCCCTACGTGGCGGATCTCGCGAGCGTCGTCGATCTCGCGGCCGTGGCCCGCGCCGGGCTGCGCATCGGCGTCGATCCGCTCGGCGGCTCGGGCATCGCGTTCTGGGAGCCGATCGCGGCGCGCTACGGTCTCGACCTCGAGCTCGTCAACCGGGTCGTCGACCCGACCTTCGCCTTCATGACGGTCGATCGCGACGGCAAGATCCGCATGGATTGCTCGTCGCCGTACGCCATGGCGGGCCTCATCGCGCACAAGGACCGCTTCGACGTCGCGTTCGGCAACGACCCCGACTACGACCGCCACGGCATCGTCACGCGCGCGGCGGGCCTGCTCAATCCGAACCATTACCTCACCGTGGCGATCTCGTACCTGTTCCAGAACCGCCCCGGCTGGCGACCCGACGCCGCCGTCGGCAAGACGCTCGTGTCGAGCTCGATGATCGACCGCGTGGCCGCGCACTTGGGGCGGCGCCTCGCGGAGGTGCCGGTCGGCTTCAAATGGTTCGTGGAAGGTCTGCTCGACGGGAGCTACGGCTTCGGCGGCGAGGAGAGCGCCGGGGCCTCGTTCCTGCGCATGGACGGCACCGTCTGGACGACGGACAAGGACGGCATCCTGCTCGATCTGCTCGCCGCCGAGATCACCGCCCGCACCGGCAAGGACCCGGGCGAGCACTACCGGGAGCTCGAGGCGCGCTTCGGCAGCCCCGTCTACGAGCGCGTCGACGCGCCCGCGACGCCCGGCGAAAAGGCGGCGTTCAAGCGGCTCACCCCCGCGGGGGTCACGGCGAACGAGCTCGCCGGCGAGGCCATCACGGCGCGGCTCACCCACGCGCCCGGCAACGGCGCGCCCATCGGTGGCCTCAAGGTCACGAGCGCGAACGGCTGGTTCGCGGCGCGCCCGAGCGGCACCGAGGACGTCTACAAGATCTACGCCGAGAGCTTCCTCGGCCGGCCGCACCTCGAGCGCGTGCTCGAGGAGGCGCGCAGCATCGTCGCCGCGGCGCTCGCGGGGTGAGCCCGCCGTGGTGCCGGGGTGCCGTGGCGGCGCCGCCGCGCGCTGCTACTTGACGAGCACGAGCTCGCCGGGGCGCACCATGACCTCCTCGAGCTCGGTCGGGTCCCATCCCATGCCCGGCACGTACTCGACGTACACGTTGCTGCGCTCGACGCGCCGGACACGGGCGTACTCCCACTCGGTCGGGGCGACCTTGGCGATGACGAAGTCGCCGGCGGCGGGCATTTCGGCGTCCGTGTCGCTCGGTCGAGGCAAGAGGTCCTCGAGCGGCAGGCCGCGCGCGACCTCGCCGCGCGCGTCCTCGTAGGCGCAGACGTACCGGTCGCCCTCGATACGGGTGACGACGACGGCGTCCCACTCGCCGCGCGCGTGCGAGCGCCAGCCGGCGAGCACCTTGTCCTTCACCTTCGGCTGCCAGCCCGCCGGTCGCACGGGGCGACCCGAGCTCTGGGCGAGCTTGACGAAGTCGATCTTCTTGTACCTCTCCTTCGCGCTCGCGCTCGTCGTGGTCGCGGTCGCGGTCTGCGCCGGGGCGTCGCGTGGTGCGGTCGGGGTGGTCGAGCCCGAAGGGGCGTGCGGCGTGGCACCGTGGCCCGTCGTCGCGAGCACCACGGCAGCGACCGAGGCAGCTGCGACGAGGCCGAGCCCGACGACGGCGACGACGCGCGCCGCGCGACGCCGCGGGCCCGCCGGCGCCACGGGCGAAGCGAGCGTCGCCTTCGCCACGACACCTGCGGGTCGCGGGTCGCGGGTCGCGGCGGCCGTGGCCAGGGTCTCCGCGGGTGCGCCGCTCGGTGGCGCCGCCGGGGGTCGAATCGCGCCTGCGGGCGGCCGAGGCACCCCCCGCAGCGGCTCGAGCGCGGCGTGAAGATCGGCCGCCGTCGCCCAGCGTAGATCGCGGTCCTTCGCGAGGCAGCGCGCGACGACCGCGTCGAGGGCCGCGGGCAGCTCGGGGCACCGCGCGGACGGCTGCGGCGGCGGGTCGTTCAGGATCGCGGCGCAGATCTCGAGCAGGTTGGCGCCGCGAAAGGGAGGCTCGCCCGTGGCGAGCTCGTAGAGCACGACGCCGAGCGCCCACAGGTCCGCGCGCCCGTCCACGTCGCGCGTCGAGCAGATCTGCTCGGGTGGCATGTAGAGCGGCGTGCCGAACACGGCGACGTCGGCCGTCTGCACGGTGGTGCTGCCCGCCACCTTGGCGATGCCGAAGTCGAGCACCTTGACGACGGGGTTGCCCCGGACACCCGTCGTGAGGAAGAGGTTCTCCGGTTTCAGGTCCCGATGGACGATCCCGCGCGCGTGGGCCTCCTCGATCGCCTCCAGGGCCTGGCCCAGGTAGTCGGCCGCCTCGGCGACGCCGATGCGACCGCGCTCGCGCAGCACGGCGCGCAGATCGCGCCCCTCGAGCCACTCCATGACGACGTACGGCTCGCCGGTCTCGAAGCGTCCGAGGTCGTAAATCCGCACGGCGTGCTCGCTCCGCAGCGCGCCGGCGGCGCGCGCCTCGTGCAGGAAGCGACCCACGGCGTCGGCGTCGCGGCTGGCCGTGCCGGTCAGGCACTTGATGGCGCGGCGCTCGCGTAGCTCGAGGTGCGTGGCGCCGAACACGCACCCATGACCGCCCTCGCCGAGCAGGACCTCGATGCGGTACTTGCCGCCGATGACGCTGCCGATGCGGAGCTCGTGCGGCAGGCTGGCCACGGGCGCAGTGTACACGCGGCTCGGGCGCGCCACCGAGCCCTTCGCGGTCGGCGAGCGCGCCGGAGCCCCTACCTGCCAAGGGACGAGCGCGCGCCGGGGCGCGCACCCGGTGCACCCGACCGCGCTACTTCGGGCCGAACACCTCGATGACGCCCGTGTCGTTCGCCGCGAGCACGAGCTTGTCGGCGTCGAGCTGCCGGATCGTGTAGACGCGATCCTTGCCCTTGTCGCTGCCCGCTCCGCGCAGCGTGAGCCTGGCCCCGTCGGCGTCGAGCTCCCACCAACCGGTCGTGGCGGTCGAGAGCAGACCCTCGCCGTAGCTCTCCTCGTACACGGTCTTGAGCGAGGTCTTCTCGAACCCGAAGAAGTACGACTTGGCCGCGAACTGCGCGAGCTTGCCGACGTCGCCGCCGAGCTTCACGTCGCTCTTGATGCCGCTCGCCTTCTCGACGGCCTGGGAGTTCGCGGCGGCCGAGGCGTTGACGTCGAGCTTCCAGCCGCGCGCGAGGCGCTTGCCCTGCTCGGAGAGCGTCGCGACCTTCTCCTCGTGGCTCATGCTGGCAGGGTTCTTCTTGCAGGCGGTGGCGGCGAAGGCGGTGGTGAAGACGAGCAGAACGACCGCGAGCATCGACGACGGTTGGCGCATGTTGATGACCTCCGCCGGGACGCCAAGCAGTCGCCGTGCCAGCGCGCGCGAACGGCGCGAGCTCGCGTCCGCGCCGCATCCAGCGTCGATCGCGGGCGGCCCGGGGTCGCCCGCGGCGTGCGGCGGTGTGCGCGCACGCGCGCGGCCGTGCGGCCGCCGTGCGCGCACGAGCTCGCTCAGGCGTCTCGGTCGCCACCAAGGCCGAAGCGGCGCATCAGGCGGTACAGGGCGTAGCGGCTCGGCAGGCCGAGCTCCCGGGCGGCGGCCGCGACCCGGCCGCCGGCCCGCTCGAGCGCCGCCGCGACGGTCGCGCGATCGGGCGCTTCGCGCTCGGCCGGTGGCGGCGAGGTGGCGGCGGCGTCGAGCGCCTGGGGCGCCGGCGCAGGCGCGGCGCTCGACGTCTGCGGCGGCTCCAGGTACGTGCCGCGGCTCTGCTGGATCGCGCGCCACAGCAGCGCTTCGAGCTCGCGCACGTGGTGCGTGTAGGAGTGGCGCACCAGCGTGTCCACCAGCGCCGGGTGCAGCCGCGCGTGGTCGCCGCTCGCGGCGTCGAAGAACCGGGCGACGACGGCGGCGTTCGCGGCGCGCGCACGGCGCAGGAGCTCGCGCACGATGAGGGGTACGTCCTCGGGCCGCTCGTCGAGGCCCGGCACCGCGATGCGCAGCGTCAGCCGCGCGACGAGATCGTGCTTGAGCTCCTCCGGCGGACGGTTGGTGGCACCGATGAGGCGCAGATCGGCGCGGCGCGCGCGCGCCTCGCCGAGCCGGTGGTACTCCCCGCCCGCGTCGAGCAGCCGCAGGAGGTGCGCCTGGAGGGCGAGCGGCAGCTCGGCGATCTCGTCGAGGAACAGCGTCGCGCCGTCCGCCTCGCCGATGAGCCCGGCGCGCTCGGGCATTCCCGGGGTCGGGTAGTTCTTCAGGTTGCCGAAGAGCTCCGCGTCGACGATCGACTCGGGCAGGGTCGCGGCGCTGCGGCTGACGAGCGGTCGCCCGCCGCGCGCCGACAGGTGATGGATCGCCTGCGCCACGAGCTCCTTGCCCGCGCCGCTCGGCCCGAGCACGAGCACGTGGGCCGTGGCGGCCGCGGTGAAGCCGATCTGCTGGCGCAGGGTCCACGCCGCCGGGCTCTCACCGACGATGCCGAGCGCGTCCGGCGCACCGAACTCCGGGGCGGAGGCGTCGAGGTCGAAGTACCGCGGCGGGGGCAGGGCGGCAGGCCGCCGGGTGCACAGGAGCAGCAGCTGGTTCTGGAGCGCGAGCGTGTCGCCCACCCGGAGCACGCCGCTGTCGGCGAGGCGGCCGTTGTGCTCGAGCGCCGCTCGACCGACGCGCGCGAAGTGGATGCCGTCCTCGCGCGCGGCGAGCTCCACGTGGTCGCGCGAGATCCCCCGGCCCCCGAGCGGCGGACAGCGGGGCATGCTTCCCGGACGCTGCCGTCGGAACACGAGGTGGCGCGCACTCTCGCCCCGGCCGAGCAGCCGCGGGGCGGCGTCCCAGAGCGCCGCGCACTCGCCGACGCGACCGGCCTCCGACAGCGACCACACGATGACGAGGGCGTGGCGCTGCGTGGTGTCGTCGCCGCGGATCGCCTGCCGAATCCAGCCGAGGTCCTCGGTCGTCGTGTCTCCGCCCATGGTGCCGCGCGCCCGAGGGTAGCTCGCGCCCGCTCTCTGGGGCAATCGCGCCCCGGGCCCGCGCAAGCGCGGAAGCCGCCGTCGACGACGGGCCTGCGATGGTGGGCGCTTTTGCCACGGCGTGCGGGGCGGCCAAGTCGCGTCGCTGGCACAGGGCGCTCGGTTGTTCCGAGTTTCCTACTCTGGTAGGATTCACGGCGTGGGTCAGCCTGCTGCCAAGCTTTCCGTGAGCGTGCCGAGCGCTCTCGCGGCGGCCGTGCGCCGTCGTGTCGGCGCGCGCGGGCTCTCCGGCTTCGTCGCACGTGCCATCGCCCACGAGCTCGAGCGCGAGCAGCTCGGCAGCTTTCTCGCCGAGCTCGAGCAGGAGCTCGGGCCTGTGTCGAGGTCGGCGCTGGCGGGCGCCCGCAAGGCATGGCCGAAGCGCTGATCCTCGACTCCGAGGCCGTCAACGCTCTGGCGCATGCGCGCGAGCGCCGTGTCCTGGCAGAGAGGGCCCGCGCCATCCTGGCGGTCGCCCACGAGAGGCGTGCCCTCGTGCGCGTGCCCGCTCCCGTCCTGGCCGAGGTCTGCCGCGGCCGACGCTACGATGCCGCCGTCGAGCACCTGCTCGGCGCTCGCGGCATCGGCGTCACCGAGCTGACGCGAGCCATGGCCGCGGTGGCCGGGCACCTGCTCGCCAAGGCCGGGCTCTCGTCCGCCCACGCGGTCGACGCCTTCGTGGTTGCGTCCGCCCTTGCGTACGAGGCTGCGGTGATCGCCACGGGAGACCCGCGCGACCTCGAGCGGCTCGCGTCTTCGTACCAGCAGGTGCGCATCTTTGCGATCTAGGCGGCGTGCGCGCCGGCGGACGGTCGCCGAGCTCGGCGTGCGCGGGCACGTCGCCTGCCGAGGGGAGTGCCACGAAGGGCTCGGGAGACCCAGCTGCGATCGCGTCAGCCGAGCGTCATCGCCAGGTCGTCGAGCTGCGTGATGCAGGTGTCCCAACCCTCGAAGAAGCCCATGTCCTGGTGCTTGTCGCGTGTCGCCCGATCGGGGTGCATGACGCGCGCGACGTAGCGCGTGCCGCCCGGCTCGTCGGCCATCGTGATGACGGCGGTGAAGGGCAGCCATGGCGTGCCGGGGCGGTAGCCGCCGACGAGGCACGAGGTGAACACGAGGCGCTCTCCCGGGACGACCTCGAGGAAGCTGCCGGGGTTGTCGCTCTCGCCGCCCGCGGGGCCGCGCATGAAGGTGTAGAAGGCGCCGCCCGGTCGGAGATCGAAGGCGCGCACCTCGGTGGTCCACGGACGCGGGCACCACCATTGCCTCAAGAGCTCGGGGTCGCTCCAGGCGCGCCAGAGGGTCGCGCGCGGGGCGCGCACGAGCCGGGTGATGACGAGGTCGTTCGGCTCAGCGGGCTCGGTCGTTACGCTTGGCACGGGCCTGCTCCTCGCGATGAAGGTTCTCGACGAAACCGACCATGCGATCGGACCTCGACTCCCAGACGACGCGCTGCGCGGCGAGCCAGCGCTCGGCCTGCGCGAGCCGGCGGGGCACGAGCTCGCAGGTGCGCACGCGACCTTCCTTGCGCGAGCGCACGACGCCGCTCTCCTCGAGCACGGCGAGGTGCTTGAGGAACGAGGGCAGCGCCATCGGGAACGGCGCGGCCAGCGCGGACACCGTCTCGGGACCACGCACTAGCGTGCGGACGACCGCGCGCCGCGTGGGGTCGTCGAGCGCGTGGAAGACGCCCGAGAGGCGCGGCGAATAGTTAGCCATCGGGATAACTGTAGGACGGGAGCCGGCGCGCTGACAAGGGGGGCGTGGTTGCGTCGGGTCTGCACGACGAGTCGCGAAGCTGTGCCCGTGAAGGACGGCACGGAACGGCGTGGCCCGAGGTGGTGTCGCGCCCGAGCCCGTGGCATTCTCGATGCTCCCCTCCGGGGCGAACGCGATGGCGGGCGACGACAGCAGCAAGGGGCGCAAGGCCCGCTCCGATCCGGAGGTGCGCAAGGCCGCGCTGCTCCTGTCCGGTCTCGTCACGACGGGCGACGACGGCCTCGAGGAGTTCCGCGACCGCCGCGCCGGGGACAAGGCGCTCTCCGTCGACGTGCTGAAGCGCGCCCGGGACATCCTGGACGCCGTCGGCGCCGCGATTGCCGGGACGTCGGGGCCGAGCCTCGCGAGCCTCGAGCGTGCGTGGGCGGCGCTCGGCGAGGGCGCGCGCAAGGAGAAGGACGCCACGAGCGAGGGGGACCCGCCCGCTGGTTCCAGCGCCAGAAGCGCTTCGCCCCCGGTGCCGGCGGCGGTTCCCGCGCCGGTCTCGGTCCGCGGCGAGGCCGATCCGCCGCCGAGTCCGAGCCCACCGGCCGTCGTCCCCGCGCCGGTTCCACTGGCTGCGCTCGCCGCGCCGCCGCTCGCAGCTCCCCCGCTCGCGGCGCCGGCGCTCCCCGCGCCGGCCCCGGTTCCTGCGCTCGCCGGGCCGCCGAGTCAGAGCCCGCCGCTCGCCGCGCCCGTCGTCCCCGC
>JACRDA010000159.1 GCA_016212965.1 Myxococcales bacterium
AGAAGATCGCAAAGAAATTGACCCCGCCGACGATGGCGGGTTCGTTGTCACCCGCGAGCTTCTGCGCTCCCGCGCCCGGGAAGAAGATACTGAAGAACGGCCTGAACTGGTAGTTCGGCGCCGGCTTGTACACGACGAAGCGCGTTTCGCGGAGTCGGAGGTGCGTGCCCTCCCAGCTGCCCTCGAGCGCGCGGATCGAATAGCCCCAGTCGGGGTGGTCGTACTGGGCCTCGCCGGTGATGCCGGTCGGCCCCTTCGGGCACAGCCGGAAGCGCATCACCCACAGGCCGTCCATCTCCTGCTCCTGGGCCGAGCCCTCCCAGAGCTCGCAGTCGCCCTCGGCGGTGAACGGGGGCGGGCGCGGCCCCGTCGCCCCCGCGGGCCGCCCGAGCGCGAGGGCCGCGAGCGCGAGGACGCCCGTGACGAGCGTCCGTACGACCGCGGAGTGCGGGGCGCGGCGGCGACGCGGAGGCGACATGGCCCCGCCACTCTAGCAACAAACGCCGCGGCGGCGCGGGCGGGCGCACGCTGCCGACGCTCGCCCGCCGCGCCCCCATTCTGCCGAGGGACCGGGGCCGCCCGCGCGAGCCCCTTGCCCCCGCGCTCGGGCCGGCTATGGATGGCGACATGTGGAGCGACAACGTCGACTTCGTCGAGCGGTACCTGCGCCAGACGGCCGAGGTGGCGCTGGCGACGAGCCGCGAGGACCTGGCGAAGGTCATCGAGCTCCTGTTCGAGTGCTACCGCGCTCGCGGCACCATCTACACCTGCGGCAACGGCGGCTCGGCCGCGAACGCGAGCCACCTCGCCGCGGACCTCGCCAAGTTCACGCGCGTGAGCGGGCGGCGGCGCATGCAGGCGCAGTCCCTGTGCGACAACGCGGCCCTCGTATCGGCGCTCACGAACGACGAGGGCTTCGGCCGCGTCTTCGTCGAGCAGCTCGTGGGGCGCATCGGGCGCGGCGACGTGCTGCTGTGCCTGAGTGTCCACGGCGGCAGCGGCGCCGACCAGGCCGGGCCCTGGTCACAGAACCTGGTCGCCGCCGCGCGCTACGCCCGCGCCGAGGGCGCCAGGGTCGGCGCGCTCGTCGGCTACGACGGCGGGGCCTTGCGGCAGCTCGCGGACGCCTGCGTGGTCGTGCCGTCCGCGCTCGACGGCTCGACGTCGACCCCCCATGTCGAGGGCTTCCACGAGGTCTATCACCACCTCGTCTGCGACCGGCTGCGCGAGCTCGTGCACGCGCACGGCGAGCCCGCCGAGGACGAGGCGGCCCGGTCGTGAGCGCGCGCGGCACCGAGCGCGGGCGACGCCCGTGGGCGCGCCGAGGGCGCTCGTGACCGGGCGGCGCGGCGTCGTGCTCGATCGCGACGGCACGCTCGTCGACTTCGTGCGCGACGCGGAGCTCGGCGTCGTCACGCCCGCCTTCCACCCGAGCCAGCTGCGCCTCTTGCCCGGCGTCGTCGCGGGGCTCGCGCGCCTGCAGGCCGCGGGCTACGCGCTCGCCATCGCCACGAACCAGCCCGGCGCGGCCAAGGGCGAGCTCGCGCGCGCCGCCATTCTCGGCACGAACGACGCCCTGGCGGCGCTGCTCGCCGGGCACGGCCTGCGCATCGAGGCCTTCGAGGTGTGCCTGCACCACCCCGAGGGCGGCCCGGGAGGCGAGGCGGAGCTCGTGTGCGCGTGCGAGTGCCGCAAGCCGCGCCCCGGCATGCTCGACCGCATCGTCGCGACGCTCGGCCTCGACCGCGCCACGAGCTGGATGCTCGGCGACGCCGCGATGGACGTCGCCGCGGCGCGCGCGGCCGGCCTGCGGGCGGGCCTCGTGATGCAGCCGGGTCGTTGCGAGCTCTGCCCGCTCCGCGACGCGCCCGTGCCGGGCGTCGACGGCGCCTGGCCGACCGGCGTGCTCCGGCCCGATCTCGCCGAGGCGCGGCTCGACGTGCTCGCCGAGCGCGTCGTCGCGCTCGGGTGAGCGCCGAGCGCCCGGGCCGCGAAATCGGCAGTGGCAAATCGGTCGGGGAGAGGGGAAGATGCGCGCCCGTGCTCTTCGTCGACAGCACCGTTCCCGCCGAGGTGGCGGCCATCTACGCCTGGGGCGTGGCGAGCGGCGTCACGACCAACCCGCTCATCTTCGCGCGCGAGAGCGGTGCGGCCGACCTCGAGGCCACCATCCGCGCGATCCTCGGCGTGTCGCACGGGCACGTCTCGGTCGAGCTCACGAGCGAGGACGAGGCGGGCCTGCTCTCCGAGGCGCGGCGCTACCACGCGTGGGCGCCGGATCGGGTGTGCATCAAGGTGCCCTTCGGCGAGGTCGGCCTGCGCGTGGCCCACGCGCTCGCCCGGGACCATGTCGCGACCAACGTCACGTGCATGATGAGCTTCAACCAGGCGTACCTCGCCGCCCTCACCGGCGCGACGTACGTGTCGATCTTCAGCGGCCGGGTGCGCGACACGGGCTACGACGTGCGGCCGACGATCCAGAAGCTCCGCCTGCAGCTCGACCGCGAGGGGCTCGGGAGCCGCATCCTCGTCGGGTCCATCCGCCACGCGATGGACGTGAGCGACGCCCTCGAGGCCGGCGCCCACGTCGTCACGGTGCCGCCGCCGATCCTGCGCAAGATGCTCCACCATCCGAAGACCGACGAGGCGATCGCCGAGTTCAACGCTGCCTGGAGGAACCGTGCCGAGTAGCGTCCCCGGCCGCGGCAAGGCGAACGGCTCGAACGGCCACGGCCGCAGCGCCGGGCTGCATACCGTGGAGATCGCGGCGCCGGCCGAGGCTGCGACGAGCACCGGCGACGACGCCTCCCTCCCAGGTGCGCGCCACCGCTACCGCGTCGAGGAGGTGAACCGCGCCCTCGCGCGCGCCCTCGGCCGACCGCGCACGGTGCTCGACGTGGGCTGCGGCATCGGGCTCAACGGTGCCTGGGCCCGGCGCAACGGCGCCCGCGTCACCGGGCTCGAGCTCGCCCCGACGGCGCTCGCCGCCGCCCGCACGCGCCTCGACGAGGTGCTCGCGGTCGACATCCGCGACCCCGCGGCGCTCGCGCGCGCGCTCGCCGGGCGCAAGTTCGACGTCCTCCTCTTCGGCGACGTGCTCGAGCACCTGGTCGATCCGGGCGCCGTGCTCCGGAGCTTGCTCGGCTACCTCGAGGACGGCGGGCACGTGCTCGTCTCGGTCCCGAACGTCGCGGCCTGGCCGGTGCGGCTCGAGCTCCTGCGCGGCCGGTTCCGCTACACCGAGAGCGGCATCCTCGACGAGACGCACCTGCGCTTCTTCACGCGCGAGACGCTCACCGACCTCGTCGGCCGCGCCGGCCTCGAGGTGCTGCGCCTCGAGCACAACCCCATGCTGGTCCGCGCGGCCAAGGACCTCATCCTGCGGTGGCTGCCCGAGGGCGGGGCCGCCGAGCCGACCGCCCTGTCGGAGTCCCTCGCCTACAAGCTCTACGAGCTCGCCGTCCGCCCGCTCGAGGACGTGGTCCTGCGCCTCGCGCCCGATCTCCTGTCCTTCCAGCACGTCGTCGTGGCCCGCAAGCCGCCGCGGCAGGGGCGGCTCGGTCTCACCGTGGGCCTGCTCACGATGGACGAGGAAGAGAGCGTCGCGCGCATGATCGCCGAGGTGCGCAGCCACGCGCCCGACGCCCAGATCCTGTGCGTCGACAGCTCGACGAAGGACCGCACGCCCGACATCGCCCGCTCGCTCGGGGCGCGCGTCCTGCGCCAGGTGCCGCCGCGCGGCCACGGGCCGGCCATGGAGCTCCTCATGTACGAGGCCGCCCGGCAGAGCGAGCTGCTCATCTACCTCGACTGCGACTTCACCTACCCGCCGTCCTACATTCCGATCGTGCGGCGCCTGGTCGAGGAAGAGGGCGCCGACGTCGTGAACTGCTGCCGCACGCGCACGCGCCCGGCGGCGATGCCCGTGCCGAACTACCTCGCGAACCGCGCCTTCGCCGCCCTGGCGCACGCCCTGCACGGCGTGCCCACGGTCGACGTGCACAGCGGCATGCGCGCCTACCGCACGAGCGTCATCCGGGCCTTCGACTTCGTCGGCGACGGCGACGCCTTGCCCATCGACACCCTGCTCTACCCCGCCAAGAGCGGCTACCGCGTGGTCGAGATGCCGATCGACTACGACGAGCGCGTGGGCGTCTCGAAGCTCCGCAAGCTCGCCGGCACGGTCTGGACGTTCGCCCGCCTCGCCGGCGCCTTCCGCATCGGCGGCCACGGGGCGGCGCGTTTCGAGCGACGCTAGGGGGGGCATGCGCAGGCCGGGCGCGGCGCTCTTCCCCTACGTGGCCTGCGCGGTTATCGCGGCGGCGCTCGGTGGCGCGAGCGCGCTCGTGGCGAGCCGTGGCGACCCCGAGAGCCAGCGCTGGGTGCTCGCCGCCGTCGGCGCACCGTCGCTCGCGCTCGCGCCGGTGCGCGACGAGGTCGAGCTCGTGTTCTGGGCCGACCCGGCGCCCGTCGTCGCCGAGCTGCCCGGAGGCTACGTGGTGGTCGCCGCCACGCGCCCGGCGCCGCTCTGGCGCGCCATCCGCCTCGCGGCCGGGAGCGGCGCACGATGAGCGAGCTCCACCGCCACCTCGGCCTCGCCGGGTACGCGGCGCGCAACCTCGCGCGCTTGTGGCGCCGCAGCCTCGCCGTCGGCGTGCCGCTCGCGCTCGCCATCGCGGTCGCGACGGCTGCGACGCTCGTCGCCGACGGCATCCGGCAGGACGCGGCGCTCGCCGCGAGCTACGCGCCCGATCTCACGGTGCAGCGCATGGCGTACGGCCGGCTCTCGCCCATCGCGGTCGGCCCCTTCGGCGCCGTGCTCGCCGCGCGGCCCGAGGTCGCGGCCGTGAGGCCGCGCGTGTTCACCCTCGTCCCGGCGCCGGGCGACGAGTCCACGGGCGCGCTCGCCACGGTGCTCGGCGTCGACTGGGCCGCGGCCGGCGAGGCCCCCTACGGGGTCGTCGAGGGCCGGCTGCCGGCACCCGGCGAGACGGGCGTCGTCGTGCTCGGGCGCGGCGTCGCGGCCTCGCTCCGGCCGGGCGCCACGTGGCGCGCGCGCGGCCCCGGCGGCGTCGTCGCGCTCGAGGTGGTCGGCCTCCTGTCCGACGCCGTCGCGATCCACGGCGCGAACCTCGCCCTGACCTCGCTCGAGGACGCCCGGGCGCTCGCCGGGCTCGCGCCCGACGAGGCGAGCGAGCTCGCCGTCACGCTCGCCCCCGGCGCCAGGGAGGGCTCCCTCGCCGACCACCTGCAGACGCAATTCGAGGGTGTGCGCGTGGTCGGCAAGGGCGCGCTCGGGCGCATCCTCGACGCCATTTACGGCAGCCGCAGCGGGGCCTTCGTCACGGTGTGGCTCATCTTGCTCCTCGTGTCGCCGGCCGCGGCCTGGGCGCTCGGCATGAGCGTCGCCGCCTCCGAGCGCCACGAGATGGGCGTCTTGAAGGCGCTCGGTTGGTCGACCCTCGAGCTCGTCGAGGCGCGCATGATCGAGGGCGGCCTGCTCGGCCTCGCGGCCACGCTCGCTGGCGCCCTCGCGGGCACGCTCTACGCCCTCGGCGGCGCGCCCGGCATCGCCGGGCTCTTCGAGGGCTGGGCCGCGCTCTACCCGACCTTCCGCGCGCCGCTCGCCGTCGATCCGCGCAGCGCCCTCGCCCTCTTCGCGGCCGGCATCGTGCCGCTCCTCGCGGCCATGGCCGTGCCCGCGTGGCGCATCGGCTCGACCCCGCCCGAGACCGTGATGAGGGACTGATGCCGGCCGAGACGCTCAGCTTCTCCTCGGTGTCCAAGCGCTACCGCGGCCGGGCGGGCGAGGTCGTCGTCCTCGGCAAGCTCTCGTTCGCGCTCGCGCCGGGCGAGGCCCTGCTCCTCGTCGGCCCGCCGGGCAGCGGCAAGAGCACCGTGCTCGCGCTCGCGGGCGCACTCCTGCGACCGACGTCCGGCGCGGTGCGCTACGGCGAGCGCGCGCTCTCCAGCCTGCCGGAGCACGCCCTCGCCCGGTTCCGCGGCGCGGAGGTGGGCTTCCTCTTCCAGGGTTTCCGGCTGCTCCGCGGCTGGACGGCGCTCGAGAACGTCGCGCTCGCGCTCGTGCCGAAAGGCCTGCCGGCGCGCGAGCGCGCGGCCCGCGCCACGGCGTCGCTCGAGGCGCTCGGCGTCGGGGCGCGCGCCAGCTTCCGGGTCAACGATCTCTCGGGCGGCGAGCAGCAGCGCGTCGCCCTCGCCCGGGCGCTCGTGTCCGAGCCGTCGCTCGTGCTCGCCGACGAGCCCACCTCGAACGTCGACCGGCCGACGGCGGAGCTCGTGCTCGCCGAGCTCCGGCGGCGCAAGGACTGCGGCGCGACGGTGCTCGTCGCCTCGCACGACCCGGCCCTGGTGCGCGCCGCGGGCCTGTGCGACCGCATGGCATATTTCGAGGGAGAGGGTCGCGTGCGTGTGGAATAGCCTGACCGTCCTCTACCTCGCGCTCGCCGCGGTCGCGACCGCGCTCGTCGTCGGTGCCGCGCTCGTCGGCCTCGGACTCGCCTGGAAGTGGCCGACCGGTGCCCCGCGCGGCGAGGCGCGCGACGACTTCGACCGCGCCCACCACCTCACGGTGACGCTCGGGCGCGTCGGCACGGTCGGGGGCATCCTCGTCGCGCCGCTCTGGTTCGCGGCCCTGTCCTCGCTCGTGCCCGCCATCGAGGGGGGAATGTGCATGGCGTCCGTGCACGCGCTCGGCGCGCCCGTGTCGTGGGTCGCCTCGGCGCTGAAGGGCGTCGTCCCGGCCGTGCTCCTCTACTGGCTCGTCGTGGACCGCGCCGACCGGTGCCGGCAAGACGAGCGCCTCCTCGGTCACAAGCTCCGCGTGCTCGGCGCGGCCGCCGTCGCCGCCCTCGGCTCGGCGCTCGCGGACGGGACCTTCCTCTTCACGCTCGAGCTCCGCCCCTCGGCCTGCTGCATGAGCCTCTTCGACGGGCCGGGGATCGGCACGGGCCCGGACGGTGTCTCGGGCTGGGGCTGGACCGTCGCGCTCGGCGCAGGGCTCGCCGTCGAGGCCGTGGCGCTCGTCCTCGCGCGCGTGCGTCGTGTCGCCGAGTTCGCGCGCCTGCTCGTCCTGGCGGCCGCACCGGTCGTGATGGCGTCGGTCGTGCTCGCGCTCCACACCGAGCTCGGCTCGGCCATCATGGGACGGAGCTACCACTGCCTCTTCTGCACCTGGAAGAACGTGCCGGCGACCTTCGCGGCGACGGCCCTCGTCGTCGTGGGCGCCGGCTGGCTCGCGGCCCGCGCCCTGCTCGGCGGGGCGCTGCGACGCGCGACGGGTGCGCCCGTGCAAGTCGACTACCGCACGCCCGCGGCGCTCTTCTTCGGCGGCGCGGGCCTGCTCGCGGCGCTCGCCGCGGCCGGGGGCTGAAAGCCTCCACGCTCCCATCACGACGACTCCCGCGTGTCTCCATCACCCCGCCAAAGGGGTGCGATACGACGGGTGCATGGCACGGCTCGCATGGCTCCTCTCGGCGCGCCCCGTCCACACCGTGCGCCGGCTCGGCCTCGTCGCCATGGCCGGCGTGGCCATCGTGTGCACCCCTGCCCTGCTCGCGCGGGTCCGCGAGGCGGACCACATCCTCGGCGCGGAGCCCGTCGCGGTCGCGTGGGTGCTCTTCTGCACGGTCGCGCTCAGCCTGCTCCTCGGCCGAGCCGCGGTGCGTGCCCGCTCGGTCACGGGCGCGTGGGTGTGGCTCGTCGCGGGCGGCGCGGTTCTCGGAGCGCTCGACGCCGGCCTGTCCCTCGCCGGCGTGACCGCGCTCCGCGGTGGCGGCAACGTCCTCGGGGCGCTCGTGCTCGGCGGCCTCTTCGGCGGCCTCTTCGGCGCCCCGCTCGGCGTCGCCTACGGCGTGCTCTACGCGCCACTCGCGACGCCGGCCGTGCGGGCCCAGGCGCGCCCGCCCCACGAGACCACCGACCGGCTCGCGCTCCGCGTCGGCGCCGTCCTGCTCGCCGCGGCCGCGCTCGGCCCGCTGTGGCCCGACGCGCGCACGGGCACGGTGGTGGGGCTCGTCGCGGGCCTCGCTGCGCTCGGCTGTCTCGGCGTGGCGCTCGTGCGCATGCACGCCCGACGCCGCTTCGTCGACGCACTCGCCGCCGGCTCGGCCCGCGGCTACCGCCTCGAGCCGCGGACCGGCGCCGTCGACGAGCGCGAGCTCCTGCCGCTCTTCGACGTCGAGGTCGCCGACGGCGTGCTCGTCGCCGTGGGCGCCGCGCACCCCTACCGAGGCGCGCGCCACGTGCAGAAGCTCGCGCTCGTGCCGCTCGACGGCGGGCGCCCGCGCCTCTGGGACCTCGGCCCCGCCCTCGGGAGCACGCTCGGGTGGCTGTTCTTCGCGACGCTGCTGTTCGGCGCGCTCCTCGCGGCGCTCGGCTGGGTCGGAGGGACGGGCGCTCCGGGCGGCTGGAGCTGGGACTGAGCCTCGCGCCGGCGCCGCTTTCGCTTGCCCGACACGGCGGCTAGCGGCGAGACTCGGGCCGATGCTCGCCTCCGCCGTCGCGGCCATCGAACGCCACGCGCTGCCCGCCCGCCTCGCCGCCGAGCGCCAGCACCGCGAGGCCTGCCGCGCGCTCGAGCGCCGGCTCGCCGAGGTCGAGCAGCGCATCCCGTGGTGGGAGCGCGTGGCCTTCTTCCACGACGCGCCCGACGAGCTCACGGCGCGCACGCTCGGCACCGAGCTCGCCGCCGCGCGCGCCGGGCTCGAGCGAGCGAGCGCCGAGCTCGCGACCGCGGGCGCGGCCGCGGGCGCCGAGTCGCCGCCCGTCGAGCTCGGGTACCGCATCGACCGCGTGATCCGGGAAACCCTCGCCGACGGCCGCGTCGGGCGCCTCGCCGCAGCCGGCAAGCCCATCGCGCTCGAGCTCGAGGCCCTCGCCGAGCGCACGCTCGAGCTCTTCACTGCGGGCTTCGACGCCTCGGCGACCGTCGCCGCACTCGTGGACCCCGCGGCCCGTGGCGCGCTTGCGAACCGCGCCGGCAGGCCCCCGGCTCGCGACGCACGGCTCGGCTGGGCACCGGCCACGGGCGAGCAGATCGGCGCCTGGGCAGCACGGGCGCTCGACGGTCCCGCGCTCGCCACGGCGCTCGCCATCCTCGCGCGCGAGCGGAGCGAGTGCGACGCGGCGACCCGGGCCCTCGCCGCGGCGCGCTCGCGCGTGACCGCGTGGGAGGCGCTCGCGCCCGGCAAGAGCCCGTCCGAGCTCGCGGTCGACGAGGTCGCGGGGCACCTCGCCCGCGAGCAGGCCGAGGCCGTGAGCGCGGCCGCGAGCGTGGCGATCCAGATCGAGGGCTCGCTCGCGGCCTACCCACCGGTCGGCGTCGCGGAGCAGGCGCTCGCGGCGGCGGCCATCCTCCGCTGCCTGCGACCGAAGCAGGAGGACGCCCTGTCTCCAGAGGGCGAGCGGCTCGTCACCGCCGCCGCGGACGTGCGGGCCATCTTCCTCGCGGCGCTGGTCGAGCTCGAGCGCGCGTTCGGGGTCGCCTTCCCCGGCCTCATGGCCCGGCTGTCACCGCGTGCGGCCCCGGGCCGCGCGGC
>JACRDA010000003.1 GCA_016212965.1 Myxococcales bacterium
CGAGACGCCGAAAACTCGACATGCCCGAGGATCGGCGAACGACGTGCGCCAGTTGCGTCGGCAGGACGCGCGTCAACGGTTCGGCCGACCAAGTCCACGTAGACGTCGCCGTCAAAGTCCACGACCACGTCAACGTCGAGGTCAACGTCAACGCCAAGTCGGTTCGCAGCAGCAGTGTGGTTGGCGCCGGGGATCGACACGCGGGCGGGCGCTTACGTCGCGGTCCGATGGCGAGACATCAGTCACGACCTCTGTGCCGAGGTACTAGCCGACAACTGACAACTGATAACTGACAACTGATAACTCAGCTCAGATCTCCGTCACCGCGTCGTCGACCAGCGAGCCGACGTTCGAGTCGAGCCACCGGCCGGAGAGCGCGAGCGTGCGCGCGTTCTCCTCGACCGCGCTCATGAAGGAGGCACGCCAGCGCTCGTTGCTGATGCGCTGCGCGCGCCGCACGAGGCGCATCGACGCCTTGAAGACGTGGCCGCGGATCTGCTCGGGGTGCGCCTTGGTCGCGATGAGCGCCTCGATGTGGACGACGCGCGCGAGCGTCTCGCCCTCCTCCGCGCCGCCCTGCGCCTTGATGAGCTGCTTGGCGACCTCGGCGGGCTCGAGCGCGGCCTCGGGGCGGCCCGCGGCGAGCAGCACGTTCGCGAGCGTGGCGAGCGCGAAGGGGCGCACGCCCGGAGCGTCGGTCGCGGCCTCGATGGCCCGCTGCGCCATCGTCTGGGCCGCCTCGAGCTCGCCCGTCCGAAAGAGCGTCGCCGCGAGGTGGCTGCGCGCGAAGGCCTCGCCGCGCCGACTGTGGCGCACCTCGAAGGCGGCGAGCGCCTCGGTGCCGACGCGACGCGCCTCGTCGGTGGCACCGAGCCGGGCGAGCACCGCGCCGAGATGGCACTCGATGGCCGCGACGATGTGCAGCCCCATGGGCTCGGCGAGCGCGAGGGCGGCCCGGAGGGCACGCTCCGCCTCCGGGTAGTCGCCGAGCTGCCGGTAGGCATCCCCGACGTTGGCGCGCTGCGCGCAGTTGTTGCGCACGTCGCCCGCCTCGGCGAAGGCCTGCGCGGCGGCGCGGAAGTGCTCGAGGAAGGCGCTCGGGTCCCCGGCGTGCAGCCCCTCGGCCCCGTCTGCCTCGGCGACGCGGGCCCTGAGCGCTGCGTCGTCGGGCGCCAGGCGCCGCGCGGCGTTGCGCGTGGCGGCCCGGAGCTTGCGCGACAGGTCGCCGCGCCCGGCGCGCAAGAGCTGGGTCGCGACCCGGCACGCCGCGCCGACCAGCGCGGGGTCGGCCTGCGCCGCGGCGGCGCGCTCGGTGAGCAGCGTCGCGAGCTCGACGAGCTCGTCGACTCGGCCGAGCTCGCCCGCCGCCGCCGCGCGCTCCCCGAGCGCGTCCCAGTACCGCTCCGAGCCCGGCCCGAGCGCCTGCATGGCCTCGCGCGCGCTCTCGAGCGCCGCGACCGGCTCGCCGAGCCAGCCCCGAGCGACGGCGACCGAGAGCAGCAGGCGGCCCCGCTCGGCGTCCGACGCCCCGCCGAGCGCGAGGCCGCGCTCGGCCCAGCTCACGGCGTGCTGCAGGGCGTTGATGGCCAGGCACTGCTCGGCGCAGCGCACGCAGTAGGCGACGCGCTCGGTGTCGGCCGGCGGCTCCGCGTCCGGATCGGTCAGCACGGAGACGTCGATGCGCCCGAGGGAGGCCGGGCCGACGCTCGAGGGCGGCTCGAGCGTCCCGAGCTCGAACACGTCGAGGGGCTCGTAGGCGATGTCGGGGCTCGGCTGCACGCGCGACTCCGAAGGCGGGGGCTCCGCCGCCGGGCCGAGCGCGATCCCGCTCGGCGTGGCGTCCTTCGCGCCGACGAACACCTGGGTCTCCTCGTCGTCGTCGCCTTCTTCCGCGAGCACCGGGGCGTGGGGCTCGGGCCCGAGCGTCGCGGCGACCTCGGCGAGCGCGTCGCGGAGCGCGCGCATCGTCGGGAAGCGGTGCTCGCGATCGCGCTCGAGCGCGCGGTGCACGAGCGCGACGAGCCCCGGGGGCAGATCCTTGGCCAGCGTGCCGAGGGGCGGCGGAGGCTGGCTCGTGATGCGCGTCAGCACCCGGACGACGGTGGTGCCCTCGAACGGACAGCGACCGGCGAGCGCCTCGTACAGCACGACGCCGACGGCCCACACATCGGCCCGGGCGTCGATTTCCGCGTCGCCCAGGCACTGCTCGGGCGACATGTACTCGGGCGTGCCGACCAGCGTTCCGGCCAGGGTCTCGATGGTGCCACCCGAGCGCAACAGCGAGTCGTCGAAGACCTTCGACACGCCGAAGTCGATGAGCTTCGGCACGGTGCGACCGTGGGGACGCTCCGTGAGGAAGATGTTCTCGGGCTTGATGTCGCGGTGCACGACGCCGCGGTCGTGCGCCGCCACGAGCGCCTCGACGACCGGCAAGAGCACGGCGAGCGCCTCGGCCGGGGCGAGCCGCCGCTTGGCCTTCAGGTAGTCGCGCAGGGTGCGGCCCTTGAGCAGCTCCTGCACGATGAACAGGCTGCCGTCGCTCGGCTCCTCGCCCATGTCGAGGATGTCGACCACGTTCGGGTGGGCGAGCTGCGCCGTGACGCGCGCCTCGCGCATGAAGCGACCCGCAGCCTCGTGGAAGCGGGCGTCGAGCGCGTGGAGCACCTTGATGGCGACGCGGCGGCCGGTCCAGCTGTTCTCGGCCTCGTACACCGAGGCGAAGCCACCCTGACCGATCACGCGGAGCAGCGCGTACTTGCCGCTCACCAACATGCCGACCGACCAGCGTGCCTGCGTGCTCTGCATGGTACCGGTACCCCCGCGCGCGCTCGGCTCGCCCGGAGCCGCGCGCAACACCCCATCGAACCGCTGCCCGACGCGGGCGTCAAATCGCTCCTGCGTCGCGCGCCCCAACGAAATGGGGCGCCCGGCTCGTCGAGCGGGGCGCCCTTCTCGTTGGGGCGTGCGGCCGGCGCGACCTCGATCGCGCCACACCGCCGCCGCAGGTTGCGGAAGATCAGCCGGCGACCGGCGCTTCCCAGTCGTCCATCGCGGTGATGCCGCCGTCCTTCCAGGTCCAGGTGATCTTCTGGTACGTGAAGGCGATCTCCTCGTACTCGGCGTAGCGGGTGAGCTCCGGATTCTTGTTGTTGAGCATCCGGAAATCGATCGACGCGATGTTCGCGTTCAAGAGCTCGACCGTGTAGTGCTGCACCTCGGCGCCCGTGCCGCCGGCGCGCGAGATCTGCGGGGTCCAGAACTCGAGCTTCCACTCGGGCACGTTCTCGTTGTTGACGAGGAGGTTGTAGAGCAGCGGCGACGACTTATCGAGCTCCTTCGTGATGACGAAGGGCTTGTGCTGGCGCTTGCCCGTCGGCAGACCGCTCGCCGCGTCGCGAGGGCTGACGATCGAGTGCGACACCGCGATCACCATGATCGTCTTCTCGCGACCCTTCTGGGTCACCGAGCCGTCGATCGCGCCCGTCTTCTGCCCCTTCAGCCTGAGATACGCATTGAGTGCCATGGTACTTGTTCCGTTCCTCTTCGACGTCGCCCTGTCCCCCTGGACTCAGTCTGCGCACCATGCGCGCTGGCAGAAGGCGTGGGCTTCGCGATGAAGACCCCGAATCGACAGTGAAGATGCCTCAGGAGTCGGCACCTGCCAAGGGCGATTCAACCGTCCGTGGAAAATCCTTCCGTTCCGGAAGGTTACGCGGCGACGCGGCGCGCCGCTCCGCGCCGCCACCCGGTGCCACCGCGGTCCTACTGGTAGAGGAAGACGCCGCGCAGATCCTCGGTGCGAGACAGGGGCGTACCGCCGCCCTTGATGCTCGTGGCGCGGAACTGGTACAGCATGCCCGAGGCGAGGGGCGGCCCGGCGTAGTCGACCGAGACGGTGGCGCTGCCGCTCACGCCTGGAATGGCGAGGTTTTCCCACACGAGCGTGCCGAACACGTCGTAGACGGCGATCTCGTAGTGGTCCTCGCCCGAGTCGTCCGCGAAGACGAAGGTCGGGGTGCCCGACACGACCTCCTCGGCGTCGGGCGACACGTCGTCGAGCGAGCCCGTGATCTTGAAGCCCTCGCTGATGGACATGCTCTGGCCCGACACCGTGATGTGCACGACGTCGGTCCCGCTGATGCTCGTGTCGGGGTCGCGCACGAGAAAATCGTTCTCGAAGGCGGCGAGCACGGCGTAGTTGCCGTCGGGCACGCCGGCGAGCTCGAAGGCGCCGCTCACGGGGTAGATGCGCAGGCCGGGAGGGGTCTCGCCGCTCGCCGCGTCGGGGTTGAAGGTCTCGTCCACGACCAGGATGACGGAGGTGTCCGAGCCGTTGCCGGGGTTGACGATCTGCACGTTGCCCGACACGACGGCGGTCGCCCCGCCGAGCGAGGCGAGATCGACGTCGGGGGTCACCTGGCCGGCGGTCACGTCGGCCGAGGCGTCCGCGAGCTGCAGGCCCACGGCGTAGCCGTGCACCGCAACGGTGCCGGCGGGCACGTTGAACACGGTGTAGCTGCCGTCGAAGTCGGCCACGCCGGTGACGGCGCCGCCCTGGCCCGCCGTGCCGCCCGCGACGACCAGCGTGCCCTGCGGGTGGGGCGCGAGCACGTGCCCGGTGATGGTGCCGAGCCCGGTCGTGTTGGCGAGGGGGATGAGCCCGACGTCGGTGGCCGGCGTCTCGACCGTCAGCGGCGTGCCCGTCGCGTTCGCCGTGTCGAAGGGCAAGGCGACGCGGGGCGGCCGCGGGAAGGTGAGGTAGCCCTCGGCGTCGGCGCGCAGCGTCACGGCGTTCTCCGTGAGGGTGCCGTCGGCGAGGCGCGGCGTCGGGACGACGAGATCGTAGTGGCCGGTCGCGTCCGTCACCGCGAGCTCCGAGACGGCGACGTTGTTCGCGTCGCGCGCGACCACGACGGCGCCCTCGATGGCGGCGTCGGTCGTGAGGTCGAACACGAGCCCCTTGACGTGGACGGCCGGGAAGCAGCCCGTGTTGGCGCCGACGACCTGCTCGCAGGTCTCGGTGTCGGTGCAGCCCGTCTGGTCGAGGGCCGAGCAGAAGCAGCCCGGCGCCGCGCCCGCGACGGCCTGGCACTCGAGGCCGGCTCCGCAGCCCGCGGCGGTGCCCACCTGGCAATAGCAGCCTTGCTGGCCGTTCGGCGCGACCTGGCAGAGCAGACCGTTCTCGCACGCGGGCAGCCCACCGCAGCCCTCGTCCACCGGGTCGTCCTTGCCGCAGCTCGCCGCGAAGAGCGGCGCGAGCGCGCACGCCAAAACCACCGAAAATCGCCAACGCTTCATGGAAATCCCTCGTCTCGACGGTCCGTGCCCTGGGTAGCTGTGTCGCCCGGGGCCCGCTGCGGCGCAACATTCGACACGCCCCCGGTCGGCGCGCCGCTGGTCAGCGCCCGCGCCCGCACGGTAGGCTCGTCGCATGCCGCACGCATGCCTCGGCCCCGGCGCCGGCACGCTCGCCGGCGCCCTCGCGTGCGCGCTCGCGCTCGGGGGGTGCTCGGGAACCGACGAGACGCCCGCCCCGCCGGCGCGGATCCACCCGCACCTGATGGTGACGCCCGCCGAGCGCGACGTCGTGCTCGCGCGCGTCGACCGCGAGCCCTACACCGCGATGCTCGAGCGCGTGCGCGACGTCGCCGCGCGCAGCTACGAGGACGACCCCGACCCGCTTCACTGGGACTCCGGGGCGAACGGCCGCAACGCCGAGACGGCCCAGGCCAACGCCCTCATCGCGTGGCTCTTCGCCGACGCGGCGGCCGCCGACAAGGCCCGCGACTTCCTCGCGCGGCTCGAGAGCGACTGGGAGACGAACACCGTCTGGGACATCAACATCCGGATGCCCCACACGCTCATGGGCTACACAAACGCCTGGGATCTGCTCATGGCGACGCCCGGCTACCCGGCCGAGCAGAGCGCGGCGGCCGCCGCCAAGCTCACCGACATCAACCGCAAGTTCTTCGCGAAGTACCTCGAGAACGGCGTCTTCCGCGCCCTGTTGCTGGGGTCCACGCAGAACAACCACCCCATCCGCACCGCCGCGGCGATCGGCTACGTCGCGCTCGCGTTTCCCGAGGACCTCGACGCCCGCAAATGGGCCAACTGGGCCGCCTCGGAGCTCGACTACCTCTGGGGGCCGAAGGGCCACTACGTGCAGCCCGACGGCGGCGTCTCGGAGGGGCCGTTCTACTTCGGCTTCGCGTGGGGCGTGTCCGCCGCGTTCTTCGTCGCCCTGCGGAACACCTTCCCGGAGGCGCCGTCGTTCGAGCGCGACTGCCGCAACCGCGTCGACGACGACCCGTGGGGGGACCACGGCTGCGTCGAGGGCGAGCCCTTCACCTGGCAGGACCCGCTCGTGCCGGGCTCGCGCTTCGAGCTCTCGGCCGCGTGGTCGCTCGCCCTGCGCCTGCCGCGCGGCGCGCGACCGCCCGAGGGGGACGCCTACTTCAACGCCTTCAACGGCGGCGCGCTCCTGTCCGCCTTCGGCGGCGACGGGACGTTCCGCTGGGACTGGGAGTCGAACCTCGACGAGCCCTACGCGATGACCCACGGCGCCGATCTCGTCGCGCACCACCTCGCGTACTTCGACGACGCCGTGGCCGCGACCGAGCCCGCCTTCACGACCCGGTTCCTGCCCGACGCGGGCCACGCCGTCTTTCGCTCGGACTGGTCGCCGGACGCGCGCTGGCTGCTCTTGCTCGCCGAGCACGGCGACGTGAGAAAGACGGTGCACGATCACGTCGACGGCACGTCGTTCTCGCTCGCGGCCTACGGCGAGTACCTGCTCGTCGACCCGGGCTACTACAAGCCCGAGGAGACCGACAACGCGAAGACCGCGCACTCGCCGTCCCACAACGTCGTCCTCATCGACGGGCGCTCGGCCCCGGACAAGGGCCTGCTCACCGACTTCGGCGACGCGGACGCCTTCCTGCGCAACACCCACGACGGCAGCTACGTCGAGTACGCCGAGGCCCAGCAGGACTACCAGGAGACGCACGTCGAGCGCTCGGTCGTGTTCGTCGGGGGGCGCTACTTCGTCGTCGCCGACCGACTCGCGACCACGCACGCGACGCCCCGCGCGCACGCCTTCCGGCTCCACGGCTGGGCGGGCTACGGCTCGGGCGGCGTGTTCCTGCCCGGCAGCGACGGCGCCCGCTGGGAGCGCCCGCTCGCGGGCGTCGACGTGCGCGTCGCGTGCACGGACCCCGGCATGGCGGTCGTCGAGCCTCCCTTCGTCGATGTGACGGTGCCGCACGTGCAGCAGTTCGACCTGCAACGCACCATCACGACCCACGGGGTCATCGACGCCGCCGTCACGGCGCTCGCGCCGAGCTTCCTCGCGCTGCTCTTGCCATACCGGGTCGGCGCGGCGAGCGGCGCCGACGACGCGCCCCTCGCGAGCGAGCCCGTCGACCTCGGCGCCGGCGTGGTCGGCTGGCTCGTACACACGCCGGGCGCCACCGACCTCGCCCTCTTGCGCCGGCCGGGCGCGCCCGCGTCGCTGCAGGTACCGGGCGGGCCCCTCATCGACACCGACGCCGAGCTCGCGCTCGTGCGCCTCGTCGGCAGCCCGCCCTTCGCCGTGATGGCACGCGGCACGTCGCTCGCTCTCGACGGGGTCGTCGTGGCGAGCGCGCCCGACGCGACCGGCGTCGTCGTGGAGGAGTGAGCGGTGCGCCCCGGCACACGGTCGCGCGCGCTCCTGCTCACGGGGGCCGTCCTCGTCGGAGCTTGCGGCGGCGACGAGACCGCCGGCGGCGAGACCTGCGTGCCGCACGCGGCCGGAGCGGATGCCGCCTTCGCGGCTGCCCACGACCCGACCTCGGCCGAGATCGCCCTCGCCGAGGCGCTCGCCGCTCGGTACATGGCGGAGCATCCGCCCGAGGCGCTTCCCTGGGACTGGGGCGAGGGCACGCTGATGCAGAGCCTGGTCGAGCTCCACCGCGTCACCGGGGAGCCGGCCTACGCCGACTACTACCGGCGCTGGATGGATCACCACGTCGCGCAGGGCTACCTCGTGACCGTGAGCGACCGGTGCCCGCCCGCGGTCGTGGCGCTCGACCTCTACCGGGACTCGTGCGCGGCGCCGTACCTCGAGGTCGTCTCGACCGTGCTCCGCTACCTCTACGAAGAGGCCGCGCGCTCCCCCGAGGGCGGCATCAGCCACTTCGGGACGGTGAACGTCTTCGGCGCGACCCTGTGGCTCGACTCGCTCTTCATGTTCGGCAACGTGCTCGTGCGCTGGGGCGAGGCGGCCGGAGACGCGCGCGCCCTCGACGAGTACGGGGCGCAGTTCGACATCTTCGCCACGCTCCTGCAGCAGGGCTCGGGGTGGTTCGTGCACGCCGCCCACTGGTCGGGTCAGGACCCCGACGTGTACTGGGCCCGGGGCAACGCCTGGGTCACGGCCTCGGGCTACGAGTACCTGCGCGTGCGCCAGGCTCGGGCCGAGACCGACGACACCGTGGCGGCGTCGCTGCAGGCGCAGGTGGACGCCGCCGTCGCGGCGCAGGATGCGGCGACGGGCCTGTGGTGGACGGTCGTGAACCGCCCCGGCGAGACCTACCTCGAGACGAGCTCGAGCGCGCTCTTCGCGCTCGGCATGGCGCGCGGGCTCCGCGCCGGGCTCCTCGGCGCGAGCTACCGGCCGTCCGTGGACGCCGCGCTGGCGGGCGTGAAGAGCCGCATCGTGGACGACGCGCTCGGCCGTCCGGTGGTGACCGGCATCTCGGGCCCCACGACGGCCGGCACCTTCGCCGACTACGCCGCCGTCGAGCTCGGCGACGACATCAGCTACGGCGTCGGCGCGGTCATCTTCGCGCTCGTCGAGGTGTCGGGGCTCTGACGCGACGCGCGCCCCTCCGCGCGGCGTGACGGCGCCGGCGGCCGCGGCTAGCTTGTTCGCATGGCCGACGAGCCGAAGCCGAAGTCGCCCTTCGAGGAAACGCGCGATGCCCTGCGGCGCGCCAAAGAGCAGCTCGCGCCCACGCTGAAGGTCGCGTCCGTGGTGCTCCGTCCCGCGGCCCGCGCCGCCAAGGCCGTGGCGTGGAGCGCCCGGCGCGCCGTGCAGCTCGAGAAGCTCCACGACGACGTGAACAAGGTGCTCGGCATCGACCCGCGCCACGAGGTCGAGGTGCACGGCACCGTCTACCGCATCGCGAAGGTCGACGCGGAGCTCTTCGAGGCGCGTGCCGTGCGCGCGGATCGCGTGTGTGGCCGCTTCCGGTGCGACGCCGACAAGCGCATCCTCCGGGTCGAGAGCGACGACGGCGAGGTGCGGCTCGTGCTCGACGTGGCCGAGCGCGCGATCGAGGCCGGGCTCGCGCCGTAGTACCTCGGCACAGTGGTTTCGATCGTTTGCGGGCGTAGCGCGGGGATTTGCGCGGCAGACGCCCGGCGAGCGGCCATCCCACCGCGCCGTCGCCCAAGGACGGAACCGTAGACGTAGACGTTGACGTGGTCGTTGACGTGGACTTTGACGGCGA
>JACRDA010000164.1 GCA_016212965.1 Myxococcales bacterium
CGCGGCACGGTCGACCTCGGGGGCGCCGGCCACCGAGCGCTCGTCCTGCCCGCCTTCGGCGCCCGGCCGAGCGAGATCGTGCGCGTCCTGTCCGACGCAGGGCTCGCGGGCGCCGCTCTGCCGTGGCGCGTCGCGCCCGAGCGCCCGGTCGTCACCCTCGTCGTCAAGGCGACGTGCGAGCTCGTGCCGGACGAGGCGGCCCGCCCGCGCCCCGAGTCGGACTTCTGCACGGGCGACGTGCACGCCGACGACGATCCCGAGGCTCCGCTGCTCCATCCGAGCGACCTCGCGCTCGTGAAGCCGCGCGTCGACGTCGCCGTGGTCGGCCACGCCTACGCGCCCGGCGGCGCCGCTACCGCCATGCGCGTCTCGCTGCGCGTGGGCAGCGCGCTCGAGCGGACCGTCGCCGTCCTCGGCGATCGGACGTGGCGCCGCGGCGTGCTCGGGGAGAGCCCGAGCGAGCCCGCGAGCTTCGACCGCATCCCGCTCACCTGGCAGCGCGCCTTCGGGGGCCCCGGACACCCGGCGAATCCGCACGGGGTCGGCTTTCGCGGCGCCACGCGCGACGGCCGCGCCTTGCCGAACGTCGAGCGCCCCGAGCGGCTGCTCACGCGGGCGGGCGACGAGGTACCGCCGGCCGGGCTCGCGCCGCTGCCCGCGACCCACCCGGCGCGTCTCGCGCTCGTCGGGACCTACGACGCCGAGTGGCTGCGGACGCGCTGGCCCTGCTTCGCTCGGGACTTCGACGCCGCCTTCTTCCAGGCCGCGCCGCCGGAGCTGCAGCTCGAGTCGCTGCGCGGCGACGAGCCCTTCGAGCTCACCGGGCTCGCGCCCGACCGCGCGAGCCTCTGCGGGCGACTGCCGGGCGTCCGGGCGCGCGCGTTCGCGCAGCGCACGGCCGAGGCGGACGGCGCGCTCGTCGAGGTGCCGCTCCGCCTCGACACGCTGCTCTTCGCCCCCGACGCAGGCACGCTCACGCTCGTGTGGCGCGGCCGCATCGATGTGACGGATGTGCGGGCGCCCGAGCTCGCGCTCTGCTTCGCCACGCTCGAGCCCCTCGACGCGCCGCTTCCGCGCGAGGCCGTCGAGGCGCGGCTCGCGGCGCGGCTCGCCGAGGAGTCGCCGGCGGAGTTCGACCTCGCGGGGCGCCGGCGCGAGCTCGAGCGCCTGCTCCAGGTGCGCGCCGCCGAGCGGGCGGCCTTCCTCCGCGCGGCGCCCCCCGCGGCGAACGATCGCACCCGGGTCCCGGAGCTCCTCGCCACGGGCCAGCCCCTCGACGGGGTCGAGCTCGGCGGCGTCGACCTCGCGGGGGCGGACCTCGCGGCGCGCTCCTTCGTGGGCGCCGATCTGCGGCTCGCTTCGCTCCGTGGCGCACGCCTCGGGGCGGCCGTTCTCCGCCAGGCGCGCCTCGCCGGCACCGACCTGCGGGCGGCCGACCTCCGCGGCGCGGATCTCACGGGCGCCGACCTCACGGGCGCGCTCCTCGACGGGGCCGTGCTCGACGGAGCCCGGCTCGACGAGGCGATCTTCACCGGTGCCCGTGCCGCGAGCGCAAGCTTCGGCGGCGCGCGGGGCGCGAACGTGCGCTTCGAAGAGGGACACTTCGCCGGGGCGAGCTTCGCGGGTGCGCGCCTGGCGGACGCGGACTTCACCGCGAGTCGCCTCGCGGGCGCGCGCTTCACGGGCGCCGAGCTGCCGGATCTGCGGCTCTACGACGCCTCCGCGCCGGACACGCACTGGGACGGGGCGACCCTGCCGCGGGCGCGCGGCGACGGCGTCGATCTGTCCGGGGCGTCGTTCGCCGACGCCCGGCTGGACGGGGCCGTCTTCGAGGGGGCGACGCTCGAGCGCGCCGTCTTTCGCGGCGCCTCGCTCCGCGGCGCCAACCTCGGCAGCGCGCGCTGCGACGCCGCCGTGTTCGCGGGCGCCGATCTGCGCTCGGGACGCCTGGCCGCGGCGACATTGGCTGGGGCCGACCTGCGCGGCGCCGATCTGCTCGAGGCCACGCTCGAGCGCGCCGACCTCAGTCGCGCCGATCTGCGCGGTGCGAACCTCCACGGCGCCGGCCTGCGGGGCGCCAAGCTCGCGGGGGCGCGCCTCGAGGGAGCCATCACGACCAAGTCGTCGCTCGGCCGGCGAGCGGCCGAGGGCCCGCGGCCGTGAGGACGGCGCGCGAGGTGCTGCTCGCGGCGCGCGCCGGGACGCTCGCGGGCGCCCGGCTCGACGGGCTCGATCTCCGGGGCGCGGAGCTCGCAGGGGCCTGCTTCGCGGGCGCCGTGCTCACGAACGTCGCGCTCGTCGGGGCGCAGCTCGCCGGCTGCGACTTCACGGGCGCCCGGCTCGAGTCGGTCGAGCTCGAGGACGCGGACCTCACCCGGGCGCGCCTGCCCGGCGTCGATCTCGGCACCTGCCGGCTCGGCGGCGCCCGCCTCGACGGCGCCGATCTGCGGGGCGCGCGCCTGCGCCAGCCCTACCTGCGCGGCCTCGACTGGACCGAGGCCGCGCTCGAGGGCGTCGTGCTCGCGGCCGCCTGGCTCGAAGAGCTGCGCGCCCCCGGCGTGAGCTTCCGCGGCGCGGAGCTCGGCGACGCCACCTTCGAGCGCTGCGATCTGCGCGGCGCCGATTTCACCTCCGTCCCGCTGCTCCGCACGAGCTTCCGGCAGAGCGATCTCGCGGCCGCCCGGCTGCCGCTCGCCGCCGCGCGCCTGTCTTGCTTCGACGGCTGCCGACTCGACGGGGCGCTGCTCGGCGGCCTCCGCGCCCCGGAGAGCTCCTTCGCCGGCGCCTCGCTGCAGCGCGTGCAAGCCGAGCGCGCGGACCTCGCGCGCGCGGTGCTCGTGCGCGCGGATCTCCGGGGCGCCGTGCTCCGCGGGGCCTGCCTGCGCTACGCCGACCTGTCGCACGCGCGCCTCGACGGCTGCGACCTCTCGGGGGCCGACCTCGAGCAGGCCGAGCTCCACGGCGCGAGCCTCGAGGGCGCCAGACTCGCGGGGGCCAACCTGAAGGACGTGGGCCGCACCGATCCCGAGCGCGCCCGCGCCGAGAGCTTCGTCCGCAAGATCCCGGAGGCACGAACATGAGCAGCAACACCATGGCAGAGCAGCGACCGTCCCGCGCGCCGCGCACGCGCCCCGGCCTCGAGCCCGCGACCGTCGTGGCGGTGGAGCACGACCGGATCGCCCTCCGCACCGGCGCGCCGGGCGCGCTCGGCGCGGTCACCGCCGCACGCCTCGGCTTCGTGCCGGGCTACTCGCCCCGCGCGGGCGATCGGGTGCTCGTCGCCGACGACGAGCAGGCGCTCGTCATCGTGGCCGTGCTGCGGGCCGAGCGACCCGCCGCCCTCGAGGCCGAGGACGGTTCGCGCGCCACCCTCGGCGGCGCCGGCGGGCTCGAGCTCCGGGCGCCGGACGGGCGGCTCGTCGCCGAGCTCGCCGGCGGCGTGCTCTCCGTCCTCGACGCCGACGGCCTCAGGCTCGAGACCCCCGGACGGCTCGTCCTGGCGGGGCGCGAGGTGCGGCTCGAGGCCGCCACCGAGCTCACCGCCCACGCCCCGCGCCTCGCGCTCGACTCCGGCGGCGCGAGCCTCGCGCTCGAGGGAGCAGGGCTCGCGGCGCGCGCGGACGCGCTCGAGCTCGAGGCGACGACGGCGCGCGCCCGCGTGGGCGAGGCGACGCTCGTCGCGCGGCTCGCGCGCACCGTGGCCGAGCGGCTCGAGCAGGAGGCCGATCGCTACGAGCTCGTGGCCGACCGCGTGCGCGAGCGGGCGCGCGAGGTCCTGCGCGAGGCGAGCGAGCTCGTCGAGCAGCGCGCGGGCAGCCTGCGCCAGCTCGTGGCCGACGTCTTCCACCTGCGCTCGCGACGGACGGTCCTGCGCTCGACCGAGGACACCGCCGTCGACGGACGCCGCATCCTGCTCGGGTGAGCCATGCTGCCAGCTTCGACCAAGGCAGGAGGCCAGTGCTTCGCGATGCCGGACGTCTGCATGGTGCCCGCGCCGATCCCGGCCGGCGGCGTGCCGACGCCGTTCCCCAACACGGCGAGCCCGGCGCGCGCCGACAAGACGACGACGAAGGTGCTGTTCGTCAACAAGGAGGTCGTGACCGTGAAGAGCGAGATCCCGCGCAGCCAGGGAGACGAGCCCGGCGTCTCGATGGTGCCCACGCCGAAGGGCGTCGTGAGCCAGACGAACATGGGAAAGTGCACCTTTCTCGGGGGCAGCTCGAAGGTCAAGGCCGAGGGCGAGTCGGTCGTGTACCTGGGCGTCCCCACGGCCCACAACGGCGGCGCCAACCCGAACGCCCCCGGGGCGCAGGTCGCGCCCTCGCAGACCAAAGTCCTGGTGATGCCTTGAGCGCGGGGAGAAACGGCCATGCGTGACGTGTTGCAGATCCATCTCGAGGCCGACGCCATCGACCACGGCGAGGTGCGCCTCACCTCGCTCGAGGGGCACGAGACCCTGTCCCAGCTCTTCGACTTCCAGATCGAGCTCGCCACGACGCGCGAGGAGGGTCTCGCGACGGACGACCTCGTGGGCGCGCCGGCATCGCTCGTCTTTGCGCGGGCGGGCGAGGTGACGCGGCGGCTCCACGGCCTCGTCGCCGAGATTTCCGAGCTCTTCGGCGGCGGACCCGGCGCCCAGGTCCGACGCTATCGGCTGCGGCTCGCGCCGCGCGCGTACCGCCTGTCGCTGAACCAGGCGCTCGAGATCTTCATGGACCGGAGCGTGCCCGACATCGCCCGGGCCGTGCTCGAGGCGCGCGGCTTTCGCCCGGACGAGGACTTCGAGCTCCGCCTGACGGGGAGCTACCCGGCACGCGAGTTCGTGGTGCAGTACCGCGAGAGCGATCTCGACTTCCTCGGCCGCCTCACCGAGCACCTCGGCATCACCTACTTCTTCGAGCACGACGGCGCGGTCGACCGGCTGATCCTGTCGGACCACAACGCCGCGTTCGGCCCCGTGGCGGGCGGCGCGCACCTCGAGCTCCGTGGCCGCGACGACGAGCGCGGCGTCTTCGAGCTCACGGCCCGGACGCGCACCCTGCCCGCGCAGTACGTGCTCCGCGACTACAACTACCGCACGCCCGGCATCGATCTCACCGTCACCGAGCCGGTCGTCGCGGGCGGCGCGGGCGACGTGCTCGAGTACGGCGCGCACTTCAAGACGAAGGCCGAGGGCGCCGCGCTCGCGCGCATCCGCGCCGAGGAGCTGCGCGCGACGCACAAGGTCTTCGAGGGTCGGAGCGTCGAGGAGCGGCTCGCCGCGGGCTCGGCCTTCACGCTCGAGGGCTTCCCCGGCGGCGACCTCGAGCTGCTCGTCACCGCCGTGCGCCACAGCGCGCGGCAGGCCGGGCACTTCGCCGCTGGCGACGGGCCCCCGCGCTACGAGAACGCGCTCACGGCCATCGACGCGCGCACCCGGTATCGCCCGCCGCGCCGCACGCCGCGCCCGCGCGTCGAGGGCCTGCTCACCGGCGTCATCGACGCCGCGCAGAAGGGTCCCTACGCCGAGCTCGACGGCGAAGGCCGCTACCGCGTGAAGTTCCTCTACGACACCGCGGACACCGGCGGCGGCCAGGCCTCGCGCCTGGTGCGCATGGCGCAGCCCCACGCCGGCGGCGGCTACGGCATGCACTTTCCGCTGCGCCCCGGCGTCGAGGTGCTCCTGCAGTGCGTCAACGGCGATCCGGACCGGCCCATCATCTCGGGCACCGTGGCCAACCCGGGGACACCCGGACCCGTCACGAGCGGCAACGCCGCGCGCAACATCATCCGCACGGGCGGCGGCAACGAGATCAACATCGACGACACGGACGGTCAGAAGCGCATCAAGCTGACGACGCCCGAGTCCGAGACGACGCTGCAGCTCGGGGCGCCGAACGGCCCCGAGCTCGGCGGCCTGTTCGAGACGAGCGCCAACTACGCGACCGTGGTCCAGGGCGTGCAGAGCACCCTGTCGGGCGTGCAGACGGGGGTCGGCAAGCTGAAGAGCTGGCTCAGCAAGGGGAGCATCGTGACGGTGGCCGAGGCGCCGAGCGCGCTCGGCCTGCTCTCGAGCTTCGTGTTCGAGGACCTGCCGGACATCCTCGGCAACATCGCCGGCACGGTGATCGCCGCCGACGAGGAGATGAAGACCCGTGCCTCGGCGGCGGCGGATCGGGCCGCGAACGAGCACACGCTCAACACCCAGGGTCTGGGTGACGGACAGCGCCAGCTCGAGTCGGCCTACGAGGAGGCGAAGCAGAAGCACGCGGACGCGGCCCGGACGGCGACCGAGGTCGGCGTGCTGGCCGCCGATCCCAAGGCGGATCCGGCCGTCAAGGCCGCGCATGCCGCCGCGGTCGAGGAGGAGAAGAAGAAGGCGGCGGAGCTCGCCGAGGCCCAGCAGGCGCGCGACGCGGCCATCCCCGCGAGCCAGCGGAGCGCGCTCGACGCGACCCACGACAAGGTGCTCGCCGCCGAGCGGCAGAAGGAGGTCGCGGAGCGCGCCGCCAAGTCGCCCATGGCGGTGGCGGCGCAGAACGCCGCCAACAACTACAAGACGGCGCTCGCGGCGGGTAAGCAGCTCTACAGCCTCATCATGGAGGTCAAGGCCACCATCTACGAGGCCAAGGAGCTCACCAAGGCCGTGGTGGAGCTCGCGAGCCTCGGCGCGAGCGCGCTCGGCGTGCCGCGCGTGCCCAAGGTCCTCAACGTCGATCTCCCGCTGCCGCTCCACGTCATCGGCTCGGAGAGCGTGACGCACGTGCGGTCGGGGGCCTACACCGTCGTGAGCTCGGACGACTCGGTTGGCATCCACGCGAAGAAGCACATCGTCGCGACGGCCGAGGACTCGGTGGTCGTCGTCGCCCAGAAGGACATCGAGCTCGCGACCGACTCGGGCTCGCTCCGCGCCAGCTCGCGCCGCGTCGACCTCCACGGCGAGAAATCGGTGGTGATCGCCGCCGGCACGCCGCGCAAGGTCGGCGATGCGAGCGGCGCGAGCGTGCGCGTGCTCGCCCAGAGCGACATCAAGGTCGAGAGCGTCGAGAGCTCGTTCGAGCTCCGGGCCAAGGAGAGCGTCGCCCTCCACGCCGAGAAGAAAGACATGCGGCTGACGAGCCCGCAGATCGACGTCGAGGCCAAGGAGCACGACGTCAACGTGTCCGCCAAGGAAGCCATCCACCTCAAGAGCGAGAGCTACGCCGCATCCATCGACGGCCTCAACAAGTGGGCGGTGATGGGCAAGGCGGGCACGAGCGACCACGGTGTACGCGTCGACGACATGGATCTGAAGGTGGCGCACCCGAAGACCGTCCTCGCGACGTCGGGCAAGGGCTCCTCGGTGAGGGTCGACGGCGCGGTCGAGGTGGCGACGAGCGGCGCGTGCCGCATCAAGGCGACCGGCACGACGACCGTCAACGGCAGCAAGGTGATGCTCGGCTGAGGCCGCGCGCGCGGCGCAACCTCCGGATCGCATGCGATCCAGGCGCACAGCGCCGGCCGGGTGTACTAGCTTCGGCGGCATGTGTCGGAGCATCCGCGTGCTCGCCCACTTCGCGCCCCCGGCCACCGACGAGGAGATCCACGCCGCGGCGCTGCAGTTCGTGCGCAAGCTCTCCGGTACGACGCGCCCGTCGCGCGCCAACGAGGCCGCGTTCGAGCGCGCCGTCCTCGAGGTGAGCGCGACGGCGCGGCGTCTCGTCGACTCGCTCACGACGACGGCGAGCCCGCGCAACCGCGAAGAAGAGGCCGACAAGGCGCGGGCGCGGTCGCGCGCGCGCTTCGGCTGACGGCTCGGAAGGCGCGGCGAGGAGCCCATGACCAAGGCATCGAGCGACGGTTGGGAGATCTACGACGCGGAGCTGCCCTTCGCGGGCGCCGTCTACGGCTCGCAGCGGACGCGCATGGCGGTCGTGGGGCTCGGGGGCGGGAGCCTGCTCGTCGTGAGCCCGGGCGCGCACCTCGCCGAGGCGGCGTTCGCGCGGCTCGCCACGTGGGGCACGCCGCGCTTCCTGCTCGCGCCGAACCACTTCCACAACACCGGCCTCGCGGCCTGGCACGCGCGCTTCCCGGACGCGTCGGTCGTCGCGCATCCGCGCGCCCTGCCGCGCCTCCAGAAGAAGGTGCCCGGCGTCACCTTCGAGGCCCTCGACGGCCTCGAGGCGGCGCTGCCCGCCGGGGTGAGGCTCTTCGGTCCCCCGATGGCGAAGCAGGGCGAGACCTGGCTGTCGGTGAAGACCGCGGACGGCACGGGCTGGTTCGTGACGGACGGCATCCTCAACGAGGAGCGCCTCCCCGGCGCGACGGGCCTCGTCTTGCGCCTGCTCGGCTTTCGCACCGGGCTCATGACGAACCCGTTCTTCAAGCGCTTCTTCCTCGCGGACAAGGCGGCCTACAAGGCGTGGGTGGCCGACGAGCTCCTGCGCGACCGCCCGACGCTCTTCGTGCCGTCGCACGGCGCGCCGCTGCGCGGGCCGGACGTGTGGGAGCGCCTGCGCGCGGCCACGGAGGCGGCGTGAGCTCCGGCCGAGGCTCGACGCGCTCGAGGTAGCACGCCAAGCGCGCGGCCCACGCCCCCACGCCGCCACATCACCCTTGCCAAGCTCACGCTCCAAGGCTCTACTCGCCTGGGGAGCGATGGGGAGCGACGGACCGCCATGGCGGACGTGCGGATGGGGATGGCGTGGTCACGGGATCTGACTGGCGTCGGGGCGCTATGGTGGACAGAGCCGGGATGGGGATGGTGCTCTTCGTGTGCGGCATTGCCTGGGGCACATCCGCATGCGGATCCTTGTACCCCGGCGCGGTGCGGGACGGCTCGTGCATCGCCGGAGACCTCGACGCCTGCGTCGCGGCCGAGGCGGTCTGCATCGGCGAAGAGGAGCCGGAAGAAGGGGGGGACTCGCGGAGCGACGCCTGTCTAGCGCTCGCAGAAGCGAAGCGCCGCAGCGGAGCGTTTGAGGAAGCCGAGCGCCTGTATCGGAAGTCCTGCACCGAGGGCGCGTGTTACGAGACCGTCCGCGAGCTTGGACGCCGTGCGGTGCAGATGAACCCCGATCTCGCCACCCGGCTGCTCGACGAGTTCTGCACGGCCGGGCACACGGACGCCTGCGCCAAGCTCGGCACGGAGCTCGTCTTCGGCGCGAACCTGTTCGAGGACGTGACGCGGGGAATGGGGTTGCTGGACCGCGCTTGCGGAGGGGAGCACGCGAGCGCCTTCGTCGAGTCCGTGTGCATTCTCCTGGCAGACCTGTTCGAGGGAGGGACGCCCCCGCAGGAGTGCAAGAAGGACGCCGTGCCGACTGCTTGTCGCCTCCGCGCCAAGTTGGTCGAGATCGCGTACGCCGTGGAGCCGAATCCCGAGCGCGCTCGCGCCATCCAAGCCTTTCTCGCGGACGTGCACGACAGCCGCGAACTCGCCCGCCAGGAGCGCCTCGCGCTCGAAGAACGCGAGCGGCGGCGCGACGAGGAGGAACGCGAGCAGTGGCGGCAGATTGGCGCCGCGATGCAGCAGGGAGCGAGCTCGATGCTGGAACAGATGGGGTCGTCGAGCGGCCCTTCGGCACCTACGGCCCTCGCGCCGCCCGTGCGTCCGGCGCAGGGGTCGTCGCGCCCGACCGAGGCCCAGCCGAGCCTTGACGTGACACCGGGGCAGCGTCCGCCGGAGCAGCCGACGGCGTCGCCCGGTACCAGCTGTGTCGACCGCACGGCCTGTCTGCGCAGGAACCCGCGTCCGTACAGTCCTCCGAGCCCCGACTACCCGAACGCCACCGAGTGGGACATCACCAACACCTGCGCCACCACCGTCCACTGGCGCACCTGCCCGGAGCCGCTGGGACGCGGCAGCTGCGACGCCGGCTTCCTCCCGCCGTCGGGCAAGGCGCACGTCGTCAGTCTCGAGACCAGCAGCATGAAGTTCTGGGGAGCCGACGAGGACGCGGCTGAGCGGTGCCTCGGGTACTGACGCCTGCCACGGCCAACGCCGTCGCGATGCCTTTCCGGTCTGCGCGGAGCCACGTGCGCAGCTGAACCCAAAGCGCACGATGTGCGACCCGGCCTTCGGCTCGCATCCCTACAGGTCAGATCAGGTGGTCACCGAAGGTGGCTCGACTCGCGTCGGATGAAACTCGGGTAGCGTGGTCGGGTGCCGGCGCCGAGATCGGTCGCTTCTTGGTGCTGCGAGCCCGCAGATCAGGTGGATCCGGAGCCCCACGAGTACC
>JACRDA010000165.1 GCA_016212965.1 Myxococcales bacterium
GCGTAGAACCCCGTGAACGGATACTCCTGCGTCTTGCGGGACTCGGTGAAGATCACCGCCTTGCGAGCGACCCCCTTCTCTTGAGCAAGGTCGAACGCAAGAGGCAGCACCTCGACCAGCTTCGTTGCCTTCGAGTCGCGCTCAACTGACCGGGCCAAGGCAACGAAGCGCTGGAGGTCGGCGAGCTCCGTCCTCGCCTGCTGCTGCGTCTCCGAGATCGCGGCGGGTGCGGCGTTTGCTTTCTCGTCCTCTGGCCACTCCTCGTCGATCTCGTTCAGGGTCTCGAAGTCTTCGGCGAGCGTCTCCTCGACCGGCAGCGGTGGCTTCTCCTGCTCCGACAACCTCTCCACGAACTTGGTCAGCGTGGCGCCGATCGCAGCCGAGGAAGACGCGAGCAGCTTGCGCATGATGAGCGTGATCAGCTTGCGCCGAGCGTTCGGCAGGGCGACGAGCACCTCGCGCTGGAGGTAGGCCGAGACCTCTTCGTAGAGCCGCTCCTCGGCGGGCGACGGGATGAAGTCGGCGGTGTGCGTGAAGCGATTGGTGAACGGGATGTACTCGAGCACCTGTCGGCGAAGCGTTCGCTTGCAGACGTGTTGGATGCGCTCCCGGAGGGCGGCGTCCCGCTGCGCTGGATCGTCCGCCGTCATGAACTGCGCTTGGAACGCGTCCTGACTTCCGAAGAGTTCGGGGTCGAGGATGCTGACGAGACCGTAGAGTTCGATCAGTGAGTTCTGGAGCGGTGTCGCGGTGAGCAAAAGCTTCCGAGCAGGCCGGATCGAGTCGACGATCCCCTCGGCAGTCTTCGTGCCCTTGTAAATGCTGCGCAGTCGATGGGCCTCGTCGATGACCACGAGATCCCAGTCGACCTGTTGGACGAGGTCACGCTTGGAGTACACGAACTGGTACGAGCAGATGACGATGCGGTCTTCGACGAGGAACGGATTGGCGATACCCTTCTTCGCGAGGGCGTTGGCTGCCTTCGCCTCGAGGATCACCGAGGGCAAGAAGAACTTGTCCTCGAGCTCGACCTGCCACTGCTTCCGCAACGTCGCTGGCACGATGAGAAGAATCCGACGCCGCCGCTCAGCCCACTTCTGCGCCAGGACCAGCGCCGCCTCGATTGTCTTTCCGAGTCCGACTTCGTCGGCGAGCAACACGCCCTTGGAGTACGGCGAGCGCAGAGCGAAGAGGGCTGCATCGACCTGGTGAGGGTTGAGGTCGACACGCGCGTTGCCGATCGACCGCGACAGGGCTTCGACGCCGTCGCGCGGGTGCGCGAGCAGCAAGCCGTGAGCCCAGTACTTCGCGTGGAAGGGCGTCGTCACGCGTCGCCCTCCGGCCCGTGCTCATCGTCAGTGACGTTGGCATCCTGCGCGCGCACCCACGTGTCGACCTCGGACAGCTTGAACTTCCAGAGGCGTCCGATCTTGTGCGCGGGAAGGCCTCGCCTCTCGATCCAGCGGTAGATCGAGTCCTTGGCCACCCCCAAATGTTTCGCGACCTCGTCAACCGAGGCCCAGGGCTCTGTCATCGCGGGCTGCTCCACGGGCACACGTCCACGCGGTGGACCCTATCGCGAGTCAGCTCTGCCAACAAGAGCAGAAGACAATCGGCTATAATCGGTGTCCGTTCCGGACTCAGATCGCCCGCTGCCCGACCAGCTCCCGACGTGCGCCACGGTCCCACGGAGCCACTCGACCATGGGTTTCGTGCCGTCGACCGAACGCCTCGGTCCATGGGTTCTGTGCGCCGAGCGCGAGCATGCAGGCGACCTTCGCGGAGCGCGGATCCTCGGGGACTCACGCGCAAGCAGCGCCAGCGGAACAGCGTTCCCGTCAGAGCGTGGCGGTCCTTCGTGGTCTCGGTCGTCGGCGCCGTCGTGCGGCGTCGTGCGAGGCGTGATCGCTCGGCCCCTGCCGTCCCCCGTGGCAAGATGCTTCGGTGCGCTCCTCCGGCACCACGATCGAGCTGTCCGCGTCGGACCTGTCCCAGTTCCTGGGCTGCCGGCACCGGACCGCCCTGGATCTGGCGGTGGCGCACGGCCAGCGCGAGGCGCCCACCTGGGTCGACCCGGTCATGCTGGTCCTCCAGCAACGCGGGCTCGACCACGAGCGTGGCTACGCGGACGCCCTTCGCGCCGAAGGGCTCGTCGTGGTCGACCTCGCCGAGCACGGTGGCGACGATGCGGTGGCCCGCACGTTGGACGCCATGCGCGCGGGCGCGAACGTCATCCTTCAGCCCGCGCTCCGGAACGGCCGTTGGTTCGGCCGGCCCGACGTGCTTCGACGGGTCGAGACCACGAGCGGGCTCGGCGCATGGTCGTATCAGGTCGTCGACACGAAGCTCGCCAAGGAGACCCGAGGCGGCACCGTCCTCCAGCTCGCGCTCTACTCCGAGATGCTGGGCCTCGTTCAGGACGCCATCCCCGAGACCTTCCACGTCGTCACGCCGGATCCGGATGCGCCCGTCCAAACCTTTCGGGTCCAGGACTTCTCGGCCTACTTCCGGTTCATCCGCGCCCGCCTCGAGGTGACCGCGCAGCAGGAGCCCGATGCGATCGCGGCCGCGAACTACCCCGAGCCAGTGGAGCACTGCGACGTGTGCCGGTGGTGGAGTGTCTGCGACAAGCGGCGTCGCGCCGACGATCATCTATCGCTCGTCGCCGGCATCGCGCGGCTCCAGAGCCGAGAGCTGCAGGCCGCGGGCGTCACCACGCTCGCGCAGCTCGGCACGCTCCCCTTGCCGCTGCAGTTCACGCCTCGACGGGGTGCCGTCGAGACGTACGTCCGCGTGCGCGAGCAAGCTCGGCTTCAGCTCGCGGGTCGGACCCAGGGCATCCCGGTTCACGAGTTGCTCCCCATCACGCCGGACCAGGGACTCGCTCGGCTGCCGCCCCCGTCGCCCGGTGATGTCTTCCTCGACCTCGAAGGCGATCCGTTCGCGCGGGACGGCGGGCGCGAGTACCTCTTCGGTCTGGTAACCGTCGCGCGCGATGGCACCACCTCGGCGCGCGCGTTCTGGGCCTGCTCGGACAGCGAGGAGCGCGCGGCGTTCGAGGCGGTCGTGGACGAGATCCTCGGTTCTTGGGCGGTGAACCCCACGATGCACGTCTACCACTACGCTCCCTACGAGCCCTCGGCGTTCAAGCGGTTGATGGGCCGGCATGCGACCCGCGAGACCGAGATCGACCGCATGCTCCGCGCCGAGTTGTTCGTGGATCTGTGCGCCGTCGTGAAGCACTCGCTGCGCGCGAGCGTGGAGAGGTACTCGATCAAGGACCTCGAGCCCTTCTACGGCTTCACTCGTACCGTTGCCCTCGCTGATGCGCGAACCAATCTGCGCGTGATCGAACGCGCGCTCGAGCTCGGCGCCGCGGACGCGATCACCGACGAAGTGCGCGCCGCGGTCGAAGGCTACAACCGCGACGATTGCGTCTCGGCTCTGCGCCTGCGCGACTGGCTGGAACAGCTTCGTGCTTCTCTCGAAGCCGGAGGGACGCCGGTCCCGCGTCCAGTACCCACGGATGGCGCGGCGCCGGAGAAGCTCGACGATCGTGCCCGGCGGGTGCAAGCGCTGATGGCGGCGCTCACGGCCGACGTTACTGCGGATCGCGCCGAGCAGAATGATGAGCAACAGGGGCGGTTGTTGCTCGCGCATCTTCTCGACTGGCATCGGCGCGAAGCCAAGGCACCGTGGTGGGAGTTCTTCCGACTGCGCGACCTGTCCGAGGACGAGCTGTTCGCCGAGAAGGCGGCGCTCTCCGGCCTGCACTTCGTTGCTCGCGTCGGAGGAACGAAGAAGAGTCCGATCGATCGCTACGACTACCCACGCCAGGAGACCGACGTTCGCAAGGACGATGACCTGCATCTACCCGACGGAACGGCCTTCGGGGGCGTCGAGGCTATCGATCGTGTGGCTCGCACGGTGGACGTGAAGAAGCGCGGCGCACAGGCTGAGGTGCATCCGTCCGCCGTGTTCGCGCACTCGGCGGTGAACACCGACGTGCTTGCCGAGGCGCTCCTGCGTATCGCCGCCGACGTGGTTCAGCACGGCGTTTCTGGCGGGACTCAGTACCGAGCTGCGCGCGAGCTCCTCCTTGGCCGGCCCCCTCGACTTCGAGCCGGGACCTTTGAAGTCGGAACGGATGAGAGCGCCGTCCAATTCGCGGTTCGCATCGCGGCAGATCTCGACGATACGGTCCTCGCCATCCAGGGGCCTCCGGGTGCCGGGAAAACGTTCACTGGGGCCCAGATGATCTGCGAGCTCGTTCGACAAGGCGCCCGCGTCGGGGTCACTGCCGTCAGCCACAAGGTCATTCGCAAACTCCTCGACGACGTAGCAATAGCTGCCGGTAGGCTGCGGGTTCAGGTCAACTGCGTTCACAAGGTCACGACCAAGAGCGACCCGCCATCGACCATGGAGGAGTCCACCGACAACGACGAGGTCATCGCCCGGCTGGGCGACGGGCGGGCTCACGTGGTCGGCGGGACCCAGTGGCTCTGGGCCCGCCCGGCGTCGCTGGGCGCGATCGACGTTCTATTCGTGGACGAGGCGGGGCAGATGTCGCTCGCGAATGTTCTCGCCGCCTCGCAGGCCGCGCGGAGTGTCGTGCTGCTCGGCGATCCGCAGCAGCTCGAGCAGCCCCAGCAGGGCACCCACCCCGAGGGTGCCGACGTCTCGGCGCTGGAACACATCCTGCGGGGTCTCAAGACCATCCCGGCCGATCGTGGGATCTTCTTGCCGGAGACGTGGCGGCTGGCGCCGAGCATCTGCGCGTTCACCTCGGACGTGTTTTACGAGGGACGGCTCCACGCGCGGGCCGGGCTCGAGCAGCAGGTGCTCGTTGGAACAGCACCGTTCGAAGGATCCGGACTCTGGGTTGCCGCCGTCGCGCACGAAGGGAACCAGAACTCGTCGAGCGAAGAGGTCGACGTGATCGACCGGATCGTTGCGGGCCTGCTTCGTCCCGACGCGGGGTGGATCGATAGCGACGGAGCGATGCACACGATGACGGCCAACGACATCCTGATCGTCGCACCCTACAACTCCCAGGTCGCTTTGCTCTCCGAACGTCTCGACCGGCGCGGGGTTCGCGGGGGCACCGTCGACAAGTTTCAGGGCCAGGAGGCGCCCGTCGTCATCTACTCGATGGCGACCTCAACACCCGAGGACGCGCCACGCGGGATGGAGTTCCTCTACAGCCTCAACCGCCTGAACGTCGCCACTTCGCGTGCGCGCTGCGCGTGCATTCTCGTCGCGAGCCCGCGCCTGTTCGAGCCCGAGTGCAAGAGCCCAAGGCAGATGCAGCTCGCGAACGCGATCTGCCGTTACGTCGAGTTCGCCCGCGCTGTCGATGTGGCCTGAGCTTCGAGCGCCTTCCGCTGCTCCTTCCAGCTCCCGGCGTGCGCCACGGCCCGCAGCGCCCGCTCGCTCATAGGCTCGACGCCGTCCACCGCTTCGACGAAGAGGATCCGTTCCTGGATGTCGGGCGCGAGCAGGGTCAGGTCGAGCAGGTGCGTGATGCGCGCCCGCGTGAAGCCGAGCCTCCTGGCCACCTCAGCGCGGTCGCGCACGGTACCCCGGTCGATGGCGTCCTGGATCTTGTGCGCGAGCGCGAGCATGACGGCGACCCGCGCGGGGCGGTGGACGGGCCCGGGCGGCGGCTCTTGGACGAAGCGCTTCCCGTGCCCGCGCTGCACGCGGTGAAACGGGCCGGTGACCACCCGCGGGCCAGCCGGGGTGCTGGTGCTCGTCGGGTTCGTCACGGTGACACCTCCTGCTGCGCGGGCTGAGACGTGGCTTCGGCGGGCCCTTCGGCACCGAGGTCGGCCAGGAACACGCTCACCTCGTTCGCGGGCTCGTTCACCTCGACACGCTGGATGACGGCGCGCAGGAGCCGGCCACGGTTCTCCGGCGTGAGCACGTCCCAGATGCCGCCGAAGTCGGTGAGGCAGCGCGCGACCCAGGCGACCTCGACCTCGAGCGCGTCGAGGTTCGCGAGCTCCCGTTCGGCGGCGGCGAGCTGGCCTTCGCAGCGTGCGAGCTGGTCACCAACCTGCTGGAGCCGCTCATCGACGAGCTTGCGTGCCGTGCCGGTCAGGCTCGCCATCGTGTCGATGATGCGGCTGGCCTCGGCGGCCAGCGAGGCGATCTGCGGCGGCAGCTTCTGCCGCTCGGTGACCAGGCCCTTGCGTCGTTCAGCCACGCGCACCTTCACCCCGTCGGCGACCTCGGTGGCGAGAGTGCCGTCAACGGTCGCCTCGCGGAGGCGATCGACGACGTACGCCTCGATGGCGTCCGCCGGCAGCGGCGACGACGGGCAGGCCTCCTTGCCCTCCTTGTCCCGCTTCATGCATCGGTAGTAACGATGCTCCGTCCGACCCCGGCGCGTCGACGCCGGCGTGAAGCCGGACTTGCAGCACGCGCACCGGAGCACGCTGCGCAGGATGTACTCGGGGTTGCGTCCGTGCGTCACCGTCGCCTTCGTCGCGGCCTCGAGCTGCGATTGGGCGCGCGTGAAGATCTCGCTCTCGATCAGCGGCGCGTGCTCGGCCTTGTGCAGCTCGCCGCCGCTGGCCATGTAGCCCGCGTAGATGGGGTTCTTGAGGACGCGCAGGACATCGCCCTTCGTCCACGACCGCCCCTCTCGAAGGTTGCCGTTCGCAGCGCGATGTCGCTTCGTCGAGCGCTGTCGTTCCTTCAGGAGACGCGCGACGCCCAGGGCCGAGCGGTGCTCGATGTAGAGGGCGAAGATCTCGCGGACGAGCACGGCCTCGAGCTCGTCCACGACCAGGCGCTTCTCCACGACCGTGTAGCCGAGGGGCACCGGGCCGCCCGTCCACTTGCCCTTCCGGCGCGCGCCCGCGATCTTGTCGCGCGTCCGCTCGGCGATCATTTCCCTCTCGAACTCCGCGAAGCTCATCAACATGTTGAGCGTGAGCCGCCCCATCGCGTCGGCGGTCGAGAAGTTCTGCGTCACGGACACGAACGAGGCGCCGGCTACGCTGAACCGCTCCATCACCTTGGCGAAGTCGAGCAGCGAACGGCTGAGGCGGTCGACCTTGTAGACGACCACCACATCGATCTTGCCGGCCTCGATGTCGGTCAAGAGCCGCTGGAACGCCGGGCGCTCGATGTTCGCGCCGGTGAAGCCGCCGTCATCGTAGTGTTGGTCCACGAGCTTCCAGCCCGGCTGCCGCTGGATGTAGCCGACGCATGCCTCGCGCTGCGCGTCGAGGCTGTTGAACTCCTGCTCTACCTCCGCTTGCGCTTGGTTGCGCGGCGCGTGAGGAGTCGGGAGGCCGCGTCGACGGCCTGGCGCTTCTGGTCGTCACGAACGTGCGCATACAGCACCAGGGTGTGCGCGACCCGCCGGTGCCCGAGGATCTCCATCACGGTTCGAGGCTCCGCGCCGGCCTCGAGAAGCAAGCATGCAGCCGTGTGCCGGAGGTCGTGGAAGCTCACGTGGGGCAGGCCCACGGCGCGAAGGGTTGCGGTGAGGTGGTGGTTCAGCACGCTGAGCCACTGCGGCCGTCCGTCCCCAGGAGACAGGACGTGGTCGGTGGGCGCCCAGATCGCCTTCCGGGTCCCGCGCTCCTTCACGGAGCGCGTCAGCGCACGGCGGAGCGCGAGCACCGCGGCCCTCGGAAGTGGCACGGACCGCTGGCTCGCGGCCGTCTTCACGCCGTCGATGGCGTGGCCGCCGCGCCCGGAACGCAGGGTCGTGCGCACGGTCACTACTGCGCGGCGGAGGTCGAGGTCCTTCCACTGCAGCGCGCCCGCTTCGCCGCGTCGCAGGCCAGCATGGATCGCGAGGACGAAAGCGGGCTCGTAGCGGTGCCCGCGCACCGCGGCGAGCAGACGCGCCGCTTGCACCGGCGAGAGCCACCTCGGAGTGCGCGGCGCGTAGCGTGGCAGGGGCAAGGCGGCGGTCGGATCTGCCGCGAGCCAGCCGCGATGAGCCGCGGCGCGCAAGGCCGTGCGGAGCACCTGGAGCGCGGTCCGCACCTTGCGGTTGCTCGCACCTTGGAGTCGCCAGCGATCGCTCGCCGCCGCGATCCGCGCGGTCGTGAGGCGGCGCAACACGACGTCACCGAGCGAGGGGGCGAGCGTGCCGTGCACCATTTCTGAATACGCTCGGAACGTCGTTGGCCTCGTGCTCGGCCGCACGATGGAGGTCAGCCAATACTCGAGATAGGCCGAGACGGTCGGGTGCTTGGGGAGTTTCATCCGCCGTCATTCGCACGCCGGAGGCGGTCGCGCTCACGTGCGCTGAAGTCAGGCCGCGGATCAGGGCCGTCGCCACGTCCACGCGGCCGGATCTCAGGTCGCATCGAGCGGCTCCCCGAGGACCGGGTCGAGGAAGTCCTTGGCCGCCTTCGCTACCTCGTAGAGTGTCGGCCAAGCGAGCTGTTCTTCCCGCGCCATGGCGGCATAGGGCGCTCTCCACGGATCAAGGGGCGCCGGCACCGAGACGGGAAGCGCGTGGGTGCACGACTTCGGCGACCACGACGTCGGGCTCGCCGAACGCGTGAAACGCGTCCGCGGAGCTCGCGATGGGACGCGGTCGGGCACGCCGCCCCTTGATCTCGAGCGTCCTGTTTAGTATTTAGGGGACACTGCATCGCCGCCCTGCTTCTCGCGGGGCGCCGAGAGAGGACGACGTGAAGGAACGGCTTGGAGAACGCATTCGCCGAAAGAGAGCCGAGCACAAGCTCGGGCTCCGGGAGACGGCCACGAAGGTCGGCATCTCCCCCACGTACCTATCGCGCATCGAGACCATGGACGAGAAGACCCCGCCCGCCGAGGACGTGATCCGCAAGCTGGCGACGTTGCTGACCGACGATTTCGACGAGCTGATGCAACTCGCCGGCCGCGTGCCGGAGGATGTGGAGAAGGTCATCAAGGGCGACCCGAGCATGCCCGCGTTCCTGCGCACTGCGAAGGAGCAGAAGCTCTCGGGCGACGACCTCATGAAGCTCATCGAGGCGCAGAAGAAGGGGAAGCGGCAGAGGGCCCGGACCGCGAGCGAGGCGGAGCAGCGCGCTGGTCGCCTCCGCGCCGAGCTCGTCCGCCGGCAGGTGCACGCAGACGTCCTCAAGGCCTGTCGAGCGGAGCTTCTCGAAGAGAACTACTTCCCTGCGGTGCTCGAAGCGACGAAGAGCGTGGCGGAGAAAGTGCGGCAGCTCTCGGGCCTGACGCTCGACGGCTCGGAGCTCGTCGACGAAGCGCTCGGGACACGCGACCGCGACCGTCGCCCGCGCGATCCAATCCTCGCGCTCAACACCCTGCGCTCCACCTCGGAGCAGAGCGAGCAGCGCGGAATGATGCATGTCATGAAGGGCATCTTCGCGGTGTCCGGCAATCCGACGGCCCACGAGGCGAAGGCACGGTGGGCCGTCGATGAGCGCGAGGCGCTCGACTTGTTGACGATGGTCTCCGTGGTGCACCGCCGGCTCGACGGCGCCGTGCGCGTCCCGCGTGGAGGCGCCCGGTGACCACCCTTGCCGAACTCCAGTCGCTCGTTGCCCAGGGCGAGTCCGAGACGCTCGCCGTCTTCGACGACCGCATCGACGCGAGGTGGCTCGTGATCGGCGGACCCGCGTGCTCGTTGTGGCTCGCCGCGCGCGCTCACCGGCCGCGGAGGCGATCGCGATGACCACCAAGAAGCCAACGAAGAAGCCCGCCGCGCGCCCGAAATCCCGCGGCGCCAAGACGAACTCCGGCAGCAGCGCCGCCGGACGCGAGGACCTCGGCCAACTCATCGACCTGATCGCCGACGCCAAGGAGCGCGGCGCCCTCGACCCGAAGAACAGGCCGCGCAACATCGCGAAGCCGGCCGTGGCGAACACGCCCGGCGCGCCCTTCGCGCGCATCGTGGCGGGGGCGAAGACCGAGGACCAGCAGCTCCGTGCGCTCGAGGCCGCCGCCCAGCGCGAGATCGCGCTGCCAGCGGACGCATTCGTCATCGGTGAACCCGTCACGGCCGCCGCCATCACCTACAGTGGGCACCCACGTGCAGGCCTGACGCTGTGGGGTGTTCGCGGGGACCGGCGCTTCAGCGTGGGCTTGGCCGACGTTGCGTTCACGCCGGGAAGTGCCGGCGCGCGGTTCGTGTCCCTGTACCGCGCGTGGCTTGGCTTCGGAGAGCTTTCCAGCGCCCCGGAGCCGTACGGCGCGACGCCGGCGGCTCGGCACAAGGTCACGAACGACGACATTGCCGTCGGCAGTCCTGTCGAGCTCATCGTGCTCGCGTGCAAGTCGAACGCGCTCCGCTGCCGCCTGCTTGGCACCGCCCGCGAGGTCACGCTGCGCACCGCCGTACGCGACGAGGTGCCTGGCGGGATCATCACGGTCATGCCCACGAAGCAGTGGACGCACGCGCGCCACGCCTATCTCGCGGGCAACGTGCTTTCGATCCGCGCGGACGTAGAGGCGCTCGGCCTTCCGCCGCTCGCGCTCCACGAGCAGGGCGAGTGGGATCCGGAGACCGAATACTGGGGCGAAGAAAGCGAGCCCATCGAAGAGTGGGCCAAGCGCATCATCGCGCGCGGCAAGCGGCCGATGTTCGAGATGGAGCAGGTGCTTCCGGGCGCCGAGCCGGAGGACTTCGACTCGGATCCCATCGTGGAGGCAAGCGAGCTGAACGCCGCGGGCGATCGCGCCGGCGCGCGGGAGCTCTTGATGAAGTTGCTCGCGCAGGACCTCCGCTGCCTCGACGCTCACGCGCACCTCGGCAACTTCGCGTTCGACCGCCAGCCGGCCCGAGCGCTCCGCCACTACGACGTGGGGATGAGCATCGGCGCGTTCTCGCTCGGCAAGAAGTTCGATGGCGTGCTCGCCTGGGGCCTCGTCGACAACCGCCCGTTCTTGCGTTGCCTGCACGGCGTGGGCCTCTGCTGGTGGCGCCTCGGCAAGACCCGCGAGGCCGCCGCGGTGTTCCGCAAGATGCTGTGGCTCAACCCCAGCGACAACCAGGGCGCCCGCTTCAACCTCGCCGCCGTCGAGGCCGGCAAGACGTGGGAAGAGATGGAGGGCGACGAGTGACTCGCAAGAAGACGCCCCCCGCCTCGCTCGTGCGCTCCTCGGCCGCCGAGTACCTCACCTTCGTCGCGGCCACGGGCTCGCAGCAGCAAGCCGTCGAGATGCGCTACGAGGACGAGAACATCTGGCTGTCGCAGAAGATGATGGCGACGCTCTACGACGTCACCGTCCCGGCCATCAACCAGCACCTCAAGCGCATCTTCAAGGACCGGGAGCTCGCCCCGGAGGCAGTTGTTAAGCACTACTTAACGACTGCAGCCGACGGGAAGACCTACAACGTCAAGCACTACAACCTGCAGGCCATCATCGCCGTCGGCTTCAAGATCGAGAACGAGCGCGCGGTTCAGTTCCGCAAGTGGGCCACGCAGGTGGTGAAGGACTACACCATCCAAGGCTGGGTGATGGACGTGGACCGCCTGAAGTCCGGCGGCAGCGTGCTCACCCAGGAGTTCTTCGATCGGCAGCTCGAGAAGGTCCGGGAGATCCGCCTCTCGGAGCGCAAGTTCTACCAGAAGATCACCGACATCTACGCGACCTCGGTGGACTACGACGCGACGGCCACCGCGACGCAGCGTTTCTTCGCGGCCGTGCAGAACAAGTTGCACTTCGCGGTGCATGGACAGACCGCTGCCGAGGTCATCGTCGATCGCGCCGACGCCGAGCAGCCCCACATGGGTCTGACGACGTGGGAGGGCGCGCCGCAGGGGAAGATCCACCGCTACGACGTGGTGATCGCCAAGAACTACCTCTCGGAGACCGAGATGGACCAGATGCAGCGCATCGTCTCGGCCTACCTCGACATGGCCGAGATGCAGGCGACGCGGCGCATCCCGATGACGATGGCCGACTGGGAGGAACGCCTCCAAGGCTTCCTGCGCTTGTGGGACCGCGAGATCTTGCAGGACGCCGGCAAGGTGACCGCTGAGCTGGCGAAGCAGCACGCGCTCAGCGAGTTCGAGAAGTTCCGCATCGTGCAGGACCGACTGTTCGAGAGCGACTTCGACCGCGTCGTGGCCGAGACCAAGCGGCTACGCGAGGGCGCGACGAAAGACACGTCGCGCAAGGTGAAGAAGCCATGATGCTGCCCACTCGGACCGACGACGCAGGCGCCCTCGTGGAGCTCGAGGCGTTCGCGCACGCCGAAGTCGTCCTCCCAGCCGACGCCCACGTCATCGGCGAGCCCGTCACGATCACGCAGATCCGCTACCCGGGGCTCGCGCGCGCGGGCCTCCTCGCGACCTGCAAGCGTGGCGACCTCACGTACGAGCTGAGTCTCGCGGACGTGGTGTTTCCGGCGGCGAGCGCCGGCGCATCCCTCGTAGCGCGCTACCGCACGTGGCTCGGCCTCGCGCAGTTCCCGGTGCCAGGTGGCGAGGCTGCGCGCCCGCACAAGGTCGAGGGCGACGACATCGTGGTCGGCAAGCCAGTCGACCTCGTCGTGCTCGCATGCAAGTCGAACGCGTTGCGTTGCCGCCTCCTCGGCTCGACCCGAGAGGTGACGCTGCGCACGGCCGTGCGAGACGAGATCCCGGGCTCGATCATCACGGTGACGCCGAAGAAGCAGTGGACGCACGCTCGGCATCCGTACCTCTCGGGCGACGTGTCGGCGGTACGCATCGACGCAGCCGTGCTCGGGCTCGCGCTCCTCGCGCTGCACCGTGAGGATGCGCCAAGTCACACCGCACGTCGCCACGCAGCCGGAGACGGGCGCCCCGTGTGCCGCCTGGTGCAGGTCGCGCCCGCGAGGGACGACGCGGGAGGGGATCTCCTCCTCGAAGCGCAGGAATGCACGGAGGCGCGTGCATTCGCCGAGGCCGATGAGCTCCTCCACAAGGTGCTCGCGCTCGACCTTCGCCACCTCGACGCTCACGCGATGCTCGGCGAGCGCAACCTCTCGTGCTGGCCGACGCTCGCCCTCCATCACTTCGAGCTGGGCGTGGCCATCGGCTCGCTCACCGTGGGCGAGGACTTCGACGGCGTGCTGCCGTGGAGGCTCACGGAGAATCGCCCCTTCCTCCGCTGTTTGCACGGGCTCTCTCGCGCGCTCCTGCGACGCGATCGACGCGAGGACGCGGCCGTAGCATTGCGACGGCTCCTTCGCCTCGACCCGGCCGACCACCTCGGTGCTGGCGCGAGGCTGGCGGCGGTCGAGGCAGGGAAGACGTGGCGCGAGCTGGAGACGACGCCGTGAGCGAGTACCAGTGCTACGAGTTCGTCGCGCTCGATCGACCGCTGACCGCAAAGCAGATGGGCGAGCTGCGCGCCATCTCGACGCGCGCGGAGATCTCCCCGACGCGCTTCTGGAACGAGTACCAGTGGGGCGACCTCAAGGCCGACCCGGCGAGGCTCATGGCGCGCTACTTCGACGCGCACCTGTATTTCGCAAACTGGGGCACGCACCGCATCATGCTGCGCATGCCGACGGCGCGCGTCGACCTGAAGGCGCTCGAGCCCTACTTCGTCGGGCGGAACGCGGCGCGCCTCACGACCGTCGGCGAGAACGTGCTGCTCGACCTCGGCAGTGACACGGAGGAGCCCGAGTACGACGAGCAGAGCCCGGGCTCGCTTGCCGCGCTGTCGCCGCTTCGCGCCGAGCTGATGCGCGGCGACCTGCGTCCAGCGTATCTGGCTTGGCTGCTCGCGGTCGCCGCGGACGACGTCGACGACGACGCAGAGGAGCCGCCGGTTCCGCCTGGGCTCGGGGAGCTGACCGCGGCGCAGGAGGCGGTCGTCGACTTCCTGCGCATCGACGTCGACCTCGTCGCTGCCGGTGCCAGCGGGAGCGCTGCCGCGACTGAAGACGGCGCGCCCTTTCGCCGATGGCTCGCGGCACTCCCGGTCAAGGACAAGGACGCGTGGCTGAGGCGCGCGGCAGACGAGCCCGACCTCGCCCTCGGTGGCGAGCTGCTTCGTGCGTTCCGCGCGACGACGAAGGGCCAGTGCTCCGGCGCACGGCGCACCGTCGGCGAGCTGCGCGCACTCGCGGAGACACAGCGAACGGAACGGGAGAAGGCCGAAGCCGCCCGCGCGAAGAAGGCCAGAGCTGCCGCCGAAGCGGCCCGTCAGCGACACCTGACAAAGCTCGCTCACGACGTCGATGGCGCCTGGGCGAAGCTCGAGAAGCTCGTGGAGGGGAGCAGCTACGACGAGGCCGTGAAGCTCGCCGTCGACCTGCGCGAGCTCACGACGCGCGATGGGGCGGGAGCAGGCTTCGAGAAGCGGTTCGAAGCGATGCGAAGGCGCCAGGTCCGGCGCCGCGGGTTCTTCGATCGGTGGAAGCGGGCGACGAAAGCGGACTCGTAGCGGCGCCCGCGCAGCGCGGCGAGCAGGCGCGCCGCCTGCGCCGGCGAGAGCCACCTCGGATCGCGCGGTGGGTGGCGTGGCAGGGGCAAGTCAGGGCCGTCGGCACGTCGGCACGTCCACGTGGCCGGCTCCCAGGTCGCATCGTGCGGTTCCCCGAGGACCGGGTGGAGGAACTCCTTGGCCGCCTTCGTCACGCTCGTCGAGCGTCGGCCACGCGAGCTCGTCTTCCCGCGCCATGGCGGCATGCGGCGCCCCGTCCGCATGGCGGTCGGACCGGCAAAAGTAGTTGTCGTCAGCCGGCAGAAATAACTGTCGCGCCGCTCGTCCACGGTCCGCCCGGTGGCCAGCGTTGCTCGAAGCTTTCGCCGGCAGCGCAGGCGCGCGCGATCGGCAGCAGGAACTGGGCGAGGACCGGCACGACCTCGGCGAGCGTCTCCGGGCAATCAGTGTTCGGGAGCTTCCTTCGGAACGCGGTCCACTGCGCCAAGGTCGACGCCTGCTCGGTGAACTCTGGTGTGAAGGCGATCGGCTCGACGTCGATGGCGGTCGCGCGGTTGGCGAAGGTGGCGGCGATGGCCTTCGCGAGCATCGCGCCGTCGAAGGCGAACTGCCGCGCGAGCAGCCACACGTCGTAGAAGTCCTTCATGCGGCTGTTCAACGTGCGCAGGTAGACCATCGCCTGGAGCTTCTCGGCGATCACGGTCTCGCGCGGGTAACCCGAGACCGCGGGCGCGGGGAAGTCGAGCAGCGCCGGGTAGGTGATGTCTACCGCGCCGGGCGTGACGACGTCGCCGAACCCGACATCGAGCTGCATCGTGACGCGCGCCTTGCCGAGCAGGCCGACGAAGCGGACACGCACGCCCTCGTAGTCCGCGTCCTCCTTGATGCGCTCGGCCTTCACCGTCGCCGGGTCGAACACCATGCCGTCGGGCTCCACGTCGGCGGTGCAGACCTCGCAGACCACGCGCTCGAGGTTCTCGAGCGAGTTGTCGAGCCGGCCGAGGAAGTCGACGTCCTTCGTCGCGCGCGCGAGCGGCGCCTCCCACACGTGCAGCATCAGCGCGCCCTTGAGGACGAGGCTCGCGCGGTGAGGAGTCGTCGACAGCCGGTAGAGGAAGCGTTCCATCGCGTAGTACTGGAGCAGCTCCTGGAACGGCCGCTGCGCCCTGCGCGCGTGATTCTGGAGACGGGCCTGCACCGAGGCCGAGAGGTTCACTACGCTCACGCTCCGTGGTCCTCCGTGGACTCCGTCCAGCACCCTGGACTCCGTCGACTCCGGCTCGAGACGTTCTTGACGGTCACTGCATCGCCTCCAGGTAGGGGCGCATCGCCTGCTCGACGTGGCGCATGCGGGCGTACTTCAGGAGGGCGTCGAGCTTCTTCTTGCGGCGCTCACGCCAGAGCCGCAGCGCCTCCAGGGCGACGTCCATGCCGAGCTGGTTCCGGTACCGGAAGCAGTCGACGAGGGTCTTCTCCGGGCCGTAGATGCGGACCGGCACACCGTCGAGCTCGTGCGTCTCGATGCCCTCGTGGAACGCCGGGCCCGAGAACCAGAAGAAGCGCGTCGGCGGGTAGTCGAGGCGCGGCTTCGTCTTGCCCCGCTCGAGCGCGACGTCGATGGTGTGCGGCACCTGCGTCGTCAGCTCGTGGAACGAGAGCGCGGAGATGAGGCAGAGGACGCCCTGCGGGACGCGCTTGGCCACCGTGACGAGGTCCGGATGCGCGAGCGGAGCGAGCGAAGCGAGGCGGTACACCCCTCGGGAGACGGGCACCACGACGCCGGCGTCGCGCATCGCGTAGAGCGTCTTCCGGTTGATGCCGAGGCGCAGAGCTTCGGCCATGCGGAGGCCGCCGCAATGCTGGCGGAACAGCTCGACCTCACGCTCGAAGACCCGGGTAGCCACGGAGACATATTGCCTTCAAACTCACGCAAAGTGAAGTGGTTGTGTCTCCGGTGCTGGGCAGCACCTCGCGCACGCTGTTGCGCGACACGCCGAGCGCGCGCGATGGTGCGTGCCCCGTGCCCTTCAGCGCGAAGCCGCAGGATTCTCGGCGGGTTCTTCTCCGGGAGAATCGGGCTCGCGAAGCGCGGGGCGTCTTACTCACGTGACCGGTCGTTGAACGTCGCATCGGCGACCACGAGCCCGGTCTCGCTGCTGTCGGCATCGCGCAAGGCTTCGGGCGGTACGAGGAGGCCTTGGCGCTCGTAGCGCTTTCGCGTACGACTGAAGCGAATCACTACGGCGTGCACGTCGCTCCGCGCCTTCGCACGCCTGCTCCGACCTGCGTCTCCCGCAGGCAAGAACACGAGCGCGCCCAGCCCAGCGCAGGTGAGGCAGGATGGCCCGGGCTCCTCCATGATCAGGAGGTCGCCGGACCCGCCGCATCGATGGCATTTCCAGTCCCCGTCGAGTGGCTGGACGACGACGAGCTCGGGCGGGCGGTTGGCCGTCTCCTTGATGCGCTCTCGCTTCTTCGCGGAGAGATCCGGCGACACCCAATGGGTTCGGTACAGGCGCTCGATCGTGGCGTCGCCGCTCTGGCTGAAGCGGAGCGTCGTGCGCGCGGGCGTCTTCGCCACGTATGCCGTCTCGCTCGGGGAGAGGTGCTTCTCCGTCGCCCATGCGCGGAACAGTCGCATGGCCTCCGAAATGCGCGTCAGGTTCGTCTGAATCCCAGCCTCGAGGCAGGCGAGCTGAGCTTGCTTCCAGCGCTTCAGCGTCGCCTGATCGAGCCATTGGATGCCTGAGAGGACGTCGATCGCGCTGACGAACCCCTGACGTGACAGCGCCGCTTCGGCTGCCGCCACGACTCTGACGCGGAGCATGTTGCGGTTGTCGGGGTTCATCGCCCTTTTCGGCCAGGCTTGGGTGCCCGCGGTTTCGCGCCGCGCTCGGACGCTCCCGCCGAGAGCGGGCCGGGCCCGCTCGATTCGCTCGGCTCGGCCAGCGCGATGCGGCGTGCCGTCTCCGCGGCGGCGCGCACGAGGGGCGCGAGGACATCGGCCGGACTCGCATCGCCCTGCCACGCAGTCGGTGCACCGAGCTGCCGCAGCACGGCGCCGTGCGTGACGGGCGGCTCGAAGCTGAAGTGCAAGGCCGGCAGCGGCCCCCGCGGCTGGTCGTACTCACGGGCCTTCACCTGGCCGAGCTTCACCGTCGGAACATCGATCGACGCGTCCTGTGGCGCCGCCTTCGAACCGCCCGCCTTCTTCGCACGCATTTCGCCGACGCCGCCACGTGCAGCGCGAAGCGCGTCGAGCACCTGGTCCTTGGTTCTTCCGCGCAGCTCGAAGAGCAGGAAGGGGTCGCGGTCGAGCGCCTCGCCGAGCACGTAGTGCGTGGCCGCGACGTGCTTGCACGGGTCGCCCCAGTCTGGACACGAGCAGCTCGTCCTGAGGTCGGCACGCTGCGTCGGGAACAGGCTCGCGCGCGCCTCCAGGAAGACCTCGTCGATCGCCTGCGGCATCTGGCCCGCGAGAAGCTCGGCGGAGAACTGCGCCTTCTCCGCCAGGCCGTCGATGGCTTTCTTCCAGGCGGGGGCGCCGAGCTCCGTGAGCTCGATCGTGATCTTGTACGGCGTGGCCCGCGAGCCAGTGACCTTGGCCGTGACCTTGCCGCCCTTGACGACGAGGTCGTGCGTTCTGCCGGCGCGCGCGTAGGTTCGGCCTCGTGCGAGTCGCGCGGAGTCGCCGCGCAGCACGTTCTCGAGCGCCTCGAGCCAGCGCTGGCCCCACCAAGTGGTGCCGGCCTTCTTCATGCGAATGCCGCGCTCGGGCGGCGGCTTCTTGGGCGCGGACTCGTACCAGCCAAAGCGGCGCCAGCGACTCATGGGCGCACCTCGTTGCGGACGCGTGCCGAGCGTGCCTTCGTGCGCCGTTGCGGCGCTGCGTACGAACCGGCGTCTTCGTCGTCACCGTCCGCCACGGCTCCCTCGGACAGCGAGAAGAGGTCGCGCAGCTCACGGCCGTCGAGCTCGGTGATCCACTGCTCGCCGGCGCCGACGACCTTCGCAGCGAGGTTGCGTTTCTGCTCGAGCAAGCGGTCGATCTTCTCCTCGACGGTGCCGGCGCAGACGAGCTTGTGGACCTGGACCGCGCGCTTCTGGCCGATGCGATGGGCGCGGTCGGTGGCCTGATCTTCGACCGCGGGGTTCCACCATCGGTCGAAGTGAAAGACGTGGCTCGCCGCGGTGAGATTGAGGCCGGTGCCGCCCGCCCTCACGGAGAGCACGAAGATGCGCGGGCCGTGCGGCTCCTCCTGGAAGCGGCGCACCATCTCGTCGCGGGCCTTCTTCGGCGTACCGCCGTGGAGGAACACGACCTCGCAGCCGAGACGTTCGCTGAAGTGCTCCACGAGCTTGTCGCCCATCTCGCGGAACTGCGTGAAGACGAGCGCCTTGTCGCCCGCGGCCACGGCTTCTTCGAGCATCTCGCTCGTGCGCGCCAGCTTTCCCGAGCGCTTCGGGAGCGGGCCGCTCTCACCGAGGTATTGCGCCGGGTGGTTGCAGATCTGCTTGGTGAACATGAGGAGTGCCAGCACCCTCCCGCGCCGTTCGATGCCGTCCGAGGACTCGATGCGTCGCAGCTCCTCGTCGACGACCGCCTGGTAGAGCGTGGCCTGCTCGCGCGTGAGCGTGCACACGACCCTCATCTCGTTCTTCGCGGGCAGATCGTGGATGATGGTCGGGTCGCTCTTGAGTCGGCGCAGGATGAACGGGCCCACGATGCGGCGCAGGCGCGCGGCCGCGTCGTCGTTGCCGTAGCGCTCGATGGGCAGCGCGAAGTCCCTGCGAAACGCCTCGAGCGGGCCGAGCAAGCCGCGGTTGGCGAACTCGAGGATCGACCACAGTTCGGCGAGACGGTTCTCGACGGGCGTGCCGGTGAGCGCGAAGCGGTGGCTCGCGCGTAGAGCCCGGGCGGCGCGTGCGGTCGACGACGCCGCGTTCTTGATGTTCTGCGCCTCGTCGAGCGCAGCGACGGACCAGTCGATGCTCGACAGGAGCTCGGCGTCGCGGCGCAACAGGCCGTACGTGGTCACGACCAGCGTTCCGGGCTTCGTCGGGATGTCGCGCGCCGAGCGCGGGCGTGATGCGCCGTAGTGACGGATCACCTGGAGTGACGGCGCGAAGCGCTCGACCTCGCGCTCCCAGTTTCCGACCACCGAGGTCGGTGCGACGAGCAACGCCGGCCGCGCGTCGCGGCGGGCCTCGTCCTTTCGGCGCAGGAGGAACGCCAGGAGCTGCATCGTCTTACCGAGGCCCATGTCGTCGGCGAGGCACGCGCCGAGACCGAGCGAGGCCATGGTGGCGAGCCAGCCGAGCCCGCGCTCTTGGTACGGGCGAAGCGTCGCCAAGAGCGAGCGCGGTGCGCCGAGCGCCTTGGCGCCACCGTTTCGCAGGCGCTCCACCAACTCGGCCACGACGCCCGACGCGGTGACTGCGATCGACATCCCGCCCTGTCGCGCCTCGCCCGCGAGCACGGCTTGGATCGCCTCGCGCGCCGTCAGCTTCGACGCGCCACCGGCGAGGCGCTTCTGGATATCGCCGAGCTCGCGCGGATCGATCGCGACCCACGCACCACGAAACCGAACGAGGGGCGCCTTGTGCTTGGCGAGCGCAGCGAGCTCCCGCGCAGTCAGAGGCTCGTCGCCAAGCACCGCCTCCCAGTCCACGGCAAGGAGCTCGTCGAGCGCGAGCCCAACCGCTCCTGCGACGACACCGGCGACCTTGTTGCTGCTGCCGCCCACGCGCATGCGCAGACGGAGCCGCCGCTGGCCGGCGGCCGTGAGCTCGCCCGGCACGATGACGCCGAAGCCTGCTTCCGCGAGCAGCGCCGCACCGTCGCCCAGGAACGTCCACGCTGCCGCAGGATCGAGCTCCAGCGACTCGGGGCGCGCTTCCTCGAGGGAGCCCGCGAGCGCTGGGAAGAGCCGCGACGCACGGCCGAGCGCCTCGAGCAGAGCCTCCTGCGGATCGCGAAAGGCGCGCCCCAGCTTCTCGAGGCTGCGTCCCTTGGTCTTCCACACGTCCGCCGCGGGAACGAGCAGGCTGGCATCGTCGGGTGACTGGAGCAGGAAGCGCAGCACGAAGGGCTCGCCGTCGTCCACCGGCAGCTCGAGGCGAAAGCACGCGCGAAGCCGGTCACGTGCGCCGAGGGCCGGCTCGCTCCAGCGCGCGAGCTCGTCCACCACGGAGCGTTCCGCGAAACCCTCGGTCTCGAAGCTCCGCTCGGGGCTGCCGAGCGCGGTGCGCCAGCGATCGGCCCAGGTATCGGGCGGCGCCGGTCGCGCCGTTCTCGATCGCGCGGCTGGCAGTGACGGTCCGCCGCGCGCGGTGCGCACCAGCGCGTCGACGACGGCGTCGAGGTACGCCCGCACGAGCGCGTCCGGCGCCCACACCGCGCCCGAGCGATCGCCGGCCGCCGGCACCGCGTGCGCCGCAGGGGGCATGCTCTTGGCGAGCGCCGCGACCTTCGCCGCATCCTCGCTGCCGGCGAGTGCCGCAGCCCAGCGCGCCTCGATGCGTCCGCCACGCCGCGAGATGGTGGGCACCACTCGCTCGCGGGCGACGAGGTCCATCGCGAGCTTGCTGGCCAGGACCCAAGCCGCCACAGAGCCGGGCAGGCGCTCGATGTCGGTGGCTGGCACGACCGCGAGCCCGGCCATGGTGTCGAACAGCGGAAGCTTGAGGCCTGGGGTCTGCCGCAGTCCCTCGGGCCCGAGGATGGTCGTGGACCAAGGCTCGCCGCCTTGTCCGAGGGCTGGCATCACGCGCGGTGCGGGTTCGGTGCCCCAGAGGAACAGCGACTCGACGTCTGGAAGGTACACGAGCGGCATCGGCCGCCCATCCATGCCACGGGCACCCGTTCCCGGGGAGGCGAAGTTGGCGGCGCCCATGATTTGGCCCCGGGTCAATTCTCACGAGCAGAGGCGGGGTCAATTCACGCGAGCGGCGAAGCGCGGAAGGCCTCGTGCTCGTTCGCGACGGCGTGGCAGACGGCGCAGGACTACCGCCTCGTGCGTGCGGCAGCCCAGTCGCCCATACAGCCGACGCGGTCCGCCAGCGGCACCTGACGAAGCTCGCTCGCGACGTCACCGTCCTCCTTCGCGCTGGAGCGCCGAGCGCTTCGTCGGCGCGCGCGGCCCCCGCCGCGAAGGGTCTCGACGAGCAGCGCGATCCCGGTGGATCATGTCGCCAGCGACGCAGGTGGCGCGCAGCTGGAGGCGATGACCATGGCGACGACGAGGGCGAAGATCCGCACGTTTCTCTGGTACGCGAGGGAAGCCGAGGAGGCGGCGCGGTTCTACGCGTCGGTCTTCCCCGACTCGCGCGTCGACCGCGTGACAGCGATGCAGAGCGAGAGCCCGAGCGGCCCCCCCGGCTCGGTGAAGGTGGTGGACTTCACGCTCTTCGGACAGCCGTTCCAGGCGATGGCTGCCGGCCCGCACCACGACTTCAACGACGCCATCTCTCTCAGCGTGGCCTGCGACGACCAGGCGGAGCTCGACCGCTACTGGAACGCGCTGCTCGAGGGCGGCGGCAAGACGCAGGCGTGTGGCTGGCTCATCGACCGCTGGGGCGTGCGCTGGCAGATCGTCCCGGCGAGCCTCGACGCGATGGTGGCCGACGCGGACAGCGCACGGTCGCGGCGCGTCAGCGACGCGATGATGCAGATGGTGAAGCTCGACTTCGCGGCCCTCGAGAGGGCCTACGGCGGGTGAGTCGATGGCGGCCATGGACGAGGCGAGCTCGCAGCGATTCTTCCACGGCACGAAGGCCGCGCTCCGGCCGGGCGACCTCATCGAGGCCGGCCGGAGCTCCAACTACGGCAAGCGAAAGAGGGCTGCCTACGTGTACCTCACGGCCACCTTGGACGCGGCCGTCTGGGGAGCCGAGCTGGCGGTGGGCGAGGGGCCGGGCAGGATCTACGTCGTGGAGCCAGCCGGGCCGATCGAGGACGACCCCAACCTCACCGACAAGAAGTTCCCGGGCAATCCGACGAAGTCCTACCGCACTCGGGACCCGCTGCGGGTGACGGGAGAAATCACGGACTGGCAGGCCCACGCCCCCGAACAGCTCCGGGCCATGAAGGACCACCTCGAGCGACTCGCGGCGCTCGGCGTCGAGGCCATCGAGGACTGAGCTAGTCCGCCCGCTTGCCGCGCGCGGGCCGGGTCGGCTTCTTCTTGCCCGCGAGATTGAGCGCCACGGCGGCGCGGATGAGCGCCTTCAAGGCCGGCTCGTCGAGCGCGGCGCCCTCGTGGAGGTCGATGGCGCGCCGGACGTTGCCGTCGAGGCTCGAGTTGAAGAGGCCTGCCGGGTCCTTCAACGCCGCGCCCTTGGCGAAGGTCATCTTGACGACCTTCTTGTACGTCTCACCCGTGCAGACGAGGCCGGCGTGGGACCAGACGGGCGTGCCCATCCACTTCCACTCCTCGACGATCTCGGGATCGGCCTCGTGCACGAGGGCGCGCACCCGCGCGAGCATCTTGCCGCGCCAGTCCCCGAGCTCGCGGATCTTCGCGTCGATGGACGCCGAGGCAGACTCCACCGGGACGGGCCTTTTCGTCGACGCCATCGGCACCTCCAGCTTGCGCAGCGCCACCATCTTAGGTCGACGCCCGCCTCACCGGCAACGCGGCGCGGCGCGAGCCCGGGCCTGATTCAGGTGCGCTCCCAGTCGGCCACCGGGCCGTCGACGACGCGGAAGCAAGGGTGCGGCTCGGGCGACCGCTGTCGCTCCTGCGCGAAGCGCGGCCGGTCGCGGACCTTCAGCTTGGCGAGCAGGTGAGCCCATTCGTGCGCGAGCTGGCCGGAGGTCACGCCGAGGGAGCCGTGCCGGCACCTCTTGTACGCGACCTTGGAAGCGTCGAACGCGTAGCCCCGCTCGCGGGCCTCGTCGAGGACGCGCGAGAGGTAGCAGTCGAGCGCGGCGCCGGGGTCGCGGCGTGCTCGAAAGCGCTCGAGCTGCGGGTGATGCCGATAGCCCCGGGTCCTGCCGGCGAGCACGGCGCGGGCGAGCAAGCCCTCACGCCACAGCGCCACGAGCCCACGGGCGTCGAGGTGACGCGGATGCAGCGACCAGAGCCTCACGGATGGGTCGGCGGGCGGGCTGCGCTAGTCGAGCAGGCTGCGCAGCATCCACGCCGTCTTCTCGTGGACCTGCATGCGTTGCGTGAGCAGATCGCAGGTCGGCTGGTCGTTCGCGCCCTCGGCGGCCTTGAAGACCTGGCGCGCGGTCCGGGCGACCGTCTCGTGGCCCTCGACCAGGAGGCGGATCATGTCCTCGGCGCGCGGAACGCCCTCCTCCTCCTTGATGGTCGAGAGCTCGGCGAACTTCTTGTACGTGGCCGGCGCCGGCAGCCCGAGGGCGCGAATGCGCTCGGCCACGAGGTCTACGGCGAGCGCGAGCTCGTTGTAGTGCGTCTCGAACATGAGGTGCAGCGTCTGGAACATCCTGCCCGTGACGTTCCAGTGGAAGTTGTGGGTCTTGAGGTAGAGCGTGTAGGTGTCCGCCAGAACGCGCGACAGGCCGGCGGCGATCTGTTCCCGCGCGTTGGTCTCGATGCCGATGTCGATCTTCATGGTGGTCTCCCTCGTGGACTTCACTTCCGGGCGCAGGGCGCAGGTGGGAACCTAGGTACGCGAGGACCGGCGTCAACCCCCCGAGCCGGGGTCGCCGTGGCGGCCGCCGCGCGCGGCACCGCCGGCCCTGCCTGCGACCGCCTGGTGCCTCGACCGCGCAGGGCTTTCATGGGAGAAGATCGCGACGAAGCGAGCGAAGTCGGAGGTGTCGCCGCGACGACGAGCGTCCTTTCGAGCACGCCATGAAGACGAGCACGACAGAGCCGGCGGGCGCGCGTTCGCCCACCATCGACCGCGGCGACGTGTACTGGCTCCCGGCCGACGACACCCGCGGGCCCGCGCCGGGCTACGCCCACCCGCACGTCGTCGTCCAGGACGACGTCTTCAACCACGCGCGCGTCGCGACCGTGGTCGTGTGCGCGCTGACGACGAACCTCCACCGGGCGAGCGAGCCCGGGAACGTCCTGCTCGACGCGGGCGAGGGGAACCTCCCCGAGCCGAGCGTCGTCGTCGTGTCGCAGGTGTCCTCGGTCGACAAGGCGCGGCTCGGGCAGCGCATCGGGTCCCTGTCCGAGGCGCGGGTCGAGCAGATCCTCGCCGGCCTGCGCTTCCAGCAGGCGTCGTTCTTCGAGCCGCGAGGCCGGTGACGCAGGTGCCGACGAAGAGAAAGCCACCCACCGCCCGGGCGGATCCGCGCGTGGCGGCGCTCGTCGCGGAGCTCCGCGCGCTCGGCAGCGAAAAGGACCGGGCGGGCATGGCGCGCTACGGCATCCAGGTCGACGACGCGTTCGGCGTGTCGATCTACGTGCTCCGGAAGATCGCCAAGCGCCTCGGCACCGACCACGAGCTCGCGCTCGCGCTCTGGCGGACGGGCCACCACGAGGCGCGCCTGCTCGCCTGCTTCGTCGACGATCCGCGGGCCGTCACCGCCCGGCAGCTCGAGGACTGGGCGCGCGATTTCGACTCCTGGGACGTCTGCGACCAGGCGACGACGAGCCTCTTCGACCGGACGAGACACGCGTGGACGAAGGCGGCCGAGTGGGCAAGGCGCGACGAGGAGTGGGTCAAGCGCGGGGGCTTCGCGCTCATGGCGGGGCTCGCCGTGCACGACAAGGCGGCCGGGGACGACGCCTTCGTGAAGCTCCTGCCGCTCGTCCGGCGCGGGGCGACGGACGACCGCAACTTCGTCAAGAAGGCCGTCAACTGGGCGCTCCGCAACATCGGCAAGCGCAACCGCGTCCTGCACGCCGCCGCCATCGCCTGCGCCGAAGCGATCCGTGCGGCCGCGGACGAGCGCGCGGGTGGCGAGCGCGGCGGGGACGCGGGGGCACGCGCCGCGCGCTGGGTGGCCGCCGACGCGCTCCGGGAGCTCGCGTCCGCGAAGATTCAGGCGCGGCTCGGGGCTACTCCCGCCGCGTTCCCGCGGCGCGCCGCCACGAGCGGGCGAGCGCGTCGGCGGCGCGGCGGACGTCGTCCTCGGTCGTGCTGCGTCCGAGGGTGAGGCGCACCGAGCCGAGGGCCTGGGCGGCGGGCACGCCCATGGCGAGGATGACCGCGGAGGCGCGCTCGTGGCCCTCGTGGCAGGTCGAGCCGGTGGAGGCCGCGAGCTCGGGAGCGCGCTCGAGCACGGCGGCGCCGGAGGCGCGCGGAAAGCGGACGTTGAGCGTGTTCGGCAGGCAGAGCTCGCGCCGGCCGTTCTGCGCGAGCCCGGGCACGGCGGCCGCGAGCCGGTCCCAGAGGGCGTCGCCGAGGGTGCGCAGGCGCGCCCCGAGGTGCGCGAGATCGCGCGCCGCGAGCTCGCAGGCGACGCCGAGCCCGACGATCGAGGCGACGTTCTCGGTCCCGGGGCGCAGGCCGCGCTCGTGGCCGGCGCCGAGCGCGAAGGGGACGAGCTCGGTGCCGCGCCGGACGTAGAGCGCGCCGACGCCCTTCGGCGCGTAGAGCTTGTGGCCGGCCACGGACAGAAGATCGACGTCGAGCTCGCGCACCTTCACGGGCACCTTGCCGACGGACTGCGCCGCGTCGGTGTGGACGACCGCGCCGACGGCGTGCGCGAGCGCCGCGAGCTCGGCGACGGGCTGGAGCGCGCCGGTCTCGTTGTTCGAGTGCATCACGGTCACGAGGGCCGTGTCGGCGTCGAGCGCCTCGCGCGCCGCCGCGACGCCTGCGCGACCGTCGGCGTCGACGCCGAGGCGCGTCACGCGGTGGCCGTGCTCTTCGAGCCAGGCCGACGGGCGCTCGGTCGCGGGGTGCTCGACCACCGTCGTGACGACGTGGCGGCGCGCCGGGCGCGCCTCGGCGACGCCGCGGATGGCGAGGTTGTTCGCCTCGGTGCCGCCCGAGGTGAAGACGATCTCGTCCTCGTCGCAGCCGAGCAGCGCGGCCACCTGCCCGCGCGCGCGGGCGACGGCGCTGCGGGCGCGCGTGCCGTAGACGTGGCCGCTCGACGGGTTGCCGAAGTGCTCGCGGAGGTAGGGCAGCATCGCGTCGACGACCTCGGGCAGGAGCGGCGTCGTGGCGTTGTGGTCGAGGTAGATGGGATCGTCGGGGCTCATGGGCTCGCGGCGAGGGTGCCCGCGAACCGGGCGGCGCGCTACAGTCTCGCCGTGGCGCGGAGCTCCGACGAGGACGAGACCGAGCACGTCGCGCTCCTGCGCGGCATCAACGTGGGCGGCAAGAACAAGCTGCCGATGAAGGAGCTCGTGCCGCTCTTCGAGCAGGCCGGGTGCCGCGCGGTGCGGACCTACATCCAGAGCGGCAACGTCGTCTTCCGCGCCGCCGGCGCGCGGGCGGCGCGCGTTCCCGGCGTCGTGGCGGACGCCATCGAGGCGCGCTTCGGCTTCCGGGCGCCCGTCGTGCTGCGCACGGCAGCCGAGCTCCGCGCGGTCGCGGGCGCCAACCCCTTCGTGCGGAGCGGCGCGGAGGCGGGGGCCCTGCACGTCGTGTTCCTCGCGGAGCGACCGACCGCGAGCCGGGCGGGGGCGCTCGATCCGGGCCGGTCGCCGCCGGACGAGCTCGTGCTCCGCGGGCGCGAGATCTACCTCCGCCTGCCGAACGGCGCCGCGCGCACGAAGCTGACGAACGCGTACTTCGACGCGACGCTCGCGACGACGAGCACCGTCCGGAACTGGCGCACGGTGCTCGCGCTCGCGGCGATGCCGCGAGACGGCGGGCGCTGAGGCCGTTCGCGCGCGGACACGCTGTTCCCGTCGCCCCGGGTTCGTGCCAGAAACGGGGCATGACGGAGCCGAAGTACCGCCTGGTGACGCGCAGCGATTTCGACGGCCTCGTGTGCGCCGTGTTGCTGAAGGAGCTCGACATGATCGACGAGATCCTGTTCGTGCACCCCAAGGACATGCAGGACGGCAAGGTCGAGATCACCGGCCGCGACATCTCCACGAACCTGCCGTACGTGCCGGGCGCGCACCTGGCGTTCGACCATCACCACAGCGAGACGCTGCGCGTCGGCAAGCCCGACAACTACATCTGCCGGGCCGATGCGCCGTCCGCGGCGCGCGTCGTGTACGACCACTTCGGGGGCAAGGAGCGGTTCCCGCGCGTCGCCGACGACCTCATGGCCGCCGTCGATCAGGGCGACTCGGCCGCCTACAGCGAGGAGGAGATCCTGAGCCCGAAGGGCTGGACGCTGCTCAACTTCCTGATGGACGCCCGCACGGGCCTCGGCCGCTTCCGCTCCTTCCGCATCTCGAACTACGACCTCATGATGCAGCTCATCGACGCCTGCCGGACGCGCGGCGTCGACGAGATCCTCGAGCTGCCGGACGTGAAGGAGCGCGTCGAGCTCTACTTCGAGCACCACGAGAAGTTCAAGGAGCAGCTCCGGCGCTGCGCCACGGTCCACGACAAGCTCGTGGTGCTCGATCTGCGCGGCGAGGAGATCATCTGGCCGGGCAATCGCTTCATGCTCTACGCGCTCTACCCGACGTGCAACATCTCGATCCACGTGCTCTGGGGCAAGCAGCGGCAGAACACGGTCTTCGCCGTCGGCAAATCCATCCTCGACCGCAGCTCCCGCACCGACGTCGGCGAGCTCATGCTCACCTTCGGCGGCGGCGGGCACATCGCCGCGGGCACCTGCCAGGTCGACAACGACAAGGCGCAGGCGACGCTCGACGAGCTCGTCGAGATCATCAACGAGGACGGCTGAGCGACGCGCCTCGCCGAGCCCACGCCCGTGTTCTCGTTCCTCCAGAAGAAGCGCGCCGCGGCCGATCCGGGTCGCGCGCGCGAGCTCTACGCCGCCGTCCGCGCCGCGCTCGGCGACGACGACGTGCACGTGCGCATCGTGGCGTCGACGGCGGCCCTGCTCGTGTGCATCGCCTACGCCGACTGCGACTACTCCCCCGAGGAGGAGGCCGTCGTGCGGAGCACGCTCGCGCGGGTGCAGGGGCTCGACGCGGCGGGCATCACGGCCATCGCGGGGGTGCTGCGCGCCCACACGGTCGCCATCGCGGCGGCGGAGGCTACGACCTACGCGCGCGAGCTCGTCGCGCTCACCGACCTCGACTTTCGCGCCCAGCTGCTCGACGTGCTCGTCGATCTCGCGGGGGCGGACGGCGTCCTCACGGTGAGCGAGACCAACGCCCTGCGCACGACGACGCGCGCCCTCGGCCTCCCGCAGGAGGTCTACACCGCCTCGCAGGCGCGGCACCGCGACAAGCTCGCCGTGCTCAAGCGCTGACGGGTCGGGTCGGGGCGGGTGGGCGTCCGCCGCGCGCGAGCCAGGCGAGCACGGCGTCGGCGAAGTTGCGCGGTGCGCGCTCGTCCATGCGAAAGTAGAGCGAGGGCTCGATCGCCTCGAGCTCCATCAGGGCGAGCGTGCCGTCGGCGAGGCGCACGAGATCGACCCGCGCCTGGAGCGGCTCTTGCCCGAGCGCGCCGAGGACGCGCGCGCCGGCCGCGTGCAGGGCGGCGTCGGGCTCGAGGCGGGTGATGAGCCCGCCGTGCTCCTCCTGGACGCGGAAGTCGCCCCGCTTCGGTTGCTTCGTGACGGCGTGGCTGTAGCGGCCGTCGAAGTAGAAGAGCGAGTGCTCGCCCTCGTCGAGCACCGAGGGCACGAAGGGCTGCGCGAGGTAGGCGCGCGCCCGGTAGCGCGCGGCGATGACGCGGGCCGCCTCGTCGGCGAGGGCGGTCGTGATGCGGTAGGCGTCGTCGGCGTTGGCTCCGACGGCGGGCTTCAGCACGCACTCGTCGCAGGCGAGGCGCGCGGGCAGGAGGCGAAGCTCGCCGGGCTCGAGGCCCCTACCGAAGAGCGTGGGGACGATGGGCACGCCGCGCTCCCCGAGCTCGCGGAGGTAGGTCTTGTCGGCGTTCCAGCGCACGAGCGCCGAAGGGTTCGCGAGCGGGACGTCGAGCGCCTCGATGCCGTCGAGCACGGCGAGGAACCCGGCGAGGTCGCGCTGGTAGTCCCACGGCGTGCGCACGATGACGCCGTCGTAGGCGCGCCAGTCCCGCGCCCTTCGCCACGGGACCTCCTCGACGACGAGGCCGCGGCGCTCGAGCTCGGCGATGGCGAGGGCGTCGTCGATGACGAAGCCCGTGCGATCCTCGAGCGTGAGCAGGGCGAGCCGGGCCATGGCGCGGGTTGCGGGGCGCTCAGCCGGGCTTCTGGGCCCGCTCGAGCTCGCGCAGGTGCGTGAAGAGCGCGCGCGCCTCGTCGGAGAGCTCGGTCGGGACGTCGACGCGCACGATGACGTAGAGCGCGCCGCGCTCCCCGCCGCCGAGCTCGGGCAGGCCCTTGCCCGGGAGCGGGAAGACGGCGCCGGGCTGGGTGCCAGCCGGCACGGTGGTCGGTCCGTCGAGCGTCTCGACGGCGAGTTCGGTGCCGAGCGCGGCGTCGGCGACCGACAGGCGCGCCACGTGGCTGAGATCGGTGCCGCGGCGCTCGAAGCGCGGATCGGGCGCGGTCTCGACGAAGACGAGCAGGTTGCCCGCGGGCCCGCCCGGCGTCGGGCTCGGCATGCCGTGGCCCGCGACTCGCAGGACGACCCCGTCCGTCGCTCCGACGGGGACGCGCACGCGGACCTCCTCCTCGCGCGCCACCTCGCCCGTGGCCGAGCAGCTCGGGCACGGCTGTTCGATGAGCTTGCCGCGGCCGCGGCAGCTCTCGCAGGTCGTGATGGTCTCGAACAGGACGTTGCCGCGCCGCGAGCGCTGCGCCTGCTGGCCCGTACCGTGGCAGCCCTCGCAGGCGCGCGGTTTCGTCCCGGCGGCGGCGCCGCTGCCCTGGCAGGCGTCGCAGCTGTGGGTGCGGCGGAAGCGCACGGTCTCCATGCCGCCGTGGAGCACGCGCTCGAGCGGCACGGCGAGCGCGACCTCGAGGTCGGCGCCGGGCATCGGCCCCGCGCGGCGCGGGCGGCGCCCGAAGCGGTCGAAGAAGGGCGCGCCGAAGCCGAAGCCCAGGCCGCCGAGCAGATCGCCGAGGTCGAGACCGCCGAAGAGATCCTCTTGCGAGACGTCGCTCACGGCCGCGAAGCCGTGCCGGTCGTAACGCGCGCGCTTGTCGGGGTCGGACAGGACCGCGAAGGCCTCGGCGATCTGCTTGAACTTCGCCTCGGCGTCGGGCGCGCGGTTGCGGTCCGGGTGGTACTGCTTGGCGAGCTCGCGGAAGGCGGCCTTGATGGCCTTGTCGTCGGCGTCGCGGGGCACGCCGAGCACTTCGTAGTAGTCGCGACGTGGCTCGGGCACGGGATCACCTCCGGGGGGCGCGGGGCTCAGCCGAACACGGCCACGGACTGGCGCGAAGCGGCGACGAGCCGGCCGCGGTCGTCCCACATCCGGCCGTCCACCGTGGCGTAGCCGTCGCTCGCGGCGATGCCGTCGGCCTCGAAGCGCCACCAGGCCTCGGGCGCGAAGCCCGCGGCGGGGGGCGCGACCGCGAGATCGACCATCCACGTCACGGTGCTCGCGGGCACGCGGGCTGGCAGGAGCGGGAGCACCGGCGCGGGCCACGCGTCCACGAGCGCGAGCAGGGCGGCGGCGTCGACCGGGGTCGGCGCCGCGTGGCGGATCCAGCCGCCGACGTTCGCGACCGAGGCGCCCGCGAACGGAAAGCGGTCCGAGGCCCAGCGGAAGTCGAAGTGCTGCGTGAAGGCCGGCGTGAACCCCTCGACGTAGGGGAAGCGGGCGAGCGCCTCCGCGGGCGGGGCAGCGGGCGGAGAGGCCGGCGCGAGGGCGAGCGTCGAGGGGCGCGAGGCGCCGAAGGCGGCGACCACGACCGCGCACGTCTCGCCCGCCTGCACGATGCGGGCCTCGGCGTGGGTGAGCGCCCGACCCGCGCGGAGCAGGCGCACCTCGACCTCGACCGGGCCCGCGACGGCGGGCGAGACGAAATCGACGACGACGGAGCGGAGTGCGCGCTCGGGCGGCACGCGCGCGGAAAGTGCGCGCAGGCCTTGCGCGGCGATGAGCCCACCGAAGGCGCCGCGGCCCTGCGTCCAGTCCTCGGGCACGCGGGCGAGGAAGCCGTCGCCGCGCGCATCGACGGCGGAGGCGACGGCGAAGGGGGTGGTGGACGCGGGCGCAGTCATCGGCCGAACGACTTGTGGGCGGGGAAGAGGCGCGCGAGGAGCTCGGCGCGCGCCGCCGCGTGGCGGGCCTCCGCGTCGTGCACCGCCCGATCGATGCTCTGCGCCTCGCGGAGCGACAGCGCCTGGCGCAGGGCCCGGAGCTCGCCCGCATCGAACCACGTGCCGTGGACGCCGCACACGTCGAGGCGCATCCGGACGCCGTGGCGACGCTCGTCGGTGGTCGTGCCCACGAGCTCGGCGTCGCAGTGTGGGCACGCGAGCGCGCCCGTCGGCGCGGCGGCCGCGCGGAAGGCGGCGCCGGCTGCCGGGGCCGCGGGCGGCGAGTCGTCGGGTGGCCCGGAGCGCAGCCGGCCGATGAGCTCCGCCGCGTACGTGGAGAGCGGCATGGCGAGCAGGCGCTGGCAAAAGCGCGTGTCGACCCATGCGCCGTAGCACGTGCCGCAGGCGTGGATCTCGAGGTCCGGGACGCGGCCGAGATGCAGCGCGACGCGGCAGCGGGGACAGACGAGCTCGCTCCATTCGACCATGGGGCTCGACGCTAGCATGCGCGCCCGGGCGCCGCGGCGTGCGCGTGCCCGCGTGTGCCCGCGCGTGCCTGGGCGTCCGGGCGGCGTGACGCGAGCGGGTGAAAGCGCGATAGTGCGGGCGCTCACGCGGCGGTCCACGACGATGCGTTTCCGGCTCCATCTGGGTCTCGTGTGCCTCGCGGTCGGCGCGACGGCGTGTACCGGTGACGACACGACGAGCGCGGGCAGCGGCGGCTCGGGTGCGCTCGGCGGTGGAGCGGGCGGGGGCGCTGCAGCGGGCGGTGCGGGCGGCACCGGCGGCGGGGCAGCGGGGCACGGCGGCGCCGTGCCGACGCCTGCGCCCGTGCGCCTCGCCGTGATCGGCGACTTCGGCGACGACTCGTCCCAGGAGGCCGCGGTCGCGGCGCTGGTCGCGGGCTGGAGCCCCGACTTCGTGGTGACGCTCGGCGACAACAACTACCCGGCCGGGGCGGCCTCCACGATCGATGCCGCGATCGGGCAGTACTACCAGGCCTTCATCGGCAGCTACCAGGGCGCGTACGGAGCCGGCAGCCCGGTGAACCGCTTCTTCCCGTGCCCGGGCAACCACGACTGGATGGCGTCCGGGCTCGCGCCCTACCTCGACTACTTCACGCTGCCCGGCAACGAGCGGTACTACGAGGTCGATTTCGGCCTCGTGCGCCTGTTCGCGATCGACAGCGACACGCACGAGCCCGACGGGGCGACGGCCTCGAGCGTGCAGGCCGGCTGGGCACAGGCCCGCATCGAGGCCTCGCCCGCGTGCTGGGATCTCGTCGTGTTCCACCACGCCGCCTATTCGTCCTCGTCCGCGCACGGCTCGACGACGCGCATGCGCTGGGCGTTCGAGCCGTGGGGTGCCGACGCGGTCCTGAGCGGACACGACCACACCTACGAGCGGCTCCTCGTCGGCGGCATCCCGTACTTCGTCAACGGCATCGGGGGCGCCGGCCTCTATGCGTTCGGGACGCCCATCGCGGAGTCGGTCGCGCGCTACAACGATCGCCACGGTGCGATGCTCGTCACGGCGACCACGAGTGACCTCACCTTCGAGCTCTACAGCGACGACGGCATCCTGCAGGACAGCCACGTCTCGCAGAAGAACTGCCTTTCCCCATGACCGAAGCCTCCGTCCAGGCCCTGCGCGGGCTGCGCGATCCGACGACCCTGCGCTGGTACGTGATCCCGTTGCTCGCGTTCGTCTTTTACGTCTACGTGCGCGAGATCCAGGCGGCGCGGCGCAGCCGGAACTGGGACGCCGTCGTCGCGGGGCTCGTGCTCTTCGGCATGGACTTCGTGAACGAGACCGCCAACGGCTGGATCCTCAACCTGACCGGCCGCTCCGCGCTCTGGACCGCGCCGGGCGAGACGGCCCTGCGCACCATGGTGGGCTGGAACATCGAGATCATGTTCATGTTCGCCATCGGCGGCATCGTGTACTTCCACACGCTGTCGGACGACCCGAAGGCGCGCATCCTCGGCCTGCCGGAGCGCTGGTTCTGGGCCGTCGGCTACGCGGCCTTTTGCGTGCTCGTCGAGTGCCTGCTCAACGCGGGCGGTCTGCTCGTGTGGGAGTACCCGTTCTGGAACCGCTCGTTCGCGGGCGTGTGGCTCATCTTCCTCTTCGGGTACTTCCACTTCTACGTCGCCATCATCCTCGTGCTCCGCCTCTCGACCCTGAAGAGGCGCCTGGCCGCCGTCGGCGGCATCTACGGCCTCGCCGTGGCGGGCAACGTGGTCGGGCTTGGCGTGCTCGGGTTCCAGTACTGAGGAAGCTGTCGCTCCTCGGCCTGCCGGACCTCGACGAGCCACGCCCCGTGTCGCTCGACGACCTCGCCGACGCGGCGGCTGCCGCGGCTGGCCTCGCGGACCTCTGTGGCCGCTCGCGGGCCGCGGTGGCCGCGCGCCGTGCCGCCGCGCAGGCCGTGACCCGCTCGGCCGCGACCCGCCCGCCGAGCGCGCGCGAGCTCACGTCGGCCCTCGGTGTCGGCCAGCACGCCGTGCGCAAGGTCCTGCTCCAGCCGGTCGAGCCCGCCCTCCTGCGCGCGGTGCGCCTGCAGCTCCGCGCGCGAGCAGCGCTGCGGTCGCGTGCCCTCGCGGCGGCCGACCGCGCGTGCGACGCTGCGGGCGACCTCGCGGGCGAGCCCGCAGCAACCTCGGTTTGAAGCGCGACCCCGACGGCGGGTAGAGTGGCCCATGGCACGTGGAGTACGGGACGTCGGGCCACCGCAGAAGGCGCGCGGCCTCACGCAGCGCAGCCGCGTTGCGCTCGGAGTCCCGAACGCGAGCGGCCTCGCGGCGCTCCCCGGTGGCGCCTTCCTCGTTGTCGACGACGACCACGGGATCTACCACGCCGACGCATCGGGCAAGGCGCGGCTCGCGCACGCGAAGAGCGTGCGGCTCGGCGACCTCGAGGGGATCGCCTTCGACGCGGCGCGCGGCCGCGTCGTCGTCGTGTGCGAGGAAGGCGGGGCCGTGGTCGCCCTGCTCGTGAAGAAGCAGCGGGGCGCCTTTGCGCTCGGCGCGCCCGCGAAGCTCGGCCGGTTGCCCGCGATCGGCAGGGCGCACAACAAGGGCTGGGAGGGCATCGCGTGGGTGCCGGCCGGCGTCTTCGGGCCGCACGAGACGCTGCTCGCGGTCCACGAGGGCAAGCCCAAGCGCCTCGGCGTCTTCGCGTATCCCGAGCTCGAGACGCGCGCTCTCTGCGAGCTGCCCGCGGCCGGCAAGAAGGCGCTCTGCGATCTGTCGGACGTCGCGTTCGAGTCAGGGACCGGTCGCGGATCTTGAGCGACGAGTCGCGCGCGATCGCGACGTTCACGCTCCGGGGCCTCGGCGGGCGCGCCCCCTCGCTCGAGCTCCGCGAGACCTACGCGCTCGACGTCGGCAGGCGCGAGAAGCCCGAGGGCCTGTGCATCGACGGCGACACGATCTGGGTCGCGACCGACGGCGAGCCGTACCTCTACGAGCTCCGCCGGCCGCGCCGGCCGCGGGTAGCCGGCGCGGGGTAGAGCGAAGCGGACCGGGGTTGGCGACGCGGGGGCGGGCGCGGGCGCGGGTGCGAGCGCGGGCGCGGGCGCGAGAGCGTCAGGGGGCTTCGCTCTGCCAGGCGACGAGCTTGCCGGCGCCGTTGCCGAGCTCCGGGTCGAGGATGATCTCGATGCGGGCGTCGCGGCCGAAGAGCTCGCGCAGGGCGTGATCCACGACCTCGACGGAGATCGGCACGTGCGGCAAGGGGCGCAGGCGGAGCTCGAGCGCGAGGTCGGCGCGCTGCACGAGGGCCTGCTGCACGAAGGGCACGAGCGGGCGGATGGTGCGCGCCACGTCGACCGAGGTGACGGTACTGCCGTCGAGGGCGCGGAAGCTCACGCTCGCGCGGCCCTCGAGGTCGAGGATGACGCGGGCCCGGCGCCCGTCGGGCAGGAGCGTCGTGCCGAGCCGGCCGTGGTCGCCGGTGCGGTAGCGCACGAGCGGGAGGTACGGATTGCGGCCGCCCGTCACCGTGATCTCCCCGCGCGCGCCCTCGGGCACGCGCTCGCCGTCCGCGTCGAGTGCCTCGACGTACACGTCGGGGCAGAGCACGACGTGGCCCTCGGCGTCCGGCAGGGTGGCCGCAACTGGGCCGGTCTCGGTCGCGGAGTAGAGATCGACGACGGCGGCGCCGAGCCCCTCGGACACGGCGCTCGCCGCCGCGCGGGTGAGCGTGACCGCGCTCGACACGACGAGCTTCGGCCGGAGCGGCAGCTCGAGGCGCAGCGCCTCGGCGAGCGACACCGGCTCGGAGGCGAGCACGGTCGGCGCCCAGGCGGCGAGGAAGCGCGCGCGTGACGCCGCGCCGCCCGCCCAGTCGTGGGCGGCGAGGTTCACCTTCGCGAGCAGCGCGCCGCCCCAGCCCGCGAGCGAGGTCGCGAACACGTACGTACGCTGCTGCACGCCCGCGTTGAGCGCGAAGGGCACGCCCGCCTCGGGCGCGAGCTTGACGCCGTGGAGGGCCGCTAGCCGTTCGAGGTGGGCGAGGTTCTGGACCATGGCGCCCGGGTGGCTCGGCACGACGACCGAGTGGCCCGTGGTGCCCGAGGTCGAGTACACGATCGCCCGATCGAGCTCCGCGTCGCGCGGCACGAGCTCCGCGAGCCGCCGCGCGACGTCCTCGCGCGACGAGGTCGGCAGGTCCGCGAAGTCGCGCGCGCAGTCGAAACCGTAGGGCAGGGCGTCGAGGAGCGGCAGCGTGCCGCGCAGAGCGTCCACGCGCGCCGCCATGGCGGGGGAGGGCTCGGCCGCGGCCTCGAGCGGCTCGTCGGCGAGGGCGCGCCGGAAGCGCGCGAGCGCCTCGAGCTCGCGCTCGCCTACGCGGTCGCCCATCGTGCGGTTCCAGCGCGGTGCGTCGGGGTGCTGGAGCCAGCGCGTCAGGCCCTGCCACGCGCGCTCGCCGAGCAGCGGGGCCCTCTGGCGCCAGTCGTCTGGGATGGCGGTCGGCTGCATGGTCAGTCCTCGAAGGTCGTGCGCGCCGCCTGCAGGCGCTCCTCGTCCTCGCGGCGCTTGAGCTCCTCGAGCTTCTTCTTCCGCTCGGCCTCGCGCGTCTGCTCGCGCGCGCGCGCGTCGGCGAGCAGGCGCGCGCGCTTCGTGCTGTCGAGGGTCGCGAGCCGGTCCTCCGCGTCGGCGGGCCGCTCGTGGTCCGGAGCGAGCCCGAGGGCGTCGAGGCACACGCGCACGAGCTCCTCGCGCCTGTCCGGATCTTCGACGAAGGCGCGGGGCACGACGAGCGCCGCGAGCTCGCGCAAGCGGCCGGTGAGCAGGGCCGCGAGCTTGCCGGCGTCCGTGCCGGCGAACGCCTCGTCGTGGAGCAGCCAGGCGGCCACGAGCGCGACCCCGAGATGGCGGCGCGCGGCCTTGCGCGCGTCGCCCGCGAGGGCGGAGGCCATGCGCACGGCCTCGAGCTCGGCCGGCTCGGCGGCGCGGGTCGCGCGATCGCGGAAGAGATCGGCCACGATGGCGGCCACCTCGACGTTCCCGGTCAACCGCGCGTCGACGGGCAGGAGAAAGCAGGCGGGCGCGGCCGCGAGCCGGTTCGAGAGTCGCTCCACGTCGAAGGTCATGCGCCCGCCTCCTCGAAGTGGAAGGTACGCCGCGCGAAGGCGCGCGCGAAGGCCACGAGCTCGGGCTCGCTCGCCACGAGGTGGACCTCGAAGCCGCACGCGGCGAGCTGGTCGATGTGGGCGCGGTAGTGATCCGAGCTCGCGAGGCGCAGCACCGCGGTGGCGCCGCCCCCGGCGCGCTCGACCGCCAGCCGGGCCGTGTCCCAGCCGCCGACCGTGCCCTCGATCTCGCCGAAGAGGTCGCTGTCGCTCACCACGAGCACGTGGGCGGGGCGGCCGCGCGCCCGCGGCGCCCGGACGAAGGTCTCGGCCAGACGCGGCAGGCCGAAGGAGCAGCCCGTGCCGAGGTAGTCGACGAGGACCGCCAGGATCGCCGCCTCGTCCCGCACGAAGCCCGCCGTCTCCGTGTGCGAGCCCTGCCCGTGCCACTCGCCCGAGAGACACGCCATGACGCGCGCGCCGGCGCGCAGGGCCGACAGCGTCAGCACCACGCCGGCGACGACCGGATAGGTGAGCTGGTGCGCCGGGTTGCCCATCGAGCCCGAGCAGTCGATGCCGACGTAGAGGTCGGGCGGGCGCCGCTCGGGCTCCCCGCCCTCGGTGACGCCGTAGCTGCGCTCGACCGTGGTCACGCCCGGCACGACGATCGGGCTCTTCAAGAGGGTCTCGAGCCAGTCGATGCGCTCGAGCGGGCTCCCCGCTTCCCAGGCATCGAGGCCCTCGGGCAACGGCTCGCCCGCGCGCTCGACGCGCATCGCGGGAAAGGGGATGACGTGCGGCATGGCGAGCTCGCGGTAGTAGCGCGCGAGGAGCTCCTTCGGTTTGCGCGTCACGCCGACCGAGGCGAGCAGATCGAGGTACTGCTGGGGCGAGCGCCGCACGCTGCGCCGGTCGGGTCGCCCGTCGCCGCGGACCGCGGGGCGGGTGGGCCCTTCGGCTCGCGCGTCGCCGTCGCCCTCGTCCGCGGCGCTCGCGTCGTCCTCGAGGTCGCCCGCGATGCGCGCGTCGACGGCGGGGTGCTCGACCGCGGCGGGGTCGAAGTCGTCGTCGGTGAGCCCGTCGGGGATGGTGTCGCCGACGGGCGTGCCCGCGGTGTCGAGCCACTGGGGCACGGCCGGCGTGTCGGGCGCCATCTTCTCGAGGTAGGGCTCGAGGAGCTTCGCGAACGACGCCGCGCCGTCGAGGAAGCGCTCGCGGAACAGGCGCACGATGCGCGCGCCGAGCTCGGCGTCGGCGTCCACCTCGGGGCTCGGCCGCGCGACGAGCGAGCTCCCGGGCAGGCGCCAGAGCCGCTCGTACATGCGCAGGTACACGGTCCAGAGCGGCCCGGCCGGGTCGCGGCGCAGCACCCGGTAGACCGCGGCGAGATCGACCCCCGCGCTCCGCACGAGCCGGTCGTTGAGCAAAAGGTCCGTGTAGAGGTTCGCGACGAGGCCCGCGAGCGAGGCCTGGGCCGGCGGCAGCGTGCGGCGGATGCGGTCGTGCAGGCGCACGTGCTCGCGCAGCGTGCCGGGCGCGTGCACGTAGTGGCCGACCTCGTGAGCGAGGATGGCGCGCGCGTGGGGCTCGAGCCCGAGCTCGACCACCTGCCGGAGGCTGACGACGATGCGCTCGTCCCGGAGGCGGATCATCGCGAACGAGCCCGTCAGGCCCTCGCGCTTCTCGTCCGCCACCGTGTGGCAGTAGACGGGCGGCAGGAGGCGCGTGTAGGGGCTGAGGGCGGCGAGCGCCGCGGGCCAGGCCGCGACGAAGGATGCCTCGGCGCGCGCGAGGGCGCCCGGTGTGGCGGCCGCGACGCCCGTGCCGGACGCGCCGGGCGTGGCGGGTGCCGCGGGCGCGCCGCTCATGCGCCCTCGGCCCTCCGCCCGAGGACGAAGACGGCGTGGCTCGTGGCGAGCGCCACCGCGGCCAGGCCCGGCGAGCTGGCCCCGCTCTTGGCGTCGCGGAGCGCGGGGAGCGTCACGCGCGCGCCGTCCCAGTCGACGACGCCGGCGGCGTTCACCGTGAGGACCTGCGCTTCCGAGGCTCCCTCGAGCAGGGCCTCGCAGCCGAGCGGGGTCGGCACGAGCCGGGCGCCGAACACGTCCGCGAAGAGCTCGCGCACGACGTCGCCGTCGGTCGCGTAGAGGCGCGCGCCGAGGCCGTAGACGTCGGGCGGGCGGGCGAAGGGACCGCCGAAGCCGACGAAGCCGCCCACGCGCGCGACGACGGCGGGCGGGCCGAGCCGGGCGCGGGAGCCGGGGGGCGCGAAGCGGCGCTCGGGCGCGGGGTCGAGCTCGCTCGAGCCCGTCAGCGCCTCGCAGAGCTCCGGCCCCAGCGCCGCCGCGCGCGCGAGCGCCTTGTCGCGCGCCTCGGCGAGCCCGAAGCGCCAGGCGAGCACGAGGCCGGCGCCGTAGAGGGCCTCGTCCGACGCGGTGCAGCTCGGCGCGACGGCGCTCCAGGCGTCGAGCCAGCGCGTCGCCGTGTCGGGGCCGAGCTCGCGCTCGAGGCGCGCCCAGCCGTTGCCGAGCGCGCCGAGGAGGCGGAGTGGAGCGCGCACGAGGGCGGGGCCGAAGCCGGGCAGGGCCGCGACGAGCGCCGTCTCGAAGGCGCCCGCGGAGTGCGCGCCGAAGAGCCCGCGGGTCTGCCCGCGAAGCGCGACCTCGAACAGCGCGGTCGCGACGGCCGGCGCCTCGCTCGCGGCCGGCGCGCCGAGCGCGTCCACCACGGGCGCGACCGTGCGCCGGAGCAGCTCGAGCGCCACCGCGGGCTCGACCCCGCGGCCGTGCGCCCGGAAGAGCGCGTTCAGCCGCTCGCGCTCGCGGGCGCAGACGCCGCGGAAGAGCTCGCTCACGCCCGGCATCGCAGCCAGATCCGGTAGTTCGTGTAGCGCTGGTGGAGGTACTTCAGCGCGAGCACGTCGTCGTAGAGGTGCCCGTAGAGCTTGCCGCCCTTCTCCACGTCGCGGAGCGCGCGCTCGATGGCGGCGAGCCGCTCGTCGACGGCGCGCTCGCCGAGCCCCTCGAGCCCGCGCTCGAAGAGCTCGAGCTCGCGCGCGCAGGGATCACTGCGGTCGCGGTCGAGCCGGTCGTACTCCTGGCACGAGCGGTCGAAGAGCATGCGGATCCAGCTCACGAGGTCGCTGCGGTAGGCGGCGTGCTCGGGCGCGTCGAAGGCGGGCGCCGTCTTGTGCTGCACGAGCTTGTCGTGGAGCACGAAGGGCAGGATCTGGCGCACGTCCTCGAAGCCGACCTCGGCGTTGCCGCGGAAGTAGGCGAGCGCCTTGGCGAACACGAGGCAGGTCATGAGCGCGCGCACCGACAGGCCGTTGCGCGTCTGGGCGCCGATCGAGGTCGGATCCTCGAGCTCGCCGAGGCTCTCGAAGGGCACGCCCGCGACCTTGACCGTGTCCTTCGTCATGTACTCGAGCCGCCGCGCCGCGGGCTCGAAGAACTCGAGCTCGGACGCGAAGAACGCGATGCGCTTCTGCAGGCCGGTCGCGAGCGGGATGGCGCGCACCTCGCGCTCGATGCGGTCGAGCTCCGCGGGGCTGAACACGATCTCCTCGGGCACGGCGTCCTCGGGCTTCACCCCCTCCTCGATGCGCTCGAGCAGGGCGCCGAGGAAGCGCGTGTTGAAGTGCAGCGCCTTGACGACGACGTCGATGCGGTCGCGCAGGGCCTCGATCACCTGGTAGGTGCCGCCGCCCGCGTCGTCGTTGGCCGTGAGGTACCAGGCGGCCGGCGGGCACTCGAAGATCTGATCGTAGATCTCCGCGTAATCGTCGCCCATCACCGTGAGCAGGGCCGACTGGGTGCGGGTCGGGATGCGGTTGTACTCGTCGATGATCTTGACGCGCATGCCGAGCCACTTGCGCCAGGCGATCTGGATCTCGTCCATGCTCTTGGCCGACACGAGCGACGACGGCAGCGGGTTGCCGAGCAAGTCCGCGATGGTCATCTGCGGCTGGCCGTGCTGGATGCCCTGCCTCACCTCGCGGAGCGAGTAGCCAGCGAGGAGCGCGAGCAGGGTCGCGATGACGGTCTTGCCGCGCCCCGGGCCACCGACGAGTAGGCAGCGGCGCCGGACGGCGAGGTTGAGCAGCGGCAGGAGCACGTAGCTCGAGTAGCTCTGCGCCGTCGGCAGGCAGAGCGGCACCTTGCGGGCGCCGAGCGCGAAGGCGGCGGGCGGGTCGGCCTGGAACTCGATGTCGTAGAAGGGGCTGATGATCGCGTGGTTGACGACCCAGAAGTAGGCCTGCCGGAGCTTCTCGTCGAGGGGCGCCCCGCCCTCGGCGTCGCGGGGCGCGGCGTCGCCGAGCGGCCCCGAGTAGAGGTCGGCCACGTCGAAGGCATGACGCTCCGCAGCCGGCCGTGGACGGGTCGGCGCCTGACTGACTTGCTTGGACTTCGTCGGCATGGGGTCGCGGGCGAGGAGCGTCGCCGCGACGGGGGCGCGGGGCAACGGGGACGTGCAGGGGCTCCCGGACCTGCTCCGCCGTGCGGAGCTCCGTGGTAACGTCGGTCCGATGGTGCGCTTCGTCGGCCACGCCATCCGTGACCTCTACCGGCGCGAGCGCTGGCCCGCCTCGCTCAGGCGCCTGCTCGTGGCCGAAGGCATGTGCGAGTTCTACCGCACGCTCGCGCGCGGCCTCGCGCGGCCGCTCGCGCTCGCGCGCGCGGGTGCCGACGGCGCCGCCGAGCCC
>JACRDA010000162.1 GCA_016212965.1 Myxococcales bacterium
CGCATCGTCGCCGCGCTGTGGGCTCCGCCGCCTCCGCGGCCGCCCCGGACGGAGCAGGTCTCCGCGCCGGTCGCGGCGGCCCCGCCGGCGCCGTGCCCGCCGGCGCCGTCCCCGCCCAAGGAGCCCGCCCCGTGAGGGCGTCCCTCGTCGCCGCGCGCGCCGGCTTCGGGCTCGCCTTGGCGCGCCTGCGCCCGCGCGGGCTCATCGTGCTCGCGCTCGGGCTCGCGGGTGCGCTCGCCGCGGCGCTCGTCGAGCGCGCGACGGCTCCTATGTCCGCGCCGGACCGCTCCCTCGCCTTCGCGTGCGGCTTCGTGCTGCCGCTCGTGGCGCTCGCCGTGGTGTCGCTCGCGACGGGCGCCGAGGAGCTCGGCGCGAGCGTGTGGTGTCTGTCGCGCCACGGCCTGTCGCGGCGTGCGAGCCTGCTCGGGGTCGGCCTCGCGGTCGTCGCGGCCACGGCGCTCGCCGCGCTCGTGATCGTGGAGGCGACCCTCGCCGTCGCGCATGGCGGCTCGCCCGGCGGCGACGCCCTCACGAGCGGCTGGATCGCCGCCCTCGGCGCGGCCGCGTACGCGAGCCTCGCGCTCGCCGGCGCCCGGCTGCTGCGCCGCGGGCGTGGTCGCTATCTCGTCGTGCTGCTCGACCTCTTGCTCGGCGGCGGCCACGTCTGGGGGCTGCCCTGGCCGCGGGCCCACCTCGCGAGCCTGCTCGGCGGTCCCGCGGCCTACGGACTCTCCCAGGCCGACAGCTCGCTCGTGCTCGGGGCGGTGGCGCTCGGGGCGGGCCTCGTCGCCACCGTCGTCGCGCGCGACTGACGGCCGCGCCCCGGGCGGCGCGCGTCCGGGGACCGCATCGGCGGGCTGCGTCCCGCCCCCCTTGCGCCGGGCCGCGCGCCGCACGAAGCTCCGGCCGTGACGAGCCACCGCATCGACCCCGACACCAGCAAGATCCTCTTGCGCACCAAGGCCACCGGCCTGCTCGCGCGCTTCGCCCACGACCTCGAGATCGAGGCGCGCGCGCCGCAGCTCACCGTCACCGTGGAGGACGCGAGCTGGAGCGCGGAGCTGCGCGTGCTCGTGCCCGATCTGCGGGTGCTCGGCGTGCGGCGCGGCGGGCGCGTCGACACGGGCGTGCTGTCGCACGACGACCGGCTCGAGGTCGAGCGCAAGATCCGCGAGGAGGTGCTCCGCGCGGGCGAGGTGCGCGTCACCGCGAGCGGGACGAGTCGCCGCGGCGGAACGGCCGCGGTGCGGGTCGGCAAGGGCGAGCAGAAGGTCGAGCTCGCGCTCGAGGCGCGCGCGGAGGACGGCGGCTTCGCGGTCACGGGCAGCGCTCGGCTGTCCATGCGCGCGCTCGGCCTGCGCGAGATCAAGGGGCCGCTCGGCGCCTTCAAGGTCGACGACACGGTCGAGGTGGCGCTCGACGTGCACCTCGTCGCGGTGTGACTCGCGCCGCGACGCGCCCGCTCAGCCGCGCGTCGGAGGGTCGAGCTCGGGGGCTGCCGCGCCGCGCGCGGCGAAGCTGCCGTGGTGCTGGTAGGGCTTGCCCGCGACCCGCTTGGCCCAGGTGGCGCTGCGCCACATGAGGTAGCCCTTGTTGAACTGGATCACCTGGTCGGCGGCGAAGTAGGGGTTCTTGGTCTTGCCGATGGAGACCAGGGCGAGCACCTGCTCGGCGACCGACACGGGGCAGCCCTCGAGCCGCACATGGGTCTTGTTGCGCGCGGCCGCCAGCTTCCGCGTCACGGCCAGCATCTTGGCGTAGATGTCGTCGTGCTTGGCCGTGTGGGGGTCCTTGGTCGAGCGGTCCCGGTAGAGGTTCTCGACGCTCACGAGCTTGCCGCCGAGGTCGCCCTGCCACTCCGCGCAGTCGCCGATGAACACCACCTTCTCGCCGGGCTTCGCGTCGATGGGGCCGCGATAGGCGCCGAACACGACGTGCATGCGCGGCATCTTGCCGTCGACCTCCTTGTCGTAGAGGCGCAGGATCTCGATGGCCTCCTCGATGGCGCCCGGGCAGCCGCCCCAGCAGTAGTCGGTGCGCTCGGAGCCGGGCGGCGGGCCGGCGTAGGCGCTGATGCTGGTGCCCTCGAAGTACTTCTCCACGCGCACCAGCCCCACCTTGAAGCCCTTGGCACGCGCCACGGCCTCGGCGAGCGTCACGTCGCCGCCGAGGTCGATGGCCTCGAGGTCGATCGGCCCGAAGCCTTCCTCGTGCGCGAAACGGATGTGGTCGATCTCGCGCGGGTCGAGGCCGATGATGCGCGAGCACACGCTGTCGAGCGCCACCTGGTTGTTGCTGCAGATGACGAGCCCGAGGTCGAAGGGGATCGGCGTGAGCATCCGGCCCTCGCCGGCGATGATGCCGTCGATCGCGAGGAACTGCGGCTGGGTCACGTACTGTAGATCGCGCAGCTTGTCGTTCAGGCGGTGGTCGTGGTCGATGAGCCGGTGCCGGTCGTCCTGGATGCCGATGTAGTTCTTCACGCCGAAGGTCACCGTGGTCCACGGGTGGCTCTTGAACTTCGGGCAGTTGACGAAGAAGTCGGCCCGCGCCACCGGCTCCGGGGTGAAGAGGTAGTCGCGCAGCCGCTTCGGGTGGCAGAGCGGGATCTCGACCTGGGGCTCCTCCTCGAAGTGGTAGTGCTTGACGCGCGCCCGCTTGAACATCGGGTAGTACTCGGCGCCCTCGAACGCGGTGCGGGTCGGGATGGTGATGCCGCAGCGCTCGCCGACCGCGAGCTCGGTCATGCCGGCGTCGCGATCGCGCAGGCCGGCGACCACGCCCTCGATGAACTCGGGGCGCGTGTGGGCGTGCTGGAACAGGGGGCCGGACGCGACGACGTTCGGCTTGATGAGCGTCCGGCCCGAGGGGCGGAGATCGAAGGCCTCGAGCGCCTCGCGGACGATGCGCCGGATCGCCTCGACGTCGTAACGCTCACAGCGGCGGATGACGACCTTGGCGCGTGCGGTGGGCTTCATGAGCAGAAGCCTAGGTGGCGGGCCCGGCACCGGCAACGCGTTTGTCGGCGCCCGCGGGCGACGGCAGTTGCGGTGCCGCGCGGGCCAGGCATGATGCGGACCCATGACGCGAGAGCCAGCGCTCATCGTCCACGGCCACTTCTACCAGCCGCCGCGCGAGAATCCCTGGACCGGCAGCGTCGACCGCGAGCCCGGCGCCGCGCCGTTCCACGACTGGAACGAGCGTATCCACGCCGAGTGCTACCGGCGGAACTCGTTCGCGCGCGTGGTGGACGCGCACGGGCGCATCGCGCGCCTCGTCGACAACTACCGCTACATGTCCTGGAACTTCGGGCCGACACTGCTCGGCTGGCTCGAGCGCCACGACCCGGTCTGCTACCGCCGTCTGCAGCGCGCCGACGCCGAGAGCGTGCGCCAGCGTGGCGGTCACGGCAACGGCCTGGCTCAGGCCTACAACCACTGCATCCTGCCCCTGTGCAACGACCGCGATCTCCGCACCCAGATCCGCTGGGGCCTGGCCGACTTCAAGCACCGCTTCGCCCGCGATGCGGAGGCCCTGTGGCTGCCCGAGACGGCGTGCGACGGGCGCACCCTCGCCGCCCTCGTCGCCGAGGGCCTGCGCTTCGTGGTGCTCGCACCCGAGCAGGCGCTGCGCGTGCGGCGCGTGGGCGACACGGTCTGGAAGGACGTCGCCGACGGCAGCGTCGATCCGCGTCACCCCTACCTGTGGCGCCACCCCGACGGCTCCGGGCGCTCCATCACCGTCTTCTTCTACGACGGGCCCATCTCGCGTGCCGTCGCCTTCGAGGGCGTGCTCGCCTCGTCGAGCGCCTTCGTCGACCGCTTCGAGCTCGCGCGCGCCCGCGCCGGGCAGGCGGTGATCGTGGCCACCGACGGCGAGAGCTACGGGCACCACTTCAAGTCCGGCGAGCGGTGCCTCGCGTACGCGCTCGAGAAGGAGGCGCCGCGCCGCGGCTTTCGCGTCACCAACTTCGGCGAGCACTGCGCGCACAAGGCGCCGAGCTTCGAGGTCGAGCTGAAGCCGGGTCCCGACGGGCTCGGCACGAGCTGGAGCTGCGCGCACGGCGTCGGCCGCTGGCAGCGCGACTGCGGTTGCCACACGGGCGGGCGGCCCGGCTGGACGCAGGCGTGGCGCTGGCCCCTGCGTCAGGCACTCGATCTGCTGCGCGACTTCGCGGCGGCGGCCTTCGTCGACGCCGCCTCGGAGCTGTGCCGCGACCCGTGGGCCGCGCGCGACGCCTACGTGTCCGTGCTGCTCGACCCGGTGAAGGGCCGTGCGCCTTTCCTCGCCGAGCACGCGCGCCGCCCGCTCGACGAGCCGAGCCTCGCGCGGCTCTTCGCCTTGCTCGAGGTGCAGCGCTCGAGCCAGCTCATGTACACGAGCTGCGGCTGGTTCTTCTCGGACCTCGCCGGGCTCGAGAGCACCCAGGTGCTGCGCTACGCAGGCCTGCTCGTCGACGAGCTCGAGGAGCTCGGCTTCGCCCCGCCGGTGGCGCGCTTCCTCGAGGTGCTCGGCGAGGCGGTGAGCAACGTTGCGAAGCACGGCACCGGCGCCGACATCTTCCGGCGCGCGGTGCAGCAGAGCCGCGTCACCAACGCCTCGGTCGCCGCGCACGTCGGGCTGAGCCGGCTCGCGAACGCGGGCGACGGGCGCCGCGGGGACGCAGCGGCGCGGAGCCGTGGCGAGGTCGTCGCGGGCGTGGTCGCGGGCCGGCGCGTTCGCCTGAGCGACTGCCGCGCCGAGCACCTCGGCACCCTGAAGCTCGCGACGGCGCGGGTCGCCGTCGACCACGACGCCCGCCGCACCTCGGGCGACTACGCGCTCGCCGCCCTGTACCTCGGCGGCATCGACGTGCACTGCGTTCTGCGCCCCTACCCGGGCCCCGCGGCGTTCGCGCGCGCCTGCGAGCGGCTCTGGGGGCGCTTCGAGGCCGCGAGCCTGCCCGAGCTCCTGCACGCGGCCGAGGCCGAGTTCGGCCCCGAGCACTTCGGGCTGGCGCACCTTCTCGCCGACGAGCGGCCCGGCATCGTGCGCGCCCTGTTCGGCGCGTGGCTCGTGCCCTACGGCGAGGAGTACGAGCGCGTGTACGACGACAATCGCCGCGTCATCGCCATGCTGGAGCAGGCCGGCCTGGCGCTGCCGCGCGAGCTCCGCATCGCGGCCGAGTTCACCCTGAACCGGCGCCTGCTCCGCGAGCTCGAGGCGTTGCGCGAGCCCTTCGACGCCGCTCGCTACGACGACGCGCTCGCCATCGCCGAGCAGGCCGACCGCCTCGGCGTGTCGCTGCGCGACGCGGCGCCGCGCGCCCACTTCGAGGCCATCCTGCTCGGGCTCGTCGCCGCCTGGGCGCTCGGCGACCACGAGCGGGCGGAGGGCGGGCGCTCGGTCGCGGTCGATCGTGCGCTCGAGCTGCTCGCGCTGACCGAGCGCCTGCGCGTGGAGCCGGATCTCGAGCGCGCCCAGGAGCTCGTGTACGACGCCCTGGCGCGCCTGCGCGCGGGCCGCCCGCCCGCCGCCGAGGACGACACCTCCGTCCCGCCGCCGCCGTCCTCGTCGACGGGACTGGTGAGCGCGTCCTCCGCCGAGCGCCTCGGCGCCGCTGCGCCGCTCGCTCGCGCTCTCGGCCTCAGCGAGGCCCTGCTCGGCTGACGCGCGACGGCGTCAGAAGCCGCGATCCTTGCCCGTGGACTTGGGGGGCGGCTTCGACGGTGGCGGAGGAGCGGTCCCGCCCACTCGGGCCCCCGTCGCCGGGGCCTGAGCCACGCTCGGGCTGGCGGTCGCGGGTGGGGCGTTGCTCGGCGCGGTCGTGGCCGAACTCGCGGTCGCCACCGCCGTGGTCGAGCTCGCGGGCGCCGCCACCGTGGTGCTCGGGGGGGGTGTGACCGCCGCCACCGTCCCGGTGTGCTCGGCGGCGACGCTCTCGGTCTGCGCGCCGGCGCCCCCCTCGGCGGTGGCGGGGCCCGAACGGCCACTCGCCAGCGCGAAGTAGAGGCCGATGCCACCCGCCACCGCCAGCACGCCCCCGAGTGCGAGCGCGCCGCGCCGCCGCGGCGGTGCGATGGGCGCGGCTGCTCCGGCGAAGGTCGGCGAGGTCGCGGCGAGGTGCGGCCCGCTCTGCAGAGCCGACGTCGCGGCGGCGGTGGCCGCGGCGCTCGACGCCTGCGGGGTGCGCACGGACAGGTCGCCGCTCGCATCGTCGACGAAGACGGGGCGGCCCTCCGCGGCGGCCTCGAGCGCCGCGGCCATGTCCCTGGCGTTGGCGAAGCGGGCCTCGGGCTGGACCGCGAGGGCCTGCGCGAACCACGCATCGAGCGCCGGCGGCAGCTCGGGGCGCCGCGCCGTCACCGGTACGAAGGTGCCCGCGGCGATGGCGACGCACAGCGACCCGAGCGTCTCGCCCGAGAACGGCACGGCCCCGGTGAGCGCGTGGTAGGCGACGACGCCGAGCGCCCAGAGGTCCGAGCGGTGGTCCACGTTCTTGGCGCTCAGCACCTGCTCGGGGCTCATGAACTCGGGCGTGCCCACCATCATGCCGGTCTGGGTCACGGCGCCGTACTGCGGCATTCCGCTCTGCTTGGCGATGCCGAAGTCGAGCACCTTGCAGACGAGCTCCTCCTCGGTGCAGAGCAGGAACACGTTGTCGGGCTTGATGTCGCGGTGGACGATGCCGAGCTTGTGGGCGCGCCAGAGCGCCTTGGCCACCTGCCCGATGACGACGCGCGCCTCGGCGAGGCCGAGCGGCCCGCGCTCGAGGCGCGCCGCGAGGCTCTCGCCGTCGAGCAGCTCCATCACGAGGTAGGGTGTACCGTCGGCCATGAGGCCGTGGTCGAAGATCTGCACGACGTGCGGGCTCTTGATCTGGGCGCACAGGGCCGCCTCGCGATTGAAGCGCGCGATGATGGTGGGCTCGCTCCGCACGAGCTCGGCCGAGATGAACTTGACCGCGACCTGGGTGTGCAGCGACAGGTGGTCGGCCACCCAGACACTGCCCATGCCTCCCTGCCCGAGCAGCCGCACGAGGCGCACGTTCGGCGTCACCATCGTGCCGGCTACGAGCTCACCCACCATCGCTCGATCCTAGCGCCTGCGGGGGCGCGCGACGAGCCTCGGTGTCAGGCCGGATCCGCGCCCAGCGTCTTGCGTCGCAGCTCGACCAGCCGCTCGCCCTGGATCCGACGGGCCTGCTCCGCCGACGTGAGGTCGCTGTGGCACACCGCCTTGCCGCCCGGATCGACCGCCACCGCGCGGCGCGTGCGGCTCGACAGGCGCAGGATCTCGTCGGGCGCGAGCACGCCACGCGCCTCGAGGATGCGCCGCTGCTCCTCGTTGAGCGGCGCGCCCGGGCCGGCGCCCTGGCGCTCGAAGCCCGGTGCCTTGCCCGAAGCGAACTCCTGGATGTCCTTCGAGATGCGCACCGAGCACCAGTCGTGGCCGCACATGGCGCAGAAGTCGGTGTCGACCGCGAGGTCCTCATCGTGCATGGCGCGCGCGAGGTCGCCGTCGAAGGCGAGCTCGAAGTGCCGGTTCCAGTTGAGCGCTGCGCGGGCCTTCGTGAGCGCGTCGTCCCAGTCGCGGCTCCCGGGAATGCCGAGCGCGACGTCGGCCGCGTGGGCGGCGAGCTGGTAGGCGACGCAGCCCTGCTTCACATCGTCCTTCTTGGGCAGGCCGACGTGCTCCTTCGGCGTCACGTAGCAGAGCATGCTGGCGCCATGGTAAGCGGCCGCCGTCGCGCCGATGGCGCTCGTGATGTGGTCGTAGCCCGGGAAGACGTCGGTCACGAGCGGCCCGAGCACGTAGAACGGCGCGCCGTGGCACAGCCGTCGCTCGAGCTTCATGTTGAACTCGATCTGGTCGAAGGGCACGTGGCCCGGCCCCTCGATCATCACCTGGCAGCCCTTGCGCCAGGCGCGCTCGGTGAGCTCGCCGAGCGTTCTCAGCTCGGCGAGCTGCGCGGTGTCCGTGGCGTCGGCGAGGCCGCCGGGCCGCAGGCCGTCGCCGAGCGAGAACGACACGTCGTAGCGCCGCGTCACGTCGCAGATCGCGTCGAACAGCTCGTACATCGGGTTCTCGCGCCCGTGCGTCAGCATCCACTTGGCGAGCAGCGAGCCACCGCGCGACACGATGCCGATGAGCCGGTGGCGGATGAGCGGCAGGTGCGCGCGGAGCAGGCCGGCGTGGATGGTGAAGTAGTCGACCCCCTGCGCGGCCTGATGCTCGAGCTCGGCGAGGATGGTCGCGGCGTCGAGATCCTCGATGCGGCGCCCGACGATCATGGCGTAGATCGGCACGGTCCCGATGGGCACCGTCGCATGGTCGATGATCGCCTGGCGGCAGGCGTCGAGGTCGCCCCCCGTCGAGAGGTCCATCACGGTGTCGGCGCCCCAGCGCACGGCCCACTCGAGCTTCTCGAGCTCGTCCGCGGTGGCGCTCGCCACCGGCGAAGCGCCCATGTTGGCGTTGATCTTGGTGCTGGCCGCACGCCCGATGCACAGCGGATCGAGCTGCCGCGCGAGGTGGCAGCGGTTGGCGGGGATGATCATGCGGCCGGCGGCGACCTCGTCCCGCACCGCCTCGGCCGTGAGATGCGGCTCGCGCTCGGCCACGCGCCGCATCTCGGGCGTGACCGTGCCGAGCCGAGCGTGCTCGAGCTGCGTCACCGGCACGAAGCCCGCGGGCGGGTGCCAGCGCCCGTCGCGGAGGGTCCAGTCGGGCGGCATGAAGTCCCACGCCGACTTGCCGCTCGGCTGCGGCATGCCCGGCGAGTCCGGCGACGAGAAGGCGAGCCGCCCACCGACGTCGGGCGCGTTCGCGAAGGAGCCCGGTGTGGTGCCCTCGCCGCGGCTCGAGGGATTGGCGGCCCCGCGCAACGGCAGGCCGAAGGTGTCGTGGCTGCTCTGGGTGGACATGTGGACCCTCGCCCTCGCTCGGTGCGTCGGCGCGCGGGTGTCGCGCCGTACGCCAGCTAGCGTCGGAGCCTTAGCAGGCGCCGCCGGCTCCGCACAGCGAATTTCACGCCGCTCGGCGCGCCTGCTTGCCGCCGCGCGACGGGGCCCGCGCGCGCTCAGCGCCGGCTCGACGGCCAGTCGGGCAGCGAGCCCATCGAGGGGCGATCGCCCTTGGCCGCCGCGTGGAGATCGATGATGCGCGCATCCCGCCACCAGCGCGCTGCGAGCAGCTGGCACAGGCCGAGCGCGCCGAGCACCAGGGTCGTTCCGAACGCGAGCGTCGAGTAGAGCGGCCACAGGTCAGCCGTGGGCGGAGCCTCGGCCTCGAGCTCGCTCGCCCGCGCGAACAGCGCCACGGCGAGCGGGGCGGTGAGCGTCGCCGTGATGGCCGCGATGACCGTGGCGGCCAGGTAGCTCCCGGCTCCGGTGGTCTCCGACCCCATGAACCCGAGCAGACTGACCCCCACCGCGAGGAGCGCCGCGACCGCGGCGATGCGCGTCGCGGGGTCTTCGGCCCGGGCGATGGTGACCGCCATGTAGACCGCGAAGGGTGCGGCGAGCGCGAGCGCCATCGCCAGCAGGCGGCGCGCGTGTCCGTACGCGCGGTACCGAGCGCGGAACAGCAGGGCCCCCGGTAGCGCGATGCCTGCGATCGCGTGCAGCGCGCCCCACTGGGCGGCGGCGTCGCCGAGGGCCTGCGCCGGACCCAGCCGCAGCGTGCCGAGGACCGCGCCGACCACCACCGCGAGCAGGAGCATGAGGGTCGCGCGGAGCCGGTAGCCGAGGGGCAGCGCGCCCGTGAGCAGCGCGGCCCCGGCGTAGCAGAAGGTCAGGATGCCGCTCGCGGCCGGAGCCCCGTCCTCCACGATGGGCTGCGCCCCGAGCGGCGCCACGGCCACGGCCACCCCCAGGCACCAGAAGCGGGCGCTGCGCTTGAGGGGCTCCTCGGGAGCGAGATCCTCGATGAGCGCTTGGGACGCGAGCAGCGGCTTGTGCGGGGAGCTCGGCGCCGCGGGCTCGGACTCATCGCCTGGTTCGGTCATCCTCTCCGCCGCTACGATACACCCGGTCGGCTTCGACCACGAGTTCGCTGACCAGGGTGCCCGCGAATTGGCGCAGGCGCGCGAGGCCGTTGCGCACGCGGCCCAGGTGCTCTTCGTCCATGTAGAGCGCGCGTGCGATCTCGAGCTGGACGACGTGGCAGCCGGCGTCCGGGCGCCCGTAGTGGGTCGTCGTGTAGCCGCCCTTGTAGGGATCGTCGTGCACGACCGTGAAGCCGTGTCGCCGGCCGACTTGCTCGACGCAATCGATGAAGCGGCCCGCCGCGCTCGTACGTCCGCGGCTGCCTGGGACGAGGTCCGCGAGAGCGGGCGCGGGCGCGCGGTGGCCCCGCTCGCGCCGTCGCGGCGTGGGCATCGAGTGGGCGCAGAGGGCGAGCGCGAAGCCGAAGCGGGCGCGCTTGCGCTCGAGCAGATCCGAAAGGGCCCGGTGGTAGGGGCGGTGGTAGAGCGTCATCCGGCGCTCGTACTCGGCGGCCGGCAGCGGCTGGCTCAGCACCGGCTGCCCGTCGGAGCTCACGCTCCAGATGACACCGCGCGGGCGGTGACCGGCGGGGCCGCCAGCCACCGCGGCCCCGTCGAAGTCGTCCTCGGCGCGGTTGAGGTCCACGACGTAGCGACTCACGTCGGCGGTGAGCAGCGACGCGCCGCAGCTCGGTGCGTCGCCGAAAATCTCGTCCACGTAGAGGTCGGCGTCCCGCGCGAGGTTGCGGCACGGCGCGATCATGCAGCCGAGCGCCTCGCCGTCGAGGCGCAGGCCGGCGTGCGGCACCTCGACGAGCACGGGCGTGTCGTGCGTCGGCTCGACGATGGTGAACGGCCCCAGGCCCATCGCCTGGACCCGTACGCAATTCCCTGCGCCGCGCAAAGTCGAAAGCGAGCGTGCGCTGCGCCGTCCCGCGAGCCACGGGCCGCCGAGCGTTGCGGGTCGAGCCGGGCGACCTGTCAGTCGCCGCAGGACGGTTGGGCCGCGCGCGCCGCGTTCTGGGGGGAACGCGGCTGGGCGTTGCCGGCCGCCGCGCCGGGGGCGGCCGGGACGTCGGCGGGGCGCGGCGCCCCGAGCGGCTCCTTCGTGACCACGATCTCGTCCGGCTGGGCGAGGCTCGTGCATGCGGTGGCTAGGGAGCCGAACAGAGCGGCGGCGAGGGTGGCGAGCGCGGCGCAGGACGTACGCATCGGGCTGAGCCTAGCACACCCGCGCGCACGCTGCGGATCGCGGCTCCGGGCGGGCTGTGGTAGCGAAGCGACATGGACGAGGTATTCCGTGGGGCCTACAACGCCGCTTTCGGCGAGAGCTTCTTCGCGGCCATGCGCGCCGATCTGGAGGCGGCGGTCGGCGGCGAGATCCCCTTCCGCGTCGCCGAGACGCCGGTCTTCTTGCCGGCGCCGCTGCGCGACAAGATGGCGCGCGCCGCGCAGGAGATCGTGAGCGAGCTCAGCGTGCCGAGCTTTCTCGAGAAGATGCGGCCGGCGATCCCCGAGCGCTACCGCGGTGCCGAGGCAGAGGCCACGCCCGAGATGGTGGCGGTCGACTTCGCGGTGTGCCGCGACGCCGGCGGCGAGCTCGACGCGCGCGTCATCGAGCTGCAGGGCTTCCCGTCGCTCTACGGCCTGATGTTCCTCTGGTGCGAGCTCCTGGAGCGGCGCTTCCAGAGCATCCCGCAGCTCGCGGGCCGCTGGACGAACTGCTTCGGCGGCCTCGACCGGGCGCGCTACGTCGATCTGCTCGCCCGCACGGTCCTCGCGGGCGTGCCGGCCGAGAACGTGGTGCTCGTCGACATCAAGCCGCGCAGCCAGAAGACGTGGCCGGACTTCGCGGCTACCGAGAAGCTCATCGGCGTGCGCACCGTGTGCGTCACCGAGATCGAGCGCGCGGGCCGTGAGCTCTACTACCGGCGCGACGGCAAGCTCGTGCCGATCCGGCGCATCTACAACCGCATGGTGTGCGAGGAGCTCGAGCGCGTGAAGCCGCCGATGGCGTTCGACTTCCGCGACGACCTCGAGGTCTCGTTCTGCACGCACCCGAGCTGGTACTTCCGCTGGTCGAAGTACAGCCTGCCCTTCCTGCACCACCCCGCCGTGCCGCCTGCCCGACTGCTGTCGGACGTGGCCGAGCTCCCGCCCGACCTCGAGCACTACGTGCTGAAGCCGCTGTTCTCGTTCGCGGGCATGGGCGTCAACGTGACCCCCACGCGCGCCGACGTCGACGCCGTCCCCGCGGCGGAGCGCCCGGGCTGGATGCTGCAGCAGAAGGTCGACTACGCGCCGGCGCTGCGGGACGTCGAGGGCCACGGCATCAAGGTGGAGGTGCGTCTCATGTTTCTGCGGCCACCCGAGGCGACGGCGCCCATCCTCGCCCTCAACCTGGCCCGGCTGTCGCGCGGCAAGATGATCGGCGTCGACCACAACAAGGACCTGCCCTGGACAGGCGGCACCCTCGCGATGTGGCCGAGCGAAAACGGGTGACCGGCCGGTCGACCGCCTGTTGATGGGCGTCATGTCCGCCCTGCCCTCGCGGGGGGGCTGCGGGTCTGCTTGACGGATGCCGCGAGATCAGTGACGATCGAGCCATCATGAGGCGATTGGTCGCTGTGCTCGCGGGGGTTGCCGGTCTGATCACAGCCGGCTCGCTGGTCGCGTCCGACACCGTGCAGCTCGCCAACGGCAACGAGGAGCGCGTCGGCAGGCTCAAGGCCTTCGACCAGGCGGCGAGCGAGGGTCTCGTCGAGCGGCTCCACACCCAGGAGATCTGGAACCTCGGTCACAGCACGGTGTTCGGGCACGTGGTGATCTACCCCCCCGACCCGGGCTACCCGCCCGATCCGGGCAAGTGCCTCCACTACGCCGAGAAGTGGAACGAGATCCTCGACTCCGGGCGAAAGACCAAGACGATGGTCAAGAAGCTCACGAAGCTGCTCGCGAAGATGGAGGACTGCCGCGTGCTCGGTGAGTTCGCAGCCACCACGGCTGACGGCTCGGACGTCCTGAGGCTCGCACCGGTCGTGTCGCACTGACGTCGTCGGCGCGTGTGGGCTGCGACGCGGCGCACCGCACCGTGCCCCAAGTGTGATGGCGGACCCACGCGACCGAGCCCGCCGACTCGCCGTCGAGGCTGCCGTGCGCGGCTGGATCGGCGCCGACGCCCTGTGGGATGCGGCCCTCCGCAGCGCGAGCGCCGAGAGCATCGCGGGTGTGCTCGGCGCCTCGCTCAGCGCCGAGCAGCTCGCGTCGCTCGAGCGAACCCTCGACGAGGCACCCATGTCGGGGCGGGGGGCCTTCGGCCGCACGATTCCCGAGCGCGACTCCCTGCCGTCGTCGGTCGACGCCGGCGAGCTGCCGGGGCGCATCGCCGGCGCGCGCTACCGCACCTTGCAGGCGCTCGGCGCGGGCGGCGTCGGCAAGGTGGTCCGGAGCCGGGACCGCGAGATCGGCCGCGACGTGGCCCTGAAGACGCTGAAGGACCCGAACGATCCGCGCCTGGCGCGGAAATTCCTGGTCGAGGCGCGCGTCACGGCGCAGCTCGAGCACCCCAACATCGTGCCCGTGTACGACCTCGGGATGCTGCCGAGCGGCCAGCCCTATTACACGATGCGCATCGTGCAGCGGCACTCGCTCGCCGACGTGATGGGCCTGCCGGTCGACGAGCGCTGGTCGCTCGTGCGCCTCCTCGGAGCGCTGTTGCAGGTCTCCCGCGCGCTCGCCTACGCCCACTCGCGCGGCGTGCTGCACGGCGACATCAAGCCCGAGAACATCCTGCTCGGCGATTTCGGCGAGGTCTACCTCGCGGACTGGGGCCTGACGCGGGTGCAGCCGCACAGTCTGGTGCGCACCAGCACGAGCACGCTGCCTCCGCCGCCCGACCTCGAGGACCTCGCGCCCGACGAGGCGCCGCTCGACACGCTCACTGCCGCGCCGACCCAGCACTCGCCGCCCGGCGGCACACCGGGCTTCCTCGCCCCGGAGCTCGCGCGTGGGGACTGGGCGCGTGTCGACCATCGCTCCGACATCTTCTCCCTCGGCGTCGTGCTCTACGAGATGCTGACGGGGCGCATGCCCTTTCGCGGGCGGGATGCCCGCGCCACCCTGTTCGCCACCGTGAAGCAGGCGCCGACCCCGCCGCGCGAGCTCGAGCCGAGCTGCCCGCTGCTGCTCGAGGACCTGTGCCTCACCATGCTCGAGAAGGACCCGGACGACCGCTTGCCGTCGGCGGACGCGGTCGCGCAGCAGATCGAGGCCTACCTCGAGGGCGCCAAGGAGCGCGAGCGGCGGCGCAGCGAGGCGCGCCGGCTCTCCGAGGTGGCGCGCGGCCCCGCGGATCAATGCCTCGCGCTCGAGCGCCACGCGGAGCTCTTGCGCGCCCGCGCCCGCGAGCTCTTGAAGCACGTCGAGGACTGGCGCCCCGTCTCGGACAAGCTACCCGCCTGGCACCTCGAGGAGCGCGCCGCGCAGAGCGAGCGCGAGAGCGCGCGCCGGCTGGCCGAGGCCATCGACCTCTACACGAAGGCGCTCGGCTACGACGCCGAGTGCCGCCACGCGCACGAGGGGCTCGCCGATCTCTACTGGTCGCGCGCCCGACAGGCCGAGGCGGAGCGGCGGCACGCCATGCGCGTGCACTACGAGACCCTGGTCATCGAGCACGACGACGGTCGCTACGTCGAGCTGCTCTCGGCGCGCGCCACCCTCGCGGTGGCCTCGCAGCCGGGCGGGGCGCTCGTGAAGGTCGAGCGCTACGAGGAGCACGATCGCCGCCTCGTGCCGCGCGACCTCCGCGTGCTCGGCACGACGCCGGTCGGCGAGGTCGAGCTCGAGCCGGGCAGCTACCTCGTCACCCTCGAGGCCCCCGGCTTCGCGCCGGTGCGCTACCCGGTGATGCTCGAGCGCGGCGGCCGGCACGAGGCCAGCGTCAACCTCTACACGCCGGCCGAGATCGGCGAGGGCTACCGCTACGTCCCCGCGAGCGAGGTGCTGCTCGGCGGTGACCCAGACGCCGTCGATCCGCTGCCGCGCCAGCACTGCGCCGTGGGCGACTTCGCCATCGCCGTCCACCCGGTCACGATGCGCGAGTACTGCGCTTTCCTCGACGACCTCGGGGCGAGCGATCCGGCCGCCGTCGAGCGGCGCGCACCCTTCCAGCTGCGCGAGACGGTCGCCGCCTCGGTGCAGCGCGGCCCGGACGGGCGCTGGGAGCCGCACGACCTCATGATCGAGGGCGAGGCGCGCCTCTTGTTCCCGCCCGAGGAGGGGCACCTGTGGCGCGTGCCGGTGCACCTCGTCACCTGGTTCGACGCGCGGGCCTACTGCCGGTGGCTGAGCGCGCGCGAGGGCGTGCCCGTGCGCCTGCCGGGCGAGGCGGAGTGGGAGAAGGCCGCCCGGGGCCTCGACGGGCGCTTCTTTCCGTGGGGCGACCACTTCGACGCCACCTTCTGCCTCACCCGCCACAGCCGCCCCTTCCTGCACCAGCCCGAGCCCATTGGGACCTTCCCGAGCGACGAGTCCCCGTACGGCGTGCGCGATCTCGCCGGCGGCATGCGCGAGTGGGTGGGCGACCTGTTCGGCGAGCACGACTGCGCCGAGCTCGAGAGCGAGCCCGAGCCCGAGCCCGGCACCGAGCGTGGCGCCTCGAGCCCGCGCATCGTGCGCTCCGGGGCCTGGAACGTCACGCGCGAGTGGTCGCGCTCCGCTTCGCGCAGCCACCAACCCGCGCTGTTTCGCGGCACGGGCACCACCTTCCGCGTGTGCCGCTCGCTCGTGCCGCCGCCGGACCGGCGCTGAGCGAGCGCTGCGCGTGCCGGGGCGGCGCCCGGCGCGCGGGGCGCTCAGGCGCGCAGCGCGACCTGCCACGCGACGGCCACGATGGCGAGGGCGACCCCGAACAGGATCCACTGGCCCGTGCGCGAGCTCTCGAGGGCGAGGCGGCGCCGCTCGACGAGGCCTGCGCCGAGCCCGAGGACGAGCCCCGCGAGCAGGCCGTAGAAGTGCGCCCAGAGGTCGGTCTCGGGGCTGGCGCCGAGCGAGCCGAGCAGCGCCAGCCCGCCCACGACGGGGGCGAGCACGGCGCGCATGCCGCGCTCGCCGAGCGGGCGCTTGTCGCGTCCCAGCAACACCTGCGTCCCGGCGAGCATCCCGACCGCCGCGAACACCGCGGTCGAGGCCCCGATCGACAGGTGCCCGCCCAGGTGGTGCACGGCGTTGAGCGCATTGCCGAGCGACGCAGCTACGACCATGCCGAGCAGCGCGGCGCCCGGGCCGAGCCGGCGGCTCAGGATCGCGCCGAAGATGCCGCCCGATACGACGTTGCCGAGCACGTGCGGTAGATCGCCGTGCAGGGTCAGGGCCGTCACCATGCGCCAGGGCGCGCTCGCGAGCTGCGACGCGTCGGCGGTGCCGCGCGCGAACCAGAACGAGCCCGCCGCCGACGGTCCGGTCACGGCGAAGAACACGGCCAGCGCCGCGAAGGCGAACGGCACGAGCAGACTCGCCCGGTGGCGCGGCACGTCGCGCTCGGTCTCGTGCCAGCCCTCGTTCTCGGTCTCGTAGGTCTCGATGGCAACGAGGGCGCGCGCGCGGTCGTGGGGGGCGACGCGCAGGAGCCAGCCGCCGCCGCTCTGCGACAGCACGGCGCTCGAGTGGAACATCGCGTACGACAGCCCCATCGACTGGAGCACGAGCGCCCACTCGCGGGCCTTGCTGCGCGAGGGCACGGGGCCGATGAGGCCCCGCTCCGCGGCCTGCTCCTCGGACAGCTCGTCCTCGTCGAGGCCCGCCGGCGGCGCGAACAACGGGCGCGCGGCGCCGTGGCCGTTGCCGTTCGCTCCCCGATGTCCGTGGCGCTCGCCCACGGGACCGAGCGCGCCCACCGATACGTGCACGATGCGCGCCCCCGAAGGCTCCGGGGCGTGCTCGACCCCGGCGTCGCGACTCGCGCCGTTGCCGCCCTTCGGTCCGGGGCCGCTCCTGCCGTTGCCGTCGTCGCGTCCGCCGCCCGCGCTGTCACCCTGGTCGTTCATGGCGCGGATCGCCGTCCGTAGGCCCCCCAGGTTGCCATGGAACCGCTCGTGCGTCGCCGCCCGCTCGTCTCCGGTCGGCAGCGCGCTGCCTCGTTCGCTGCGCTCCGCCGTTTCGAGAGCCATGGGGCGCAACGTGGGAACGTGCGCGCTCCTTGTCAACCGCGCGCGCGCGTCGGGCCGCGCTTCAGCCGGGCGAGGCGACCGCGAGCGCGGTCTCGGGCTCGGGCTCGGGCGGCGGTGCGGGCTCGAAGCGGAAGTCGAACAGGGCGCCGGCCTCCTCGAGGCGCTTCTGGTCCGCGCGCACCGCGTCGACCTCGGCGAGGAACGCCGCCTCGTCCACGTCGGCGCGCAGGCCCACCTCGACCTTGCCGCCGTGCTCGAGCGCTCCGAACAGGATCTCGTGCGACAGCTTGCGCTTGAGCAGCTGGTCCATCACGCGCGCGAGCGGGCGCGCGCCGTTCAGCTTGTCGTAGCCGATGGCCGCGAGCACGCGCCGCGCGCGCTCGTCCACCGCCACCTCGATCTTGCGGTCGGCGAGCTGCGCGCCGAGCTCGCGCACGTACTTGTCCACGATCTGCCCCATCACCTGCGGGTCGAGGGGCTTGAAGTGGATGCGTGCGTCGAGGCGGTTGCGGAACTCCGGGCTGAACATGTTGCGGTAGGCCCGATCGCCCTCGGGGCTCTGCTCGTCGCGCTTGCCGAAGCCGAGGCGGCTGTGACTCAGCTCCTGGGCGCCCACGTTGCTCGTCATGATGAGCACCACGTGGCGGAAGTCCGTGGGGCGGCCGTTGTTGTCGGTCAGGGTGCCGTGGTCCATGACCTGCAGGAGCACGCTGAACACGTCGGGGTGCGCCTTTTCGACCTCGTCGAGCAGGAGCACGGCGTGGGGCGTCTTGTTCACGGCGTCGGTGAGCAGCCCGCCGCGGTCGAAGCCGACGTAGCCAGGGGGCGCGCCGATGAGGCGGCTGACGCTGTGGCGCTCCTGGTACTCGCTCATGTCGTAGCGCAGAAAGCCGATGCCGAGGATGCGCGCCAGCTGCTTGGCGAGCTCGGTCTTGCCGACGCCCGTCGGGCCGGTGAAGAGGAAGTTGCCGATCGGCTTCTCGGGCGCGCGCAGGCCGGCGCGCGCCAGCTTGATGGCGCTCGCCAGCTGCTCGACCGCCTCGTCCTGCGCGAAGATCACGCTGCGGAGCTCGGCGTCGAGGTTGCGCAGGCGCTCCTTGTCGTTGCTCGACACCTGCTTCGGCGGAATCTGCGCCATCTTGGCCACCACGGCCTCGATGTCCGTCACGCCGACCAGGTGCCCCTCGCCGTGCTCGAGCTTGGCGCGCGCGCCCGCCTCGTCGACGAGGTCGATGGCCTTGTCCGGCAGTTTCCGGTCCTGCAGGTGCCGGGCCGAGAGCTTGACCGCCGCCTCGAGCGCGGCGGGCGCGTAGCGCACCTTGTGGAAGCTCTCGTAGCGCGCGACGAGGCCCTTCAAGATCGCGATGCTGTCCGCCTCGGAGGGCTCGTTGACCTCGACCTTCTGGAAGCGGCGCACGAGCGCGCGGTCGCGTTCCACGTGCGTGCGGTACTCCTGGTAGGTCGTCGAGCCCATCACGCGCAGCTTGCCGGTCATGAGCGTCGGCTTGAGCAGGTTCGACGCGTCCATGGTGCTGCCGCTGGCACTGCCGGCGCCCATGATGTTGTGCAGCTCGTCGATGAACAGGATCGAGCCCGGCCGCTGCTCGAGCGCCTTGACCACGGCCTTCAGCCGGTTCTCGAAATCGCCGCGGAAGCGCGTGCCGGCGAGCAGCGTGCCCATGTCGAGCGAGTACACGACGGCGTCCTGCACCAGCGTCGGCACCTTCTTCTCGACGATGAGCTTGGCCAGGCCCTCGGCGATGGCGGTCTTGCCGACACCGGCGTCGCCGACCAGCATCGGGTTGTTCTTGCGCCTGCGGCACAGGACCTGGACGACGCGCTCCACCTCGGTCTCGCGTCCGATGAGCGGGTCGATCTCGCCTGCCTTGGCCTGCTCGTTCAGGTTCACGGTGAACGCCGCAAGCGGGTCGTCGACCGTGCGGTCCTCGCCGTCACCGCCGGGGCCCCCCTCGGGCTCGGCCTCGCGCGGGGGGAGCGTGCCCGGGGTCTCGGACTTGGAGATCCCGTGGCTGATGTAGTTGAGGACGTCGAGCCGGCTGACGCCGCCGTTGACGAGCAGCGCGCGCGCCTGACCCTCGCGCTCGGCGTACACGGCCACGAGCACGTTGGCGCCGGTGACCTCCTTCTCGCCCGAGCTCTGCACGTGGGCGAGCGCCCGCGACAGCACGCGCTGGAAGCCGAGCGACAGGCTCGGCGTCTGGTCGCTGTCCTCGCCGAGCACGTTGGTCTCCTCGTCGAAGGCCTTCTCGAGCTCCTTCTTCAGCTCGGGGACGTTGCCGCCCGCGTGCTTCACGATGCGTGCCACCGCGTCGTCGAACAAGAGGGCGTAGAGCAGGTGCTCGACCGTGACGTACTCGTGCCGCCGGCGGATGGCCTCGCGCGTGGCCAGCGTGACGGCGATCTCGACCTCGGGGCTGATGCGCATGTTGCTCATTCGTGCGGTGGCGGTGCGGGAGCGTGCCTGCGTGGCGGGGCGAGGGACGGTGCGCCGGGGCCGCGGCGGGTCAGGCGCTGTCGGGCTCGGTGCTCAGCATCAAGGGATGGCCATGCGTCTGGGCAAATGCAACGACTTGCTGCACTTTTGTCTCGGCCACGTCCTTGCTGTAGACCCCGGCCACGCCCTGGCCCTTGTGGTGGACCGTGAGCATGATGTGCGTGGCCTCGGTCTCGCTCTTCTGGAAGAACTTCATGAGCACGAGCACGACGAACTCCATCGTGGTGTAGTTGTCGTTGTGGACGAGGACCTTGAAGCGCTTCGGCTTCTCGGTCTCGGAGCGACGCTTGACTGCGACGTCGCCCTCGCCCTGTCGCTTGGGAGTGTCCGCCACGGCCCGAGGATAGCACGCTCGCCGCGAGGCGCCGTCGGGGCCCGGCTCTTGCGCCCTCGCGCAGGCGCTACGGAGCGGGCACGCGACGGGGAGAGAACACCACGGAGCTCGGCGCGGGCGCCGAGCCGCCCGGTTTGCCAGGGCAGTAACTCGATCCTCGCGACCACCGCGAGTCGGTGGAGACAGCGTCGCCGAGCGAGAGAAGAGAGGAGATGAACAGGAAGGCGGGAAGCCGGGAAGACGGGAAGGAGAGGTCCTGTTGGATTTCCCAGAGGATTCACAAGAAGAACAGAAGGGAAGAAGGCGGCGCTGGGGACAGCGCCGCTGGGACGGCACGC
>JACRDA010000166.1 GCA_016212965.1 Myxococcales bacterium
GCCGCCCGCACCGACCGCGGCGTGGCCCGCGCCGCCCGCGGCATGGCCCGCGCCACCCGAGGGTGCCCCTGTGGCCCCGGACCCCGGCGCGCCGCCCGGGTACCAGGGCGAGCCGGCGCGTCCGGCCCCTCCCGCGTGGGCGCGCGCCTCCGACGCCGGAGCCGCGGCCTCGGGCGCCCGAGCGGACGCCCCCGAGCCCGTCGCGCCCGCGCCGCGCGACATCGTTCATCTCGTGCAGCCCGAGCTCGGGCTCCGGCTCCTGGCGATCTCGCACGACGGCTTCGAGCCCTACGGGACGCGCGACGTCAACGCGCTCGCATCGCTCGCGCTCGGTGTGATGTTCTATCCGCTGCGCGTCGGAGCCTTCGCGCTCGGTGTGGGGCCCGAGTACGACGTCGGTCGCCGCGCGGGCACCGTGCGCGGCGACAAGGCCGTGCTCGTCGTGCACCGCCTGGGCGTGCCGATCGTCGCCGACGTGGCGCTCATCCGCCACGTCCACCTCTTCAGCCGCATTGCACCGGCCGCGAGCTACCTCCACGGCGCCATCACGGACACCGCCATCGATCGCTCGCTCGTCGCGAACGGCTGGACCTGGGGCTTCGACGTGAGCGGCGGCGTGACGGCCCTGCTCGGTGCCGTCGGCGCCCCGGACGCGCCCGACGTCGCGTTCTGGGCCTCGCTCGAGGGCGGCTATGCCTTCGCCGGCGAGGTCGCGCTCTCGTACCAGCCCGCCAGTGACGACGACGATCCGCGGAGCTTCGGCGCCGTCGCTCTGCCGCCGGTCGCCCCGGCCGGAGCGCTCAGCCGGATCGGGGTCGGGGTGAGCTTCTAGCGCCATAGCCGTTCGCCTCGACCGCGTCTGCTAGGATCGCCGCGAGGGAGCTCGCGTCATGGCCAGGACCGACTTTCGATCCGTCGACGAGTACATCGCCACCCACCCGGAGGCCGTGCAGGCCGTGCTCGAGCGCGTCCGCGGCGCCATCCGCAAGGCCGTACCCCGCGCCGAGGAGGTCATCAGCTACCAGATCCCCGCCTACAAGCTCGACGGCGGCACGGTGATCTACTTCGCGGGGTGGAAGGAGCACTACTCGGTCTACCCCGCGACCGCACGGGTCGTCGAGGCGCTCGCGGACGACCTCGCACCTTACCAGCTCAGCAAGGGCACGATCCGCTTCCCGCTCTCCCGGCCGGTCCCCGTGAGGCTCATCGCGCGCATCGCGAAGCTCCGCGCCGAGGAGACCGTCGAGCGCGCCGCGGACAAGGGCGCGCGCTCGAAGGCGCGCCCGGGCGCCGGACCTCGCGGCGGCTAGTCGATCAGGGCAAGAGGTCCGCGGGATCGAGGCTCACCGTGGCGTCGCCGAGGCAGAGCGACAGCGGCTGGCCGGGCATGTGCACGGCTCGACGCCGGTAGCCTGCATCCCTGTCCGTGCCGCTCGGATCCTCGTGGACCTCGACCTGCCGGTCGACGAGGTTGACGATCCAGTAGCAGGGGATGGCGGCCCGCGCATAGATGCGGGCCTTCGCACCCCGATCACGTTCGAGCGAGGTGTCGGCGACCTCGACGACGAGCGCGACCTCATCGGGCTCGGGGTGGCGGCCATGCCGTCCGCGCGCCGAGCCGCGCACCACCGCGAGATCGGGCTCCGGCTCGCTGTCGAGCGCCCGGATCGCCGACTGGATCCTCACGCGCCAGCCAGGGGGGAGCCAGGGGCGCAGGGCCTCGTCCGCGAGCTCCACCGCGTTGTCGTGGGGTGGGTTGTGCACCATCTTCGGTACGATCCATCCTTCGAGCAGCTCGACGCCGTCGTCCTCGCCGAGCACGCCCGCGGCACCGAGGCGATGGTACTCGTCGACCGTGAACCGCCGCACCGGAAACGGTGGCAGTTGCCCGGTGTCGCGAGGCTCGACCGCGGAGCTGGTCATACGGCCGAGGATAACACTTCGCGTCGTGCCCAGCCCTCGGTCAGGTGCGCGCGGCGAGCGCGGCCGGCGCAGGGCGCCACGCGGGGTGCGCTCACCGCCCCTTCATGCGCGCGACGAGGCGGCGCGCGTCCGCGACTTGCTGCTCGGGCGTGCCGGCGCCCATCGTGATGCGCATGGTCCCGCCCGAGATGCGCTCGTTGATGACGGGTACCGACGCGATGTCGCCGGCGACCACGATCGCCATGCGACGCTTGACGTTCGCGGCCGTCGCCTGCTCGAACTTGCCCGCGGCCTCGGGCGTGAGGCGCACCTGCACGTGCGCCCACGACTGGCCCTCGAATTCGTCGAGGCCGATCGCTGCCTCTGCGAAGTCGGTCCCGGTGAGGATTGCCGTGCCCCGGAGCACGTAAGTCCGGTACCCGGTGACCGACTGCTCGCCGGTGAGCGGGTCCACCTCCGCCGCCTCCGCGAGCGCGAAGCGGCGCCCCGTCTCGAGCGCGGCGACCCGATTGGCCGCGAGCTCGTCGAGCCAGGCGCGCGCGCGCCCCGCGCAGGCGGCGAGGCTCTCGTCCCCGAGCCGCTCGATGCGGGCGAAGTAGGACACCGTGTTGCGGCCCGGGCCGACCGGCGCGTTCTCGAGGTGGATCGAGACCCCTTCGGGGAGCGAGGCGAGCAGGCTCGCCTCGCGCATCGAATCGCTCTCGTCGTCCACGAGCACGAGCTCGAGGCCGGGGAGCGGCCCCTGCGCGTAGTCGGGACGGTCCTCGGCGTCGGTCGTCGCGCGGCGGTGCGGCACGAGTGCGAGCACCGCGATGGCGGCGAGCGCGAAGCCCGCGAGGAGCCACGCCGCCTTCGGACGCAGGGGTGAGGGCGCGAGCGGCTCCGTGAGCCCGGCGCGGCCGCGCGGCGCCTCTCCGAACGCCTCCACGGTGGCCCGGCTCGCGAGGGCCTGCTCGGACAGGGCGGGCTGCCCGAGGACGCGCACGAGCACGCGCCGCGCGCGCTTTGCCACCCCCGCGGGCACGTGCACGTCCATCGGCGCGAAGGCCGCGAAGAGCTGCAGGAAGGTGCGGCTACGCGCGCTCCGCACGTGGCACGGGATGCCGCGCGCGGCGAGCGCGCGCTCCGCGACGGGCAGGGCCCACGGGCGCTCCTCGCCCCACACGGCGACGAGCTCGGGCTCGCGCGCGCGGGCGCGCCACTCCGCGACGAGGTCGCCCGCGATGACGGCGACGAGCATCGCGGCGGTGAGCGGGCCGGTCGGTACCCGGAGTCGCGAGCCCACCTCGACGACGAGCACCGCCGTACCGAGGAGGACGAAGGACCGCACGGCGCCGTGCATCACCTGCCACCGCGCGCGAGCGCGGAGCTCCGCCGGGGCGCTCCCCGGCGCGAGCCGCCACCACGCCGAGACGACGGGCCCCAGGCGGTTGAAGCCGAACGCGCAGAGCGGGCACAGCACCGCGAGGGCCCCGAGCTCGAAGGCCACGGTCACGGCCGGGCCCCACACGAGCTCCCGCAGCGACCCCACGGGCAGGCCGAGCGAGGCGAGGACGTCGGGCAGGGAGACGAGCAGCACCGCGAGCGCGAGGGGCAGGGCGCCCGCGGCGAGCCAGGGGAGCGTGGGGCCGCGCGGCGCCTCGGCCGGGCCGGCCCGGTGCGCGTGGCGAGGCGGAGCGCACGCGAGGTAGGCCGCTCCCGCGACGAGCGCCGTCGCGCCGACCCGCACCGCCACCTCGAGCGGCCCCCGGAGCGCGAGCGCGCTCTCGACGAAGCCCGGCACGAAGCCCGCGGCGAACATCACGAGAAAGCCATTGCCGAGCCCGTGGCGCGTGACGATGCCCGCGAGCCAGCACAGGAGCGCGCTCCCCGCGGCGAGCGTGAGCACGGGGACCGCGCGCGACCCCGCGAGGAGCCCGAGCGCGCCGAGGCCCGACACGACCGCGAACGCGTACGCGACCGCGAGGGCCACCCCGACGAACAGGGCCACGCGGCGCAGGGTCGCGCGCCCGTCGCCGTCGCCGCCGCCGCGCAGCGCGCGCCACGGCGGCACGAGCGTCGCTACGAGCTCCACGAGCGCGATACCTACGACCCACGGCGCGATGCCGAGCGCGAAGGGCCCCGGGCCCCGGAGCGCGCGCGCGTCGCCGGGCGGCAGCGCAGGCTCCACCACCGTGAGATCGATGCCCGGCACCGCCAAGAACCGGTCGCCGAGCGCGTAGGCGAGCGCACCGAGCAGCGTGACGGCGAGCCGACCCCAGGGGCGGCGGGGCGGGCGCTCGTCCGCGATGGCGGCGTCGGTCGCGGACCCCTTCATGCCGCGGAGCATACTCCGATGGCCCCGCGCCCCGTCACGCTCCCGCGCCCGCGCCCGCCCCGCGCCCGCGCCCCGCGCCCCGCGCCCGCCCCGCTCTTTTCCCCCTGCGCCTCCCGCCCTCTTCGTACTAGCGTGCGCCGCCATGACCGACTCCACGCCCGTCGCCGACGTCGCCGCCAAGACCGTCACCTTCGGTGGCACGAGCTACTTCATGCGCCCGCTGTCCGAGGATGCGTACACCGTGCTCGTCGACGGCGTGCCGGTCGGGCGCGTCGTCTACACCTTCGGCGCGGCGAACGGCGTCAGCGAGAGCCCGAGCGTCACCGAGGACACGATGACGGCGATCGCCGAGGCGTGGTTCGCGGCGCTCGACGCATGACGCCGGCACGGCGCTGACGCGCGGCGGCGCGTAGCGCCGGCTCCGACGGGGCGCACGCCTCGCTCGCCCCCGGCGCGTGTCCGCGTGCCTTTCCCACGCCCGAGCGGTGCCCTATCCTGCCCGGGGTGGGTGCGCTCCTGCAGCTCGCGGCCGGTGCCGTCCTCGGCGGCGACTACCGGGTCCTGTCGCCGCTCGGGGCGGGGGGCATGGGCGCGGTCTACGTGGTCGAGCAGCTCTCGACGGGCAAGCGGCGCGCGCTCAAGGTGATGCATCCGGGCCTCGTCGAGGACGCCCGCTCGCGCGAGCGCTTCGTGCAGGAGGCGCGGGTCGGGGCGCTCATCCGCAGCGACCACGTGGTCGAGGTGCTCGCGGCCGGCGTCGACGCCGACACCGGCATGCCCTGGATCGCGATGGAGCTGCTCGAGGGCGAGGACCTCGGGGGCTTCGTGCGCCACCACGGCTACCTGTCGGCGCGCCAGCTCCGCGACATGCTCGAGCAGCTGTGCCACGCGCTCGGCACGGCGCACGCCGGGGGCGTCGTGCACCGGGACATCAAGCCCGAGAACGTCTTCGTCACGCGGGCGCGCAGCTCGTCGGCGTCGCTGCTCGTCAAGGTGCTCGACTTCGGGATCGCGAAGGTGGCCGCGCACTCGCAGACGACGGCGACGGCGACGATCGGCTCGCCGGCGTGGATGGCGCCCGAGCAGACCGACCCGCGTGCCGCCATCACGCCCGCGACCGACGTGTGGGCCCTCGGCCTCATGGCCTTCTGGCTGCTGACGGGGCGGGCCTACTGGAGCTCGGTGAGCGATCCGCAGTCCTCGCTCCACGCCCTGCTCAAGGAGATCCTCATCGAGCCCATCGTCCCGGCGAGCGCGCGCGCGGTCGCGCTCGGCGTCGGGGAGCGGCTGCCGCGCGGCTTCGACGCCTGGTTCGCGCGCTGCGTGGACCGCGATCCGTGCGAGCGCTTTCCCAGCGCGACGGCTGCCTTCGCCGGGTACGCGGCCGTGGTCGGCGCGGCGGGCCCGGAGGCTGCCGCGGCGCCGCAGTCGTCGCCGTTCTCGTTCGCGCGCGGCGCGACGATGCTCTCGGACTTGCCCCCGGCGCTGACCGGGCTCGCCACCGGCGAGCGCTCGAGCCACGAGGTCACGGACTTTGCCGGCCTGCCGCCCGCACCGGCACTCGCACCGGCGCTCGGCGCGCCGATGCTGCCGCCCGCGCCCCGCAGCGCCTCGGATCTCGCGCTCCCACGCGCGACGGGGTCGGAGGGCGCGAGTGCCGCGGGGGCCGGCGACATCGGCGACGATCCGACCGAGCTCGAGTCGGAGCCCGAGCGCGAGCCCGAGGCCGAGCGCGAGAGCGCGGAGGCGCCCGTGGAGCCCGCGCCGGCAGCCGTCCGCGCGGCGCGATGGCAGGCGCTCGCGACCGAGCCGTCGCGGAGCGCGGGGCGCCGTGGCTTTGCCCTCGGCCTCGGGGTGGCGCTCGTCGGCCTCGTCGCGGTCCTCGTCCTGCGTCGCGGCGGCGAGCCCGAGCGCACGTCCGCGCTCGCCACCGTGGCGGAGCCCCCGGTCGAGGTGGCGGCCCCGGCGGCTGCGCCGAGCTCCGCGTCCGCCGACCCACCGGCCGCGCGCACCGGCGCCGAGGGCGCGAGCGTGCCCGGCGACGGACCTTCGGCCGTGTCGGCCGCGCCGACCGCGTCGGCCGCGCTGGCCGTTTCGGCCGCGCCGAGCGGGGTGCCGAGCGTGGTCGCGAGCGTCGTCCCGGTCGCCGTGCCGCGTGGCGCTGCCACGTCGCGGCCGCCGGCGCCCCCGCCGACCGCGCGGCCCTTCGACTACGAAGCCGCGCAGGAGGCGGTGCAACGCTGGGCCCGGATGGCCGAGTTCGCGTGCCGCGGTCTCGAGGGCGCGCAGGCCTTCGGCGTGACCTTGACCCTCGAGCCGGGCGGGACCGTCCGCAGCCTGAGGCTCTCGCCGGACGAGCCCTGGAGCGCGTCCGGGAACTGCGTGAGCGGGCACCTGCGCGGCATCCGCGTCGAGCCCTTCGTGGGCGGTCCGCAGGTGGTCGGGACGAGCGTCGGGCTCGCACCGCGGCCCTGACGGCGCAGGCCCGCGCGCGCTCAGCTCCTTCCGGCCGGCGGGCGCGCGGTGCGCTTCGCGGGGCGCGCGAGCGCGTAGCGGGCGCCGCGGCGCCTGCCGGTGCGGACGACGACGCCGCGCTCGACGAGCAGCGCGAGCGGGTGGGCGAGGTAGCGCGGCTCGGTGCCGAGGTCGTGCGCGATGGTGCCGATGGGCTCGGGCTGGCGCCGGCCGCGCAGCTCGACGAGCACGCGCTCGCAGATGTCGTCGAGCGCGTCCTGCGAGCGGCGCACGCGCAGGGCGGGCTCGTCCTCGTCGGGCTCCTCGAAGACGCCGTGGCGCTCGAGCACCTCGAGCAGGGCGTCGGCGAAGTCGCGGGTCAGCCGCCGCAGCTCGCGGCGCAGCGTGGCGCGCAGCGTGGCGTGGCCCGTCACGGGCTCTTCCACTTCTCGAAGGCCTGCATCAGGCCCGCGTAGAGCCACTTGCCGAGCACGCCGCCGCCCTGGCCGGTCGGGTGGAACATGTCGGTGCTGCCGAGGCCGAGCTTGATCCAGCCCCACATCGAGCCGCCGCCGCCCATCGCGTCGAGCTGGCTCCAGAAGGGCCAGCCCGTCGTCTTCGAGATGGCGCGCTGGCGCATCGTGATGATGCCACCCATCGGCTTGGAGTGTCCCTGCGCCGCGTTGGCCGAGGCCATGTCGGGCGGCCCGACGAGCAGGAACGACGCGTCGGGCAGGGCGGCCTCGATCTGCTTCAGCACGGCGACGAGCGTCTTTTCGTAGTCGTCCATCGAGTAGGCGTTGCCGTCCGTGATCTCGTTCGAGCCGAAGGCGAGCACGACGAGGTCGGCCTTCGAGGCGGCGAGCGCTTGCTTCCAGGCCTCGTCGTCCTGCTTGTCGAGAAAGCGCGCGCGCGCGCCCGTGATGCCGAGCGCGGACAGGGTCACGCCCGGCACGTCGCGCTCCATGCGGATGCCGAAGAGGCGTGTGGGCTTGTCGCTCGTCGTGCGGAGCTCGAGCGTGTGCGGGCCGTCGGGGACCTCGACGCTCCGGTAGGAGAGCTTCGCCTCGGGCGCCTCGGTGTCGAGCTCGCCCTTCACCTCGCCGTCGACGACGAGCTCGACCGCGCCGCCGCCGGGCTGCGCGAGGTACTCGATCTCGAAGCGGCCGACGTTCGTGCCCCAGTGGTCGCTCTTGGCCGTGCCGAAGCGCGTCCAGAGCTTCGGAGCGCGCGCCGTGAACGACGCGCAGCCGAGCCCGTAGATGCCGTCCTCGGCGTAGGGGCCGACGCAGGTCGACTTCGACCACTCGCCCGAGGCCTCGCGCGACACGTCGATGTGGAACCACCCCGGCCAGGCGTTCGCGACGAGGGCGTAGCCGTGGCCGGCGTCGCCGAAGCGGTCCTGCAGCAGGCGGCGCAGCTTGCCGCTCACGAAGTCGCTCGCGACGATGGAGTCGCCGTAATAGAGGATGCGCGCCACGGCGCCGGCCTCGCCGGCCTCGACCTTGGCGAGCTTCTGGAAGAACTTGTCGAGCCCGTGGCCCGTCGGATCCTCGATGGCGCGCGGTGCCTTCTCGTCACTCTTCGGGACGAACTTCACCGAGTCCTTGCGCGCCTGCGCGATGGGCCCGCGCACGTCGGGTAGCGGCGCATCGAGCTCCTTGCCGCGCGCCTCCTGATCCTGGGTCTGGCCGGGCACGGCCGCCTCGCCCACCGAGGCCGCCGGCATGGGCGGCGCGGCCTCGGGCGGGGGCTCGACCGCGAGCTCGAGGCCGGGCGGGGGCTTGGCCTCCTCGGCCTGGAGCAGGCGGAAGCGCGCGAGCGCCGGGTGCACGTAGGGGATGGCCACGAGGGCGGCGAGCACGACGGCCGTCAGGGCGATCTTGCGCGAGATGGGCAGGCGCGGGCCGAGCTGGTCCCCCGCGGGCGCCGTGCGCCGGTAGCGCGCCTCGGCCTGCTCGTCGGCCGCGAGCGTCGAGCCGAGCTCGCCGAAGCTCTCGCCGGCCAGCGCCCGTGCCGTGAGCTCGTCGGGCGGCGCCTCGAGGCGCGCGACGGCCGGGGGGTCGGGCTCGGTGCCCTCGATCGCGCGCGCTTCGAACGCGCCGTGACAGACGTGGCACTCGACGTGCTCGGCCACGTCGTAGAGCTTGACGAGCGGCACGAAGAACAGCGTGAAGTAGCGCCGCGCCCGGATGCGCTCGAAGGGCTGGCTCTTGCCGCAGCGGGGACAGTCGAAGGTGCCGGTCGCGACGCACGTCGGCGTGGTCGTGTACCCGATGATGACGCCAAAGCTCATGGCCGCACCCTCATGCCGCCCTCACCATAGCGCAGGGTGCCAGGCCGCCCCAGAACTTGACCCTCGGGCGCGCCCGGGGAGAGTCTACCGCCGCCCGCGGCCCTCCGCGCCGGGGCGCCCCGACCGCGTGCTCTTCAACTCCATCACCTACGCCTGGTTCTTCGCGGCGGTCTTCGTCGTGAGCTGGCTCTTGTCGCCGCTCGCGCGCGTGCGGCTCGGGTTCTTGCTGGTCTCGAGCTACGTCTTTTACGCGGGCTGGACCTTCGTCGGCTGGCAGGAGATCGCCGACGCCGAGGGCATGGATCGGGTCGTCGCGATCCTGAAGAGCGTGAAGTACGTGCCGCTGCTCTTCGTGGCGACGAGCATCGACTACTGGCTCGGGGTCGCGCTCGGCAACCAGACGGACAAGCGCCGGCGCAAGCTCTTCTTGCTCGTCACGATCGTCATCAACGTCGGCATCCTCGTCTTCTTCAAGTACTGGAACTGGGGCGCCGACACCTTCGTGTGGCTCGCCGACCGGCTGTTCCACGTCACGCTGCCCGACATCCACTTCCGGGTCGAGCTGCCGATCGGCATCTCGTTCTTCTGCTTCATGTCGCTCTCGTACGTGATCGACGTGTACCGGGAGGAGATCCCGCCCTGCCGCAGCTACCTGCAGTACCTCACGTACATCTCGTTCTTCCCGCACCTCATCGCCGGCCCGATCATCCGCGGGCGCGATCTCCTGCCGAACCTGGCGCGCCAGGTGCGGCTCACCGCCGAGACCGGCGGCGAGGGGCTCTTCCTCATCGCGCAGGGTCTGATGAAGAAGGTCGTCATCGGCGACTTTCTCGCGTTGAACCTCGTCGACCGCGTGTTCGAGGCGCCGACCAGCTACTCGTCGGTCGAAGTCCTGTTCGCGATGTACGGCTACGCCGTGCAGGTCTACTGTGATTTCTCGGGCTACAGCGACATCGCGATCGGCTCGGCGCTCTTGCTCGGCTACCGCTTCAAGCTGAACTTCGATCAGCCCTTCAAGTCGCTCAACATCGTCGAGTTCTGGCGCCGCTGGCACGTGTCGCTCTCGACCTGGCTGCGCGACTACGTCTACATCTCGCTCGGCGGCGCCAAACGCGGGCGCTTGCGCAAGTACCTCAACGTGTTCCTCACGATGGTGGTCGCGGGGGTGTGGCACGGCGCGGCCTGGACGTACTTCATCTTCGGCTGCATCCAGGGGGCGGCGCTCGCCCTGACGCACTGGGTGCGCGAGCTCCGCGGCAAGGATCGGCGGGGCGCGCCCGCGTCCGCGCCGGTCGCGATCCCGGTGCGCATCCTGTGTGTGGCCGGGACCTTCACCTTCGTCGCCCTGACCTTCGCGATGTTCCGCGCTGCCTCGCTCGACAAGGCGCTCGGCATGTACGAGCGCTTGCTGACGTTCACGACGTACACGCCGAACCTCCACGCGGGCGTGCTCGCGATCATCTTCGGCGCGCTCGTGCTGCAGTGGATGCCGCGCAAGGCCTACGACGGGCTCCGCGACGCCTTCATCCGCTCGCCGGCGGTGGTGCAGGCGGCCGCCCTCTTCGCCGTCGCCTACCTCCTGCGCCTCGCGGCGTCGGCCGAGGCCGTGCCGTTCGTGTACTTCTCGTTCTGAGGAGGTGGTTCGCGATGAGCGACGAGGCGGCGGTGAAGGGTGCAGACGAGACGCCCCCACGGGCCTCGGAGCTCGCCGCGCTCGCGGCGCGGGTCGGCGACCAGGCGCGCGAGCTCGCGGCCCTGCGCCGGAGCCTCGGGCGCGCGCGGTGGCTCGGGGCGGTCGCGCTCGCGCTGCCGCTCGCGCTCTTCGTCGCGCAGCGCTTCCTGCCGCTCACGGTGACGAGGCTGACGGCCGAGCGCGTGGTCGTGCACACCGCGCCCGACCCGCCCGCGATCGAGCTCGCCGCCGACCACGCGGGCGCACGGCTCGCGCTGCGCTGGCGCGACGACACGACCCTCGCGCTCTCGGTGAGCGGTGAGGAGAGCGCGCTCGACATGGTCGCCCGCGCCGAGCCGCGGGGAGCGGCCGGGCTCCGCCTGGCGTCGAACGCCCACCAGACGGGCCTCGTCGTGGAGCACGACGGCGACGCCGGCATCTCGGGCCTCACCGTGACCGGCGCGGGGCCCGCGCTCTACCTCGTCGCGCCGACCTGGGGCGCCTCGCTCGCCTCGCACGCGGGCGAGGATCCCGCGCTCGTCGTCACGAGCGGCGAGGCGAAGGTGAGGGTCGCTCCACAGTAGCCAACAGCCAGTAGCCAATCGCCAATCAGTGCCACATGCCCGCGCCGACGCCGATGCCGATCGACACGGGCGGCGCGTCCGGCGCGGCCTCGCGGTGCCCGAGGGCGATGATGTGCGTGACGAGCGTGCACGCCTGCCGCGAGCGCAGCTCGGCGCACCCGATCCACACGCCGAAGGGCAGGGCCCGGCCGTCGGCGCGGAAGCGGGCCACTTCGCCCGTGTCGAAGACCTGGAGCCACGCGGCGTGCTCGCCCGCGCGGGCGGCGGTCGCGGCCCCGACGGTCCCGAGCGGGTCGTCGTCGGTGCCGACGACCTGCCCCGTCGGCAGGAGGATCGCGATCGGCGCGCCGCCCGGCGTGAAGACGCGACCCGCGCGGTCGAGCGACAGCGCGTGCTCGCCTCCGATGCGCACCTTGCCGTCCCAGTCGAGCTCGACGAGCAGGTTGCCGTAGACCCAGCGCGCGCGCGGGATCTCGAGGTAGGCGCCGCCTCGCGCCCAGGCGCTCGGAGCGGCCGGCTTGCAGCTCGCGGCGCACGCGACGAGCGCGAGGGCGACCGCGGCCTTGCGGCCCGCCCGCATCAGAAGCGACCGGCCAAGTGGAGGCTGCCGAGCCCGAGCCCGACGTCGATGCGGGGCGCCGCGCGCACGTCGTCCTCGGTCTTCTTGCCCGGCTCGGCCGAGCCGCCGTCGCCCATGACGAAGCTCGCGGTGATGAGGCCCGCGCCGGCGGCCAGGCCGATGATGCCGATGGCGAGCATGGCGTTCGCACCGCTCTGCAGCCCGCGACCCGAGCTGATGGTGTCGTCGAAGCCCTGGCCGGCGGGGCATACCTTGCCCGGGCACTGGTCCTTCAGGTCGTTGAACTTGCCCTGGCTTGCGGCGCCGAGCCCCGCGAAGGTCACCATGCCCACGACGCCGAGGCCGGCCGCGGCGAACCCCGCGATGCGCAGGATCTGCTGCGTGTCGCCGCCGCCCCCGGTGCTCGGCTCGGGCTCCTTCGGCTCGCTCACGGCCTTCGCCGCGAGGCGCACGGTCTCGGTCTTGCCCGCAGCGACCGTCGCCCGCTCGTGCAGCGTGCCGCTCGGGGACTCGAGCGACACCTCGACCGAGCCGGCGTCGACCGGCACCGGCTTGTCCCAGCTCGCCTTCGGGATCTCGCGCCCCCCGACGCGCAGCCGGCCCGAGGCGCCGGGCTCGAGCGAGACGGTCACGAAACCGATGTTCGGCCGCAGCAGCTCCATGAGCTCCTGCGCCTTCTTGCCGGTCGTGAGGTAGTCGCCGCCGAGGGCCTTGGCCTCGGACGCGACGCCCTCGGCCTCGGCGTAGGCCTCGGCGTGCCGCTTGAGGTCGCCGAGCACGTTGGCGATCATCATGTGCGAGTTCGGGCTCGCGACGATGTCGTAGGAGGCCCGGAAGCCGGTGAGGGCCTCGTCGAACTTGCCGCCCTCGTACTTCGCCTTGGCGTCGAGGTAGGCCGCCGTGGCGTCCTGCTTCTGCTTCTCCGTGGCCGCGGTCACCGACACGCCGGCGGCCCAGGCGGACAGAGGGGCGGCGAGCGGCGCGGCGCCGAGCAGGCACAGGGCGAGGATGGTGCGCACATGCATGGCCGTGATCCTGGCACAGGTTCCCCGGCCCGAGCCAGTTGTTCCGCGGCGCGAGCCCCCACCGAGCAGACGCGCCGCGCGCGCCTGCGCGTCAGATGCCGCCGGGCACGTACTTGCCCTTGGGCTTGACCGGGGGCGGAGGGGGCTTCTTGCCCGTGGGCGGAGGTTTCGGTGCGGAGCTCGTGGGCGGGGTGCTCGCCGTGGCGCTCGCGCTCGCCGAGGCGCTCGTCGCCGCCTCGGCACCCGAGCTCGTCGTGTCCGTCGCGGTGCCGGTCGGCGCGACGGGGGGGGTCGCCGTGCCGGGCGGGGGCGTGGTCGCGGCCGCGGTCGGCCGTCCGGAGGAGCCGGTCGCAGCGGTGTCGGTGCTCGAGCCGCCGCCGGACGTCGCCACCACGATGACGATGACGAGCAGCACGAGCGCTCCCGCCCCGACGCCGATGCGCGCGTTGCGCTTGCGGCGCGCCGCGGCGAGCTCGAGATCCAGGTCGTCGGCCACCGCCGCGACGACGGTCGGCGCGGCGGCGA
>JACRDA010000167.1 GCA_016212965.1 Myxococcales bacterium
CGGAACAGGAGGAAGAGTTCCAGAAGCAGGCCCCAGACCTCTGGCCGATGGTCAAGACTCCGAGGCTCGGCGGCGCGCGCCCGCTCACGCGCCCGGCGCGGGCCGCGCGGTCGTGGTGTGGCCGGCGCTCGGGCTCGTGGGCGCGCTCGCGGTGCTCGCCGCACCGGCGTCGCTGCACGCGCAGCCGGCTCCCCCGCCCGAGCCACCCCCGGCCCCCCAGCCGGGCGACACCCCAGGCTCGCCCGCGCCGCCCGGCGCCGCGGCCGGGGTCGCCGTCGACGACGCGATGCTGGCGCCGCTCCCGGCGGCCGCGCGCGAGCTCGGCAGCTGGAGCGAGGCCGTCGCGCTCCTGTCGTCCCGCGCGACGGAGCTCCGCATCGCCACCTACGAGGTCGAGCGCGCCGAGGGCGCCGCCGCGGAGGCGCTCGGCCGGGCGCTGCCGACCCTGACGGCGACCGGGACGGCGATCCACCACCTGATCCGCAACGAGGTGCAGAGCTTCGACCTCGCCACCGGGACCGTGACCCAGACGACCATCCCGACGACGCCCGTGGCCACGGGCACACTCACGGCCAGCGTGCCGATCTTCGATCTTCGCATCTGGTACGCCATCGACACCGCGGACCGGGCCGTCGACTCGGTGCGGCAGCGCGTCGGCGACGCCGAGCGCCGCATCCTCGGCGCCGCGGCCGGCGCGCTGCTCGCCGTGGTCACCGCCGAGAAGGTCGGCGAGGTGAACCGGAGCGGGCTGCGCCTGGCGCTCGAGCGCCTCGAGCTCCAGCGCCGCCGCGCCAAGTTCGACGTCGGCAAGCGCATCGATCTGTTGCGCAACGAGCAGGACGTCGCCCGCGCGCGCGCGAGCGTGCTCGCCGGCGACGAAGCGCTGCGGCGCGCGCGCGAGGCGCTCGGCCAGGCGCTCGGCGCGAGCGAGCCGTACGGGGTCTCGTCCGGCGTCTCGGTGGCCGAGGTGGAGCGCATGCTGGCGCGCGCCTGCGCGCCCATCGGCGCGAGCGATCGCCCGGATGTGCTCGCGGCCCGCGCCGACCTCGAGGTCGCCGAGCGCGGCGTCACCGACGCGGAGCTCATGTTCGCCCCGCGCGCCGACCTGTCGACCACCGGCACGGTGTCGAGCGACGTGCTCGGCTCGAACCGCCTGCACGGCAGCTGGTCGGTGCAGGCCGTGCTCACCTGGCCGATCTACGACGGCGGCGTGCGCTACGGCACGCTGCGGCGCGTGCGGGCGCTGCGCGACGAGCAGCAGGCCCGCCTCGATGGCGTCGAGCGCGCGGCCGGCGTCGAGGCCGCGCAGGCCTCGCGCGGGGTGGCGGTGGCGGCCGAGCAACGGAGCTACGCGGCCGCGCAGCGCGAACTCGCCCGCGAGGCGGCCGAGCTCTCGGCGCGGGCCTACGAGGCGGGCGACGCGACGAGCTTCGAGCTCATCGAGTCGGCCCGCCAGGCGCGCGACGCGGAGCTCGCGCTCGCCCTCCGGGAGTACGAGGTCGTGCAGGCCCGCATCGCCGCGGTTCTCACCTCGGCGAGCTGCCACTTCGAGTAGGCGGCGCGCCTCCGGGCCTCGCAGGGTCGCACGCCATTGTAGGCGTCGCCGTTCCGGGTATTCTCGCAGGGTGATCTCGTCACGTGGGGGGAGCTCGTTCTTCGCCGCCCTGGCGGTGGCCCTGGCGGCAGCGTGCGCCGTGGGCACGCTCGGCGACGACGGGGACGGCGGCTCGGGCAACGCGACGACGACGGGCACGACCACGTCGACGACGGGTACGACGACATCGACGACGGGCACGACGACGTCGACGGGCACGACGACGACCACGGGCACGACCACGTCGACGACCACGTCGACGACCACGTCGACCACGACGGGCACGACCACGACCACGACGACCACGACCGGGGCGGGAGGCTCCGGGGTGGGCGGCGGCGGCGTGGGCGGCGGCGGGTTCCTCTGCAGCACCTCGGCCGACTGCACCGACCCGCAGAACCCCTGCTGCTACGTCGGCTTCGGCTTCTGCATCCCGCAGCCCCCGCTGCCGATCTTCTGCATGTAGCGCGCCTCGTTCGCGCGCCGTTCGGCCGAGGCGCTTGCGTCGCCGCGGGCGCAGCTACCCCTCGAGGCGCCTCGCGCCTCGACCCTCGACTCTCGGCGCGCATGTCGGGCGCCGAGGGGCGCGACGACTGCGGGTCGCGACGACTCGGGCGCGCGACAAAAAACGACGACGACGGGCCGCCCCCGCGGGGAGCGGCCAGTCGTCGCCGGGTCGCGATGCCCGAGGCCGGGGCCCGAGGGCCACCGACCTCGCGCGGGTCAGGCCTTGCCGGTCGGCGAGGTGCGCACCTTGGCCTTGCGGTCGCCCGCGTGGCCGTGGAACGTGCGCGTCGGCGCGAACTCGCCGAGCTTGTGACCGACCATGTTCTCGGTGATGAACACCGGCACGAACTTGCGCCCGTTGTGCACGGCGAAGGTCATGCCCACCGCCTCCGGCACGATGGTCGAGCGCCGCGACCAGGTCTTGATGACTTTCTTGCTGCCGTCCTGCGTCGCGAGGATCTTCGTCATGAGATGCCCGTCGACGAACGGCCCCTTCTTGATACTGCGCGCCATGTCTTCTCCGTGGGTCGTTCCGGGCCTCAGCCCTTACGGTCCTTGCGACGCCGGACGATCATGCCGTCGGTGCGCTTGTTGTTGCGCGTCTTCAGCCCCTTGGCGAGCTGCCCCCAGGGCGAGCACGGATGGCGCCCGCCGGAGGTGCGACCCTCGCCGCCGCCCATGGGGTGGTCGACGGGGTTCATGCTGACGCCGCGGTTGTGCGGACGCCGCCCGAGCCAGCGCGAACGACCGGCCTTGCCGATCGAGATGTTGGCGTGGTCGGTGTTCGACACCTGGCCGACGGTGGCCCGGCAGTCCATGTGCACCTTGCGGATCTCTCCGCTCGGCAGGCGCACCTGGGCGTAGTCGGCGTCCTTGGCCATGAGCTGCGCGGCGTTGCCCGCGGAGCGCACCAGCTGGCCACCCTTGCCCTTGCGCAGCTCGATGTTGTGGATCGAGGTGCCGGGCGGGATGTGGCGCAGCCGCAGGCTGTTGCCGGGCTTGATGTCGGCCTTCTGGCTCGACAGCACCTCGACGCCCACCTCGAGCCCGTCGGGCGCGAGGATGTAGCGCTTCTCGCCGTCGGCGTAGTGCAAGAGGGCGATGCGCGCCGACCGGTTCGGGTCGTACTCGATCGTCGCCACCTTGGCGGGGATGCCGATCTTGTCGCGCTTGAAGTCGATGATGCGATAGCGCTGCTTGTGGCCACCCCCGCGGAAGCGCGAGGTGGTGCGGCCCCAGTTGTTGCGCCCACCGCTCGAGGTCTGCTTCTCGATGAGCGTGCGCTCGGGCTCGCTCGCGGTGATCTCGGCGAAGTCGCTGACCGTGAAGTAGCGGCGTGCCGCCGAGGTCGGCTTGAACGTCTTGATGCCCATCGGTCAGGTTCCTTCTTCGAAGAACTTGATCTCGTCGCCCTCTTTCAGGGTGACGACGGCCTTCTTCCAGTTGTGCAGCCTGGCGTGGCCGCGGCCCATGCGGCGCTCCTTGCCGCGCACCCGCAGGGTGTGCACGGCCGTGACGCCGACCCCGAACAGCGCCTCGACGGCGCTCTTGATCTGGATCTTGTTGGCGTTGGGAGCGACTTCGAAGCTCACCTGGCGCTCCTTCTCGCGCTGGCGAGCCGCTTTCTCGGTCAAGAGGATCGGCTTGCGGATGATGTCTTCGGGATGCATGACTCTTCCTCTTCGCCCCTCAGGGCTCCCCGGTGTTCTGCCGCAGGCAGCGCGCCTCGAGGGCCTTGGCGGCCTTCTTCGTCACGACCAGGTGCTCGTGCCGCAGCAGGTCGTACACGTTGACGCCCTCGGGCGGCAGGAAGCGGTGCTCGGACAGATTCCGCATCGACATCACGAGCTTGTCGTTGCTCGCGTCGTCGACCACGAGGGCCTTCTTCTCGGCGCGGAGCGCGCCGAGCGTCTGCGCCACGCTCTTGGTCTTGATCTCGGCGAGGGCGAAATCGTCGACCACGGTGAGGCGACCTTCCTTCGCGAACAAGGACAGGGCGCTCTTCAGCGCGCCGAGCCGCATCTTGCGCGTCGGGCGGTAGGACCAGTCGCGGGTGCGGAGCGCGTGCGCCACGCCGCCGCCGACGCGGTGCGGAGCGCGCAGGTTGCCCTGGCGCGCGCGGCCCGTGCCCTTCTGCCGGTAGAGCTTCTTGGCCGCGCCGGAGACGGCGCTGCGCTCCTTCTGGGCCTGCGTTCCGGCGCGCCGGCTCGCGAGCTGCGCCTTCACGACCTCGTAGAACAGCTGTTCCTTGACCTCGCCGGCGAAGACCTCGTCGGCGAGCTCGAGCTCGCCGACTTGTTCACGCTTGAGGTTGTATACGGTGACCTTCATCGGCGACCTCTCAAGTCTTGATCTCGACGTCGACGCCGCTCGAAAGGTCGAGCTTCATCAGCGCGTCCAGCGTTTGCTGCGTCGGCTCGATGATGTCGAGCAGGCGCTTGTGGGTGCGGATCTCGAACTGCTCGCGGCTCTTCTTGTCCACGTGCGGCCCGCGGAGCACGGTGTACTTGCGGAGCTCGGTGGGCAGCGGGATGGGCCCCGCCACGCGGGCGCCGGTGCGCCGCGCCGTCTCCACGATGTCGCTCGTCGACTTGTCGAGGAGCTGGTGATCGAACGCCCGCAGGCGGATGCGAATCTTGGTGCTTTCCATGGTTCCGTTTTCCGAAGGGCAGGGTCGGGGAGCTGCCCGTGCAGCGCCCCGGCCCCCTTACTCACACGAGGATCTTCGTCACCACGCCGGCGCCGACGGTGCGACCGCCCTCGCGGATCGCGAAGCGCATTTGCTCCTCGAGCGCGACGGGCGAGATGAGCTCGATCTCCATCTGGAAGTTGTCGCCCGGCATGACCATCTTGACGCCCTCGGGCAGGTTCACCGTGCCGGTGACGTCGGTCGTGCGGATGTAGAACTGCGGGCGGTAGTTGGTGAAGAACGGCGTGTGACGGCCGCCCTCCTCCTTGCTGAGCACGTA
>JACRDA010000014.1 GCA_016212965.1 Myxococcales bacterium
CGGATGCTCGCCCGCGCCATCGAGCGCGTCCCGGAGCGCCGCGGCCGCCGCGCACTCCGCGGCGTCGAAGCTCGCCGCCTCGTCGCCGAGCGCGAGCGCGAGCAGCGCCTCGTGGTCGCCCGTGTCGAGCGCACCCTGCCCGGCCGCACCGCGCACGAGGTCCGCGACCTGGGCGGCGAGCGGGTCGCGCTCGGACCCGAGGTCCGCGCCGCCCTTGACGAGTCGCAGCTCGCGCTTCATCCCGCCTCCGAGATGGCGCGCTTGAGCGCAGCGAGGGCGCGGTGCAACACGACGTCGAAGGTCGGCACGCTCACGCCGAGCGCCTCGGCTGCGGCCTCGCGCGAGCGCTCCTCGAGGATGCGCAGCCGGATCGCGAGCGCGTAGCGCTGGTTGATGGTGGCGAGCGCCTTGTCGAGCCGCTGGCGCGACGCCTCGAGGTCGCGGCGCTCGCACAGCTCGGCGTCGAGCCCCTGATCGAGGTCGCGCTCCGCGTCGTCGACGGCACGGCTGAGGTCGGCCGGCTCGAACAGGCTTTCGCGGCGCCGCGCGCGCAGCATGTCGAGGGCGATGCGCATCGCGATGACGCGCAGCCACGGGTACACGCCGCAGCCGCGCCACTCGAACTGCGCGAAGCGCTCCATGACCCGCACGTAGGTGTCGGCGAGCGCATCCTGCGCCGCCGCCTCACCACCGAGGCGCGGCAACAGGACCGTGCGGTAGAGGGTCGGCCCGTGCCGCCGCAGCAGCTGACCGAGCGCAGCCTTGTCGCCCCCCTGGGCGCGCGCGCAGAGCAGGCGCTCCTCCTCGCGCTCGACCTCGCGGTCCTTCGGGGGCGCGCTCACGGCGGGCACGATACTCCGCGTCGCGAGCCCAGACACGCCGGAAACGAAGGCCCAGAGCGGCGCCAGTGGCTCGACGTCCGGGACGCCCACCAGCCGCAGGCCGGGCCGACGGCGCACCGCGCCGAGCGCCGCCACGCGCACCGGAGCGACCGCCGGGGGCGCCGATGGCTGCTGCGCGAAGAGCACCGCCGTGGCGTTCATGACGATCTCAACGCGTTTCCATTGAATAACTTACGGTGTGCCGCGTTCGCGCCGCGCACCCCCACCGTCGACGCGCCGCGCCGCGCGAAACTGAGCGGATATCCAGCGTTTGTGCCACGGCGCTCAGCACCTCCCCGCGGCGCCGTACCCGCTCCGGAGCGCCGCGAGCCGACCGCGACAGCCCTTCACGCCGAGCACGGCGCCATCCGGCGCGACCACGGGGCCGAGCGCGAGCGACGCGAGCAGCGCCGCGACGAGCAGCGCTGCCCCCGGCTCGCCCTCGAGCGGCACCGCGTCGAGCTGCCAGAGCCGCGTGGCGCGCGCGAGCAGGACGTCGAAGCCGGCTCCCCCCATCGCAGCCACCCCCCGCTCCGCCTGCGCCCGCACGAGCGGCGCGTCCGACAGCGGCAGCGTGGCGAGTGCGACGACTCCACGGGGCACCTCGGCCACCGCCGTCTCGACGAGCGGACCCACCCGCACCGCCGCACGGTCGACGCGCGGCCAGCCGCCCGCCGGGTAGCGCTTCGCCGGCTCGACCGCGAGGGCGGCCGCGAAGAAGCGCGCCGCCTGCGCCGCCCAGCGCACCGCATCGATCGCGCTCGAGGGCTCGGGCACGAGCACCGAGTACGCGCGCTCCGGCGGCAGGGGCACGACGGCGCCCACCACCCACCCATGCTGGTCGACGTTGGTCATCTCCCGTTCGTCGCCCATCGAGCGTTCGCCGACCCCGCCGACGGCGCAAGCGAGCGCGCCATTTTCTCTTCCACGCCGCGGGGTTTGCGGCTCCAATACCGTCCGTGACTCCCGCATCGCCGCTCTCCGTCGCGAGCGAACGCTCCGGGCGCGCCGTGCTGCGCCAGCTCGTCGAGCAGCACCGCGCCGAGCCGCTCGCCCCCGCCCTCGGGCGCCGCGGACTCGGCACCTACCGCGGCTACGCGGAGCTGCTCGTCGCCATCGACCGGCTGGTGCAGACGGGCGCGCGTCTCGCGACCATCGGCCGCAGCGTGCGCGGCGAGCCCCTGTTCGCGCTCGGCGTCGGCGCCGAGCCGGAGCCCCACCGGCGCACCTCGGTCGTCCTCGCCGGTCTCCACCCCATCGAGTGGATCGGGGTCGAGACCGCCCTCGCGCTCGTGGGGCAGCTGCTCGAGAGCCGACTCGGTGACCGGAGCGTCGTGGTGGTGCCGATCGCCAACCCCGACGGCCTCTTGCGCGTGGAGCGCAACCTGCGTGCTCGCCGCTTTCGTTTCGTGCGCCACAACGCTCACGGCATCGACCTGAACCGCAACTTCGACGCCCACTGGGGCCTCGGGCGGCGCACCGTGCCCTGGGTGTTCAAGCCGGGGGCGTCGCCATCGAGCGAGCCCGAGGTACAGGCCATCGCCCGGGCGCTCGGCACGCGCCGGGTCGATCGTGCGGTCTCGTTCCACAGCTTCGGCGGGGCCGTCCTCTACCCTCACGCCCATTCGCTCCTGCCGGCCCCCGACGCGGCGGAGCACCGCGCCTGGGCCCGGCGCATCGCCGCAGCCGCGGACCCGCGTCCCTACCGTGCACTGCCGTCGTCGTGGTTCGGCGTGGGCCTGCGCCAGGGGGGCCTCGAGCTCGACTGGTTCCACGAGCGGCACGGCGCGCTGTCCCTGCTCGTCGAGTGCTCGCGCGGCGGGGTCGGTCTGCGTCCGGGCCGACTCTTCGACCCCTTCGCTTGGTTCAATCCGCCGAACCCGACCGAGGTCGCGGGGCGCATCGCGGCGGCGACCCTGCCCTTCACGCGCGGCGACCGGCTGTAGGAAGCCACGAGTATCTCGCCCGAAAGGGCGAGGCGCGAGTCACAGGCTGCGCGTGAGCTGGCTCGCCATGTCGATGAGGAACCCGACCATGCTGCCGTCGAGCGAGGTCGCGAAGCCCACGTCGCGCCCGGCGAGCGCGACCGTGAGCTCGGGTGGTCGACCCCCGAAGCCGAAGGCGGAGAACACCCCGAGCACGTAGTTGAGCCGCGCCACGTTGCGCAGCTGCTCGGCGCCCTGCACGGCGGCGTCGCCGTCGCCATAGGTGAGCGTGCCTACGATGTTGCTCCCGGGCGCCTCGAAGTTGCCGAGCACCCGCACGTAGCGCAGGCCCGCCACGAACGGCAGGTCCCCCTGCGCCGCAGCGACCGCGGGCTGGCCCGACATGTCGCTCACGACGCCGAAGGCGGCGCGCTCGTCGTTGAGGATGGTGTGCATCCACGCCGGCAGCTCGTGGTCGATGCGCCCGTAGCGGAGCCGATCGAGGGCGCGCCGCATGCCGGTCTCGTTGCCCGACAGGATGGCGCGGGGCGTCAGCAGCACGAAGCCGAGGTTCGCGACCGTGAAGATCTCGTTGCCCGCGTACTCGGTGCGCACGAGCGGCGCCCCGCCGGGGGTCTGGGCACGCGCCGCGGCCGCGGCGCGGATGCGCACCACGTCGAAGTTGCCCTGAAGGACCGCGCAGAAGTCCGCGCCCTGCATCGCGTAGACGGCGCCGGTGATGCGCTGCACGTCGCGCGCGGGAACGAAGTTCGACTCGGGTCCGATGGGCAGCAGGGTCGCCGTGAGCGCGGACACGTTGCGTCCGAAGCTCGAAGCGAACAGACGCGCCGCGTCGAGACGGTAGAGGATGAGCGGGCCCTTCGGCAGGAGCGCGAGCGGGTTGCCGTCGAGCGCGCTCGCCTCGACGGGCCTGCCGCCCACGAGCGCGAGGCTCTGGTTCTTGTTGCAGCCGACGAGCCCCGCGACCGAGAGCGCCAGGACGGCGACGGCGAACCGCAAGCCCCGAAGGTCGCGCACCACGCGCACAGCCTAGCGTCGGTCCCGCGCCCGGGGCATGAAATTCCGAGCGCGCCGGCAGCTCACCCGGAGGCAGCGGCGCTCGACGAGCGCTTCTTGCCGCCCTTCGGCTTCGAGTCGGTCGTGGTGGTGCTCGAGCCCGGGCTGTCCGTGCCTGCCGAGCCCGCGCTCCCCGTGGTGCCGGTGCTCGCGCTCGACCCACTCGTGGACGGGCTCGAGGTCGCACCACCCCCGGTGCCCGCGCCCTCGCCTCCGCCCTTGCCCGGGCTCGGGCTCGAGTAGAGATCCGAGTACCAGCCGCCGCCCTTCAGGATGAACCCGGCGCCGAGCGAGATCTGTCGCTTCGCCCTGGGCTTGTTGCACTTCGGGCAGTCGCGCAGCGGGTCGGCGCTCATCGGCTGGAACGCTTCCCACGCGTGCTGGCACGCGGTGCAGATGTACTCGTACGTCGGCATTTCGGTCCTCTCGTAGAAGGTACTCCTAACGTCGTGGCGCCGCTTGTCAAGCCGCGTCATGAGCGCCATCGTCAGTGCTCGAGCGCGACTCTCGGTGGTGAGAGCCACGCCGGGCCCTCACGGTGCGCGAACGCCGCGCCCCGCGGGCCCGCCGCCGTATCGTTACACTCAGTGTATGCTGCCAAGTCGCGGCGCTACCGGCGTTTTCCAGGAACCGCTTGCACCACTCGACGAAAGCCGATAATCCGATGAGGTGCATGGCGTGACGGTACATGCCACTCTGTGACAATACACCAGGCACCAGCGCCGGCTGGTTGTCCTGCCGGTGAGCCAGACCGATGCATATCAAGAAGCTCGAGATCAGCGGTTTCAAGTCCTTCGTGGACCGAACCGTCATCCACTTCGATCACGACGTCATCGGCGTCGTGGGGCCGAACGGCTGCGGCAAGAGCAACGTCGTCGACGCCATCCGCTGGGTCATGGGCGAGCAGAGCGCCAAGGCGCTGCGCGGCCGGGCGATGGCGGACGTCATCTTCAACGGCTCGGAGAGCCGCACGCCGCACGGGTTCGCCGAGGTCACGCTCACCTTCGACAACAGCGACCCCGCCGGTGCGCAGAGCCTCCCGCTCGAGTACCGCGACTACGCCGAGATCGCCGTCACGCGTCGCATCTTCCGCGACGGCGAGAGCGAGTACCTCATCAACAAGACGCCCGTCCGGCTGCGGGACATGACCGACCTCTTCCTCGGCACGGGCGTGGGGCGCAAGGCGTACTCCATCGTCGAGCAGGGCAAGATCGGCCTCATCGTGTCGGCGCGTCCCGAGGACCGGCGCCAGCTCATCGAGGAGGCCGCCGGCATCACCAAGTACCGCTCGCGCCGCAAGCAGGCCGAGCAGAAGATGGAGCTCACGCGCCAGAACCTCCTGCGCGTCAACGACATCGTCGTCGAGATCGATCGCCAGCTCGGCAGCCTGCGGCGCCAGGCGCAGAAGGCGCAGCGCTACCTGCGCTACCGCGAGGAGCTCGACGACCTCACGCTCTGGGACGCGTCGCACAAGCTGCTCGATTTCGTGGTGCGCACGGCCTACGGCGAGGCCGCGTGCGCGAGCGCCGCGGAGGTCGCGCGCGCGACCCGCATCGCGGTCGACACGCGCGAGGCCCAGATCGAGGTGCTGCGCGCGCGCGCGCACGAGGTCGAGCGCGTCGCCGAGGCGCGGCAGAGCGACTCCTTCCACGCCGACAACGAGGTGCGCGACGTCGAGGTGCGCCTCGATCGCGCCGGCGATCGCGCCCGACACCTCGCAGCGCGGCTCGAGGCGGCACGCGCCGAGCAGCACGACCTCGGCGAGCGCCTCGCCGTGCTGCGGGCCGAGGAGCGCGAGCTCGAGGCCGGGCGCGACGCCGTCGCGGCGGAGCACGGAGAGCAGGCCGACGCCATGCGGCAGTGCGAGGCCCGCCTGGCCGAGACCCGCCACGTGGCGGACCATGCGGCCGCGACGCTCGCCGAGCTGCGGAAGGCCCAGGCCCAGACCGCGGCGCGCATCGCGGGCAACGAGGCCAAGCTCGCGGCGAGCGAGCGCCGGCGCACCGAGCTCGGTGCGCGGCGCGAGCGGCTCGCCGGCGAGGAGACCCAGCTCGCGGCCGATATCGCGGGTATCGCGGGCCGCTACGAGGAAGCGAGCTTCATGGCGAGCGACCTCTCCGACCGCAAGGAGGCGCTGGTCGCGGAGCGCGACACCGCGCGGGCCGAGCTCGCGGCCCGCAAGGGCGACCTCGAGCAGGGTGAGCGCGCGCTCGCCGCCGCGCGCAACGAGCTCAACAAGCTGCAGAGCCGGCGGGGAGCGCTCGAGGAGCTCGATCGGCGTGCCGAGAGCCTGGGCAAGGGGCCGAAGGAGCTGCTGCGCCGGGGCGACGCGAGCGTGCTCGGCCTCGCGGCCAACGGCCTCGAGGCGGCGCCCGAGCTCGGCACGGCGCTCGCGGGCGCGCTCGGTGAGCGGGTGGAGTGCGTGCTCGTGAGCGACGTCGACCGAGGGCTCGCCCTGCTCGAGGAGCTGCGCGCCGCCAACCAGGGTCGCGCCACCGTGCTCCCGGCGACGGCGCGCGAGCGACCCGTGGCGCCGGTGCCGGCCGACGGCCTCCGCGCGCTCGTCGCGACCGCGCCCGGCGACGGCTACGTGGCGCGCGCGCTCCTCGGCGACGCGGTCCTCGTGGCCGACGTGGCCGACGCCCGCTCCTACTGGGAGCAGGGCGCACCCTGCGACCTCGTGACGCCGGACGGCATGGTGGTCCACGCCGACGGACGCATCACAGGCGGCGCCGGTGACGCGCGCGCCGAGGGCATGCTGGAGCGGCGGCGCGAGATCCGCGAGCTCGGCGTGGCCATCGACGAGCAGGCCGCCGCCATCACCGCTCGCGCCGACGAGATCGAGGGCGAGCGGGCCGCGCTCGCCCGCCTCGGCGCGGCGCTCGAGGAGGCGGGCCGGCGCCTGCACGCCGCCGACATCGAGCTCGTCACGGCCGAGCAGGGGCGGCGGCGCCTCGAGGCCGAGCAGGCCGCCACCGAGCGCCGACGGACGGCGGTGGTGCGGGAGCTCACCGAGCTCACGCGCCAGGTCGCCGAGGCCGCGGCCGAGCACGAGGCCGCGGAGGGCAGCCTCGCCGCAGCGCACGGCGAGAGCGCGGCGCGCGAGCAGGCGCTCTTGGAGGCCGAGCCCGCCGCGGCCGACGCCGCCACCGCGCTCGGCCTCGCGCCGGGCCTGCTGGACGAGCGACGCGTCCGGCTCGCGGAGGCACGCGAGCGACTGGCCTCCACCGATGCGGCCATCACCCGTCTGGGCGCGAGCCTGGGCGAGCTCGAGGGGCGCATCGCGGCGCTCGACGCCGAGCGGGACCTGGCCGCGCGCGAGCTCGGCGGGCTGGCCGCGGCGATCATGGGGGCGCGCGAGGAGCTGGTCGCCGCACGCCTCGTGGCGCGCCGAGCCCACGCCGCCTTCGAGGAGGCGCGCGTCGAGCTCGACGGGGCCCGTAGCGAGCTCGGCCTCGCCGAGGCGGAGCTGCGCGAGCACCGCGCCGAGCTCGACGCCGCGACGGAAGAGCTGCGCGCGCACGAGCTCGAGCTCGAGCGCTTGCGCCTCGGCCGCAACCACCTCGAGGAGGGCGTGCGCGAGCGCTTCCGCGGCCTCGAGCTCGCGGCGAACGTGGGAGACTTCCACGCGCGGCGCGAGCTCGACGACACGGAGCGGCGCCGCATTCGCGAGCTCGCCGAGCTCATCGAGCGCATGGGGCCCGTCAACCTCGACGCCGTCAAAGAGGCCGACGAGGCCGCCGAGCGGCATCGCTTCTACAGCGAGCAGCACGCCGATCTGACCGCGGCCCTCGACAACCTCGAGCGCGCGATCGCGCAGATGAACCGCGAGTGCAAGCGCCTGTTCCGGCACGCCTTCGACGGGATCAACGAGCGCTTCCAGGTCGTGTTCCCGCGCATGTTCCGCGGCGGCAAGGCCGAGCTGCGCCTGACGAACCCCGAGGACCTGCTCGAGACCGGCATCGAGATCCTGGCCCAGCCGCCCGGCAAGAAGCTCGGCAACATCGAGCTCATGAGCGGCGGCGAGAAGGCGTTCACGGCCGTGTCGCTCCTGTTCGCCATCTTCCAGTTCAAGCCCTCGCCGTTCTGCATCCTCGACGAGGTCGACGCCCCGCTCGACGAGGCCAACGTGGGTCGCTACATCGAGTCGATTCGCGAGATGACCGACAACAGCCAGTTCATCATCATCACCCACAGCAAGCGCACGATGCAGGGCGTCGACGTGCTCTACGGCGTGACGATGCAGGAGCCCGGCGTCTCGAAGCTCGTCGGCGTGCGCGTCGCCGAGGCGACCGCCCGAAGCGAGAAGCGCAGCGAGCGCCCCGCGGACGACGGCGTCGCCGCCGTGGCCTGAAAGCGGGAGCTGCGGGCCGAGCAGCGTGGCGCGCGCGCCGCGCCCGCCGCTACTCGGAGTCGCCGTCGCGCGGGACCGACCAGAGCACCTGCATGCTCTGGGGCAGCTCCGGCTGCGAGACGATGTGGCCGCAGGCGTCGCACTGCCCGGGGAAGTTCCGGTGGTTCTCGCAGCGCTTGCAGCCGCTCAGGATCTCGTGCGTGCGGGCGAGCTCGTCGCGCAGACGCGTGAGCAGCGCGATGCGCTCGTCGAGGGACGCGAGCTGCTTGTCGAGCTCCCCCACGGCCCGCGACGCGGCCTGTTGCCCACTCTCGGCGCGCTGCTTCAGCGCGAGCAGATCCCGGATCTCCTCGAGCGACAGTCCGGCAGCCCGCATGTCGCTGATGAACTGGAGCCGCGCCAGCTCGCGCTGGCTGAACAGGCGATGACCACCGGCACTGCGCCGCTCCGGGCGCAGGATGCCGGCCTCCTCGTAGAACCGAACGGTACGCAAGGTGTTGTTGGACAACCTCGCCATGTCGCCCGTCGTCAGCAGACCGTCGGTGCGCTCGCGCCGGTCGTCCTCGGAGCCCTGGTCGGATTCGCCGTTGGATTTCACCGAGGTCGAGCATAACAAGGTGGCGACCGGACGTGAAGTGGCCGTTACGCGCGGTTGCCTGTGGACCGGCTGCAGCCCGGTTCGCCGATGCCGCGCGTCAAGTCGCCTCAGCGCCCTTTCAGGCCGAGATCGATCCCGCTGCTCGTCGCCTTGGGCAGCCCGAAAGCCTGCCCGAAGGTCACGACCAGCCCGTCGAAGGGACTCGGCCGCGGAACCGAGGCGGTCAGCGGGAAGCCCCAGTCGAGGCGCAGCACCGCGCGACCGGCCTGCGGAATGAGGACGCGGAGCCCGAGGCCGGCCCCCTGCTTCGGGCGGAGCGCGTTCCCGTCGAACGCGTCGCCCACGTCGTAGAAGGCCGTGCCCGCCACCTGCAGGGTCCACAGCTGGACCGGCAGCGTGCGCAGCTCGAGGTTGCTCGCGACGAGGTTCTCGCCCGAGAACTGGCCGCTGCGGTAGCCGCGGAGGCGACTCTCGCCGCCGACCGTGAGGGAGTCGTTGAGGTAGTTGCGTGGCCGGTAGCCCACGGTCCCGTCGTACACGAGCCGCCCGAAGCCGAAGGGCGGGCTCGTGAGACGCACGCCGACCTGCAGGCCCGCAGACGCCACCGCCTCGGAGCCCCCGAGCTCGAGATCCGCGGACGCGGCGCCGTACACGCGCACGAGCGCTCGGGCCGGCACCGCGGTGTACGACGCAGCGGCCGAGACCTGTACGAGGTTCCGGCTCGAGCCGAGGGCCCGCACCACGGGGTGGACGCCCGCGAACAGGTCGGGCCCGAGGGCGTAGTCCTCCTGCAGGGCGAGGGTCTCCGCGTCGAGCAGCGTCGCGTAGTCGGAGCCGTGGAGGCGGTAGCCCAGGGTCGGTCCCACGCGCACGTCGCTGACGGGCACCGAGTCGGCTAGGAACTCCTCCACCGCGCGCGGGTCGTAGCTCGACAGGTCGCCCGGGTCGTGAAGCCCGCGGTCCACCTGCCAGCCGAAGGTGATGTCGTGCCGGTAGTCGTCGCCGAAGGAGCGCGTCGCGGCGACGCGACCGCTCAGCCGGTCGGTCGCGTACACCCACGGGATGCCGTCCTTCCCCGGCGTCGACCGGGCGTCGAAGCGCGCCACCTCTACGCCGATGTAGCGGCGCGTGATCTCCTTGTCCCAGGCGAGGCTGAGCCCCCACGCCCACTGCTGCTGCAGCGAGTACGAGGGCAGGCCGAACGTGAAGGAGCCCTCGGTCCCCTCGATTGCGCCAGAGTCGTGGCTCAGCGCCACGTTGGCGTTGGCGCGCAAGAGATGCCGCGTGCCGGCGAGGTGCGGGTCGAGCAGCTGCCCGCCCACCCGCGAGGTGAGTGGCAGCCACTCGTAGTCCACGAACACGCCCCGGTGGGTGCCGGCGAGGTTCTCCTCGGTGGGCTGCACGTACAGGTGCTCGAGCCGGCCGCCCTGGAGACGGATGTCGGAGTTGAGTCGCAGGCTCCACGTGTCCTTGACGACGACGAGCATGCGCACCGCATCGGGGCGGCTGCCGCGCACCGGCACGAGCAGCACCACGGAGAACTGGCGGCGCTCGCGCAGGTTGCGCTTCGTCTCGTCGACCGACGCCTGGGCGTAGCGCTCGCCCTTCGCGAACAGCAGCTCGCGCGCGACGATGTGGTCGCGGGTGTTGGTGTGCAGCCAGTTGAGGAAGTCGGGCAAGGGGTCGCGCTCCTCGATGACGTCGAGCACGGCGATCTCGACCGCCTCGATGGTCTTGCCCTCGGGCTCGGGATCGACGCTCGCACCGCGCTCGCCGAGCGCGGCGTCGAGCGTCTCGCGCTCGTAGCCCGACACGCCCTCGTCACCGCCGGCGGCCGCTGATGCGACGCCGAGCGCGGAGCATGCGGCCGCGAGCGCGAGGGTGAGCCGGGGCGAGGTCACGAGTTCGTCCCATGGCGTGTACCACGCAGGCGCTGCCGGGCGCGTGACGTTTTGGCCCCCCGGTTCGTGGCGCGGCGTGATAACGGGTGCCCATGCGCATGCGCAAGGTGCTGGTGGCCGCGCACGGCCACTGCTTCGACGGCCTCGCGAGCGCCGTCGCGTTCACGCACCTGCGCTCGAGCCTCGACCCGCGCCCCGTACAGTTCCGTTACCGCTCCTGCGGCTACGGTCCCAACATGCAGACCGTGCCCGAGACGTGGCTGTCGTGCGACGAGAACGCCATCGTCGACTTCCGCTACACGCCGAGCGACCGGGTCACCTGGTACTTCGACCACCACGTGACCGCCTTCGCCTCCGACGCGGAGCGCGAGGCGGCCCACGCCGAGGGGCGCCGCTGCTTCTTCGACCCCGCCTACGGCTCCTGCACCAAGCTCATCGCCGACGTGGGACGAGCGCGCTTCGGCGTCGACTTCGACGCCTTCGCCGAGCTCGTCGACTGGGCCGACAAGATCGACACCGCGCGCTTCGCGTCCGCCGCCGAGGCAATCGACCGCAACGATCCGGTGATGCAGCTCGGCGCCGTCATCGAGCAGCACGGCAACGTCGAGCTCTATGCGATGCTGGTGCCGCTCCTGCTCGCGCGACCCCCGGCCGAGGTCGGGCGCGACAGCGCGGTGCAGGCGCTGTGGGCCCCGCTCGCCCAGGCGCACCGCACCTGTCTCACGCGCATGCAGGCGCGCGCCGAGCGCCGCGGCGAGGTCGTGTTCGTGGACCTCAACGAGGCCGTGCTCGAGACCAGCGGCAAGTTCCTCGCGTACGCGCTGTTTCCCGAGGCGCGCTACTCGGTGTCGCTCGTGCGCATGAAGCAGCACTTCAAGGTGTCGGTGGGCTACAACCCGTGGTGTGGTCGGCCGCGCGGCCACGACATCGCCGCGCTGTGCCGGCGCTACGGCGGCGGCGGTCATCCCGTGGTCGGTGCGGTGTCGTTGGCGATCGACGACCTGGCGGGCGCGCAGCGCGTCGCGAGCGAGCTCGTGGCGGAGCTCAACCGTTGACCGCTTGGCCCGACCTCGGGCGCCCGCTCGTGCTCGGGCACCGCGGCGTGCGCCGCCCGGACGGCCCGCCGGAGAACACGCTCGCCGCGATCGCAGAGGCCGAGCGACAGGGCGCGGACGGCGTCGAGGTCGACGTGCGGCCGTGCGCCGACGGCGCCCTCGTCGTGGCGCACGACCCCGGTCTCGAGCGCGTGACGAGCGGCCGCGACGGGCGCGCCGTCGCCGCCCTGGCGCGGCGCGAGCTCGAGGCAGTGGATCTCGGCGGCGGCGAGCGCGTGCCCACCCTCTTGGCGGTGCTCGACTACTGTCGTGCCCGTGGCCTCGCGCTGAACGTCGAGCTCAAGCACGACGTGCCGGACCGGCGGGCGCTCGTTGTCGCCGCGGCGCGAGCCCTTGCCGCCCACGCCCCGGCGCACGCCCTGCTCGTCTCGAGCTTCGACCCCGCGATGCTGCTCGGCCTGCGCCTGCTCCTGCCGCGGCAACCCGTCGCCTTGCTGATGCACCGCGACTGGCCCGCGGGTGAGTCGGCAGAGGGCGCGCGCCCCGGCCTCGCCGCCCGACTCCCGCCAAGCGCACGGCGGCTCGTCTCCCGCGCAGCGCTCGCCGCCGTCGCAGCCGCGGCCGTACACCCGGAGCGCACGCTCGTGACGGCCGCGTCGGTCCGCAGCTGGCACGCCCGCGGCCTGCGCGTCCACGTCTGGACGGTCGACGCGGCAGCCGAGGTGCGCGACCTGTATCACCTCGGCGTCGACGGCTTCATCTGCGACGCCCCCGGCTCGGTCCGGGCCATCCTCGACGCGCTCGGCGGCGCCGGGCGCGCCAGCCGCGCCTCTAGCTGACGCGGCGCGGTCGGTGCGCCCGGCGTCGCCGCGGGCCGCTCAGCGCTGCGTGTCGTCGCACTCGACCCGCACGCGCTCCGTGCCGGGCGGCAACGTCTGGAAGAAGTAGCCCCGCTCTATCGGTGGGTTCAGATCGAGGCTCTTGTACTGGAAGATCACGTCGTCCGCCGTGCTCGGCACCTCGACGCGAATCGAGCGTGGCACCTCGATGTCGCACGGCCCACCGCTCGGCGGCACGTCCTCGTCGACCCCCATCTCGTCCTCGAGGGGCTTGGCGGTGTGAGCGACCTCGTGGTTGCGCAGCTCGGCGTCGTAGAGGACGTAGCCCTCCTGCTCGGTCGTGACGCCGACCACGCGCAGCCGCTGGTCCTGCCACGGCTTGTCGAAGTCCTCCTCGTGCACGCCGAGCCGGACCTCCTGCTCGGCGTCGTGGTTGCCCTTGATCCGCACGCGGTAGAAGCCGTCGGAGCCGTCCCACGCGAGCGTGGCCGCCTCCGGCTGGTGCGCGAGCAGCGGAGCCTCGCCGCGCAGCAAGGTCACGAGCACGTGCCCGGGCACCGGCACCTTCGTGAGGCGCGCCAGGTTGCAGGCGCTCGCCGCTCCCTCGAGCAGCTGCTTCTGCTGGAAATCCAGCATCTGGAACGCGCGGCTCGTCGAGGTGAGCGTGAAGAGCATCGCCCCGAAGGGGTTGATGACGTCGATGCGGACGCGTGCCGGGTTGATGGCGAAGATCGAGATCTCGCCGCGGATGCGGCCCTGCTCGGGCGAGCGGTGATCGATCTTGCCGATGCCGTGCACCCCATTGGCGCAGGCGAAGCCCTGCTTCATCCGCGCGAGGGCGTCCTCGGCCGTCGGGAACTGGGACTTCGGTGGCGGGTGCACGCAGCCGCCGAGGCCGAGCGCCGCGGCGGCCACGAGCCCACGCGCCCCGGCGCGCCCAAGCCGGTCCACACCGGCCGGCACGCGCCGGGCTCCGACGCGCGGGCTCACGATGCCCGCAGCGCCTCTAACAGGTCCACGTCGGGAATGGCCACCGGGTGCTGCGCGCGCACCACCGCGACGCCGTGCTCCTCGCACAGCCGCGCGAGGCCTTGTCCGTCGATCAGCACGACCGGCGGCGTGCCGCCGGAGCTGGCCTCCTCGCGGGCGCCGTTCATCGCCTGTCCGGCGGTGACGAGCCAGCCCATGTTGGCACCGCCGAAGTGATGCATGCTGCCGCGCAGCTCGGTGACGCGCTCGCGCCCCACGTCGCGCCCGTCCTTGCGGATGGCAATCGCGAGCTTGAGGCCGTCGCCCACGGCCACCGGACCCGGTGCCACACCGGCCGGCGCGTAGAGCACGCCCGAGAAGTGCGTCTCGGCGGGCGCCGCGCCCGGCACCTTCACGGCGCGCATGCGGCTCACGCCCACGCGCTCGAGTGCGAGCAGGCAGAGCTCGACGAAGGCGTGCCCCGGCAGCTCGGCGAGCTTGCGCTGCAGCGTGCGGCGCGCGGCGTCCCGGTAGCGGCCCACGGCCGCGACCGCCTCGCGCTCGAGCCGCGACAGCTCGCCGTCGAGCAGCCAGTCGGTGAGCCCCACGCGCCCGCCGGCGAGGCGGAAGCGCGGCCGCTGCCCGGCGGCGAGCCGGCGCGCGTTGTCGGCCCGCACGGCGGCGGCGACCTGGGACTGCACGATCTGCGGGTCGCCCGTGAGCCGACCGCGGCGCAGCGCCGTCTCGGCGATCTGGCGCAGCGACACCGGTCCGACCGTGCGCTCGAAGCTGCCGAGGATGCCGGCGACGGCGTCCGACAGCTCGCGCCCGGCGAGCAGGTCGAGCGAGCCGCCCTCGTTCGCGCCCGTGAGCTCGATGACCTGCGGTCCGCGTGCCGGTCCCTCCTCCGGCTCGTGCGCGCCCTCCGCGAAGGCGGGCGTCGTCGTGTACGAAGGCAGCCCCTCGGCGGGCGGAGCCGCGACGGGCCCGCCCTCGGGTCCGCGCACGCCGCGACGGCGACGGCGACGGCGGCGCTTGCGCCCGTCGCCCTCCCCGGCCGCCTCGTCGGCCTCGGTGAGGCGCGCGAGGATCGGCTGGTCGTCGTCCTCCTCTTCGGCGAAGAGGTCGGACGCACCGGCCGCGAGGTCGGCGCGCATCGCCTCGTCGGGGTGGCGCGCGAAGTCCTCGTCGCCGTCGAGCGACCGCACGATCACGGCCTCGCCGTTGCCGGCGCCGCTCCGGGCGCGCGGCTCGCGGCCACCCTGACGACCACCGCGCTCGCGATGCCCCTGACGACCGCGCTCGGCGGGTCGGTCCCCGGCGGCGCGCGGGGCCACGGCGACGGGAGCGGGGACCGCGGGGACGTCGGGCGTGACCGCCTCGACCCCCGCGTCCGCGATCGGGGCCTCGCCGAGTTCCGCAGCGACCGGCGCCGCGCCGGCGCCCTCGAGCTCCGCGGCCTCGTCGATCACGACCTCGCGCTCCTCGGGCTCGGGCTCCTCCTCGTCCGGGCGCTTGCCCTCGAGACCGCGGTGGAGCGTCTCGTCGTCCCACTCGCGCAGGGCGAACACGCCGGGCTTGATGCGCACGAGCGGGTTGTCGTTACCCTCCTTCTTCAGCGTCGCGGCGAGGCGCGCGCCCATCGTGACCTCGGGGCTCTTGCCCACGTGGCTGAGGAGGTTCTTCTCGATCGCCAGCTCCGTGATCTCTTTGTAGTGGAGCGGCCGGCCCACGAGGCGCAGCACCTCGCGAGCAGCATCGGTGAAAGTCATGTTCGTTCCGTCCTTCGCGCATGCCGGCGAACCGCGCCGGCACGCGACCTTTGGGAGGCGCCCCGCCAACCCCGACTCGGGGTCGCCTTCGTGGGGCCGCCGTTCTCGTGTCGCCCCCGAGCACGGCCGCGCGGTCGGGTCGTAGCCCGCACCGGCACCGTGGCCGCGAGCGCGGCGGCCCACGCAGCATGCGGGGCGACCACCTCGTCGGGGGTTCTGCAGTCACTCGAGGTCGCTAGGAGCGGCCTCGAGGCTCAAGACGCGCGTGCCGCCGGGAAGCGCACACACTCCCACTCAGCGGGACACGCGGATTGGCGAGAGGCGTTTAACACGCAGCGCCACGGGCGTCAACCGCGTTCGGGTGGCCGCCGGTGACCGCGCCCGGAGCGCGGCGCGGCCCGGACCTCCCGCATCACGGCCGCGAGGTGGTGGGGTTCGCCACCCCGTTCTGTTGCCACCTGAACCAGTCCACGATGGCCGAGGAGTCGTAGATCCCGTCGGAGGAGTCCCACACGATGAACTCCACCGTGAGCATCTCGCCGGGCAGGATCGGCGACTGCGTGGTCATCCAGCCCGTGCCCCCGCCGACGGTGGTCGCCATGCCGCACGGCATGCCGAAATCCTGATCGCCGTAGCCCGTCGCGCCGAGGTCGGTCGTGCCGCCGGAGCAGAAGTTGAAGCCGGGCGTGCCGAAGCACCCCGTGGAGCCGGCCATGCAGCGATCGAAGAAGTTGAGGTTGACCGAGCCCGGGGTCCCCTGCGCGTCGAACACCACGTTGCGGTTGTTGGGCAGGCCGCTCGCGCCGGTCGTGACGAGCACGATGTAGAGGTCGTTGTAGACCGAGCAGGCCCACTCCGGGTACTCGGCGGACCAGAACGCCGAGTCGAAGGCGAAGCTCGCGGCGTTCGTCGGTGTGCGCAGCCGGAGCTTCAGGTTCACGGGATTGAAGGCGGTGCCGGAGACCGGCAACGGGCAGCCGACCTTGTTGGTCGGGAAGCCCGGGGGCGTCGCCGAGCTCGTGCCGAGGTCGTTGCCACCCTGCGGCGTGCCGTCGACGAAGTACGGTTGCGACGGCGTGGCCGCGTAGCCGGTCGACAGGAACACGAAGTTCTGCGCATGGCGCGGCCCGACGGCGCTGCCGAACGCCGTGATGATGCTGTGCGACTGCGCCGAGGGCGTGCCCGTGCCGTTCGCGAGGCGGAACTCGGCCGAGACGAGGCCCCACTTCTTGTTCGCGCCGGTCGCGTTCTCGGTCGTCGTCTGGCAGATGTCGATCGCCTTCGCGTACTCGATCGGATCCTGCGAGCCGTACTGCAGACCGTTGCCGCAGGTCACGGCGGGGTTGTCCGGCGCACCGTCGCAGTCGTCGTCTCCACCGTTCGGGAAATCGAACGCCCCGGGGTTCACGAGCGGATTGCCGTCGTTGCAGTCGTTGTCGCAGGTCGAGTAGCCGTCGCCGTCGTTGTCCGGGCACGCGACGTCGCTCGGCACATCGATCGGCACGTCGATCGGCACGTCGATCGGCACGTCGATCGGCACGTCGATCGGCACGTCCTCGATGACGTCCGCGGCGTCGCCGGCGTCCTCGGGAATGCCACCCGTGCCGCCGAAGCCGCCGGTGCCGCCGAAACCGCCGGTGCCACCGAAGCCGCCCGTGCCGCCGAAGCCGCCGGTGCCACCGAAGCCGCCCGTGCCGCCGAAGCCGCCGAGGCCGCCGGTGCCGCCGAGACCGCCCGTGCCGCCGAGGCCGCCCGTGCCGCCGAGACCGCCCGTGCCACCGGCACCTCCCCCACCCTGGGCCGACGTGGTCTGCTCACCGAAGTCGAGGTCGATGTCGGTGCGCGCTCCGCACGCGCCCGCCAGCCACACCCCCGGCAGCGCCATCGCCCCGAGCACCACGCCCCAACGAAGCTTGTTCAACGACGTGCTCCTCGCCCGTGCCAAGCAAGACCTGTGGGGACTCTACCAGAACGCTGGCGCGGGCGCCCGAGGCTCGGGTCACGGACGCCCGACGCCTCGAGCACCGACCGCCTCAGCGCGCCAGCATCGCCTTCGCCTCGACGTAGAAGGCCGCCACGGCGTCGTCGATGCCGCCGGTCTGCGTGCCGCCGGCCTGGGCCATGTCCGGGCGGCCGCCTCCCGAGCCGCCCACGAGCTTCGCGATCGGCCGGATGAGGTCGCCGGCCTTGAGCTTGCCGGTCGCGGACTTGCTCACCGCCAGCACGAGCTGCGCCTTGCCCTCGGTGACGCTCGCCGCGAGGACCGCCGAGCCCCCGGTGGCCCCCGCCGCGAGCTTGTCGCGCAGCTGCTCGCAGAGCTCGCGCAGGCTCGGCATGGTGGTGGCGTCGGGCGCACGGAGAGCGAGCAGGCGCACGCCGCCGACCTCTTCGGCGCGCGCCGTGGGGTCGGTCGCGCCCGCGCCGCTGCCGGCGCCCGCGAGCAGCTGCTTCTCGAGCTCCGAGATGCGCTTCTCGAGCTGCTTCTCGCGCGCCACGATCTTCAGGATCTTGTCGGCGAGGTCGCCGCCCTGCGCCTTGGCCGCGACGCGCGCCCGGGCGAGGTCGTCCTCGACGGCGCGCAGGTGCGCGAGCGCGTTCTTGCCCGTCACGGCGAGGATGCGCCGCACGCCCGCGGCCGTGCCGCCCTCGCTCGCGATCTTGAAGAGCCCGATGTCGCCGAGCGCGCGGCAGTGGGTGCCGCCGCACAGCTCGATCGAGTCGCTGGTCATCGTGAGCATGCGCACGACGTCGCCGTACTTCTCCTCGAAGATCGCGACGGCGCCGAGCCGCCGCGCCTCGTCGATGGGCAGCACGGCGGTCTCGACCGGCGCGTTGTCGAGGATCTTGCCGTTGACGAGATCCTCGACGCGCAGGAGCTCCTCGCGCGTCATCGCGTGGTTGTGCGCGAAGTCGAAGCGCAGCACGTCGGGGCCGACGCGCGAGCCTTTCTGCTGGGCGTGCTCGCCGAGCACCGTCCGGAGCGCCCAGTGCAAGAGGTGGGTCGCCGAGTGGTTGCGGCGCGTGGCGGCGCGAGCGTCGTGCGAGACGCGCAGGGCGACCTGCTGCCCGACCGCGAGCGTGCCGGCGACGACGCGCGCCCGGTGCACCGTCGTGTCGCCGAACGGCCGGTGCGTGTCGAGGACGGCGACCTCGAGCGCGCCGCCCTCGGGGGCGGCGACGACGCCCACGTCGCCGACCTGACCGCCGCTCTCGGCATAGAACGGGGTCACGTCGGTGACGAGCTCCACGACGCTCCCCGCCTCGGCGCGCTCGACGAGGCGCCGCGTCTCGCGCCCGTTCGCACCAGTCTCGCACAGCGCGAGCGCCACCACCGTCCCGACGTCCTCTTCGCGGTCGTAGCCCGAGAAGCGCGTCTTGCCGGCCGCGGCTGCGAAGGCGCGGTGCACGGGGTCGACGGCTGCGGTCGGGTCGATGGGGCCGTCCACCTCCTCGGTCTTCTTGATGATCGCCTCGGCGCCGGCCGCGTCGGCGGTGTAGCCCTGCTCGGCCGCGATGATCTCGGTGAGGTCGACCGGGAAGCCGAAGGTCGTGTACATGTCGGCCGTGACCTCGGCCGGCAGGCGCTTCTGCCCGGCGCGGCGCAGATCGTCGAAGCGCTCGTCCAGGATCTTCATCCCGCGCTTCAGGGTCGCGCGGAAGCGCACCTCCTCGCCCTCGGTGACGCGCAGGATGAGCTCCTTGCGCCGCGCGAGCTCGGGGTACTCGTCGCTCATGGCCGCCACGACCTCGAGCGCCACCTCGTGCAGGAAGGGCTTCTCGATGCCGAGCCGATGACCGTGCCGGATCGCCCGGCGCATCACGCGCCGCAGGACGTACTCGCGCTTCTGGCGGTCCGGCATGACGCCCTCGGCGATGAGGAAGGCCGTCGTGCGGGCGTGGTCGGCGATGACGCGCATCGACATGTCGTCGGGCGCGGCGCTCGCCCCGTAGCGCTTGCCCGCGAGCCGCGCCGCGCAGTCGACGAGGCGGCGCAGGAGATCGCAGTCGTAGTTCGAGCGCACGCCCTGCAGCACGCCGGCGAGTCGCTCGAGCCCGGCGCCCGTGTCGATGCTGGGCGCAGGCAGCGGGGTCACGGCCGCGCCGGGCGTCGCGCGGTCGTACTGCATGAACACGAGGTTCCAGATCTCGGTCCAGCCGGCGCCGTCGAGCCCGGGCTCCGCGCCGAAGCGACCGAGGTCGGGCGTGTCGCCGTGAAAGTAGTGGATCTCCGAGCAGGGGCCGCAAGGCCCGGTGTCGCCCATCGACCAGAAGTTGTCCGCCATGCCGAGGCGCAGCACGCGGTCGTCCCCGAAGCCCGTGACCTTGCGCCACAGCGCGGCCGCCTCGTCGTCCGCGGCGAACTCCTTCTCGCCCGCGAAGACCGTGACGACGAGCCGCTCCTTCGGGATGCCGTACACCTTCGTCAACAGCTCCCAGGCGAAGGCGATCGCCTCCTCCTTGAAGTAGTCGCCGAAGCTGAAGTTCCCGAGCATCTCGAAGAAGGTGTGGTGCCGCGCCGTGACGCCGACGTTCTCGAGGTCGTTGTGCTTGCCGCTGATGCGGATGCACTTCTGGCTGGAGCAGGCGCGCTTGTAGCCGCGCACGTCCTTGCCGGTGAACACGTCCTTGAACTGGACCATGCCCGCGTTGACGAACATGAGGGTCGGGTCGTTCTGCGGGACGAGCGGTGCGCTCGGGACGACCTCGTGCCCGCGCTCGCGGAAGTAGTCGAGGAAGGTCGTGCGAATCTCGGTGGCCGTGAGGCGTGAAGAGGACATGGCTCTCGTGCGCTAACAGGGCTCGCCGCGGGCGGAAAGCCCTCCGGAAGGCCGCGGGCGCGCGAAGGCCCGAGCCCACGGGCTACGGGCTTCACGGAGCGCTCCGCGCCGAGCGGACTGCGGCGCAGTCATCTGCCGGGACCTCGGCCAGAAAGAGACAACGACGGAGCTCGGCGCGGGCGCCCAGCCGCCCGGTTTGCCAAGGTAGTCACTCGATCCGCCCGGAAGCGAGCGAGCGGAACCACGGAGACACCGACGCACGGAGCGTGACACGGAGGGACTCCTGAACTTCGCCGGCTCCGTGCAGCTCTCCGTGTCTCCGTGTCTCAGTGGTTGTCTCTTTCTGGGTACTTGGATGCGACCTGGGCAACGCGCTTGGCAGACCGGGGGGCTCGGCGCCCGCCCCGAGCTCAGTACAGGATGCCGAGGTACCAGCGCGCCATGAGCGCGATCTTGGTGTCGAGCGGGTTCTGCGGGTCGTACTGCGCGTAGTCGTCCTTCTGCGCCTGCAGGAAGCCGAGGCCGTCGAGCGGGAAGAGCACGCCGAAGTCGACCTGCGTGAAGAAGCCGCCCATCTTGTCCGGGTCGTCGTTCATCACGCCGTCCTTGGCCTGGTAGAAGGCCTTGAGATCGATCTCGACGCCGAGGTCGCGCGCGTGTCCCGGGGTCTGCATGAACTCGCTGGCGCGGCTCCAGATGAGGCCCGCGCCGGCGCCGACCCGCTGGCCGTCCGGGTCGCGCAGGAAGTCGTACTCGACCGAGGGCTTGAAGTAGTACGCGCCCTGCACGCGCTGCAGGATGTTGCGGAACAGGATGAGGTCCACGCGGTAGTTCGGGTGGAACCGGAACTCCGAGTAGGTGCGGTTGGCGGTGAGCTGCGGCTGCAGGCCCTCGCCCGTCGGCACCAGGCTCTCGAGATCGTCGTCGCCCGTCGCGTAGCCGCTCGCGAAGCCGATGCGCAGCCGGTCCTCGATGGCGCGGAACTCGGCCTCGCCGGCGATGCCGAACTGGCGGATCTTCCAGCCCGGGTCGTCGGTGTCGTCCGGGTTGCGGTAGTCGGTGCCCGTCCCCGAGAGGCGCGAGGTGTTCTCCATCGAGCCCCAGATGAGCGCCGCCTCGACGTCGAAGCGGAAGCCCTTGTACATGAACTGGAACCAGCTGTCGGGGATGAAGGCCTCGGCGCCGCGACGCAGGTAGCCGTTCGAGACGTTGCTCGACGCCTGGCCGAGCGTGGCGTCGTTGCAGCTCGTCCCCGACGAGCAGGCGAGCTCGTTCACGAGCCCCTGGCGGCGGTAGACGAAGTAGGTGCCGCCGTTGAACACGGGCTGACCCTCGCGCAGCGCCTTTCTCTGCAGCTCCGGGTTCATCTTGCGCACGACGATGAACACGTACTGGTCGACGTCGTCCTTCTGGGCGAGGTCGTAGGGCTGGCCCTGCTGCTCGTTGATGGCGGCGCTGATCGCGCCCTCGTTCGCGAAGTCCCAGGCGGCCCCGAAGTAGAGGTCCCACGCCTTGACGCCGGTGACGAACATCAGCCGGTCGGAGGTCGACTGGTAGTCGGCGTCGTAGCCCTCGCCGCCGTTGACGAGCATGCCGATGCCCCAGTGGCTCGGCATGCGCCCGAAGCGCAGCTGTCCGATGGGCGTCGCGTACTCGCCCCACACGCGCTTGACCGTGATCGAGTCCTTCAGGCTGTTGACGCCCGACACCGGCGCCCACTGGGTCGACACGAAGGCGCCCGTCGGCGAGTAGCCGCCGCGCGCGACGACGTGGTAGCCGCCGAGGCTGCTCGGCTCGTTCACGTAGCCGTCCGGCGTCGAGCCGAGGACGACGTTGTCGAGCAGATCGACCTGCGTCATGATGCGCAGGTTGTCGGAGATGTGGAGCTCCGGCGCGAAGCGGAAGCGCATGTTCGCGCCCGCCTGCGTGTTCGACTCGCACGCCTCGGGGACGAGTGGATCGTCGCCGCAGAGCGCGACCTGGTGGCGATTGCCGGCCGCGTCGATGAACTCGTTGTCCGGGGGCTGCGGCCAGATGGCCTTCACGTCCTTGCGACCGAGGGCGAAGTTGTTGAACAGCTCCGCGCGCACGCGGTAGTAGCCGTGAAGGTCGAACACGGGCGTCGCCTTCGTCCACCAGTCCTCGGCGTAGACCTCGCTCGGCCGCTCGGCGACCTCGCCGTTCTGCGTGCGGTCCTCGCCTTCGCCCGTCGGGCCGTCGGTCTTCTCGGGGTCGGCCGCGACCTGGGTGCCGGCGCCGGCCGCCGCAGCGCCGCCCTCGCCCGCCTTCGTGGCGCCGGTCGGCTTCGGCTCGCCCATGAGCGGAGGCTCGGCGGGCGCCCCACCCTGCCCCGCGGTACCGGTACCGGGATCGGAGCCGCCCTGCGGCGCTCCCGCCTGACCCGCACCACCGGCCCCAGCCTGGCCCGGCAGCGGCTCCGCGGGCACCGGCGGCGGGGGCACCGGCTGAGCCCACGCGTGCGCGTACGCGAGCGCGCAGAGACCCGCGACACCGATGCCGAGAACGCGAGGCAGGCGCCGGCGGGCGGCGCGGGACTTCTGGGTAGACATGGGTGCTCGGTCTTGTAGGGTGCCGCGACGGGCGCGACAAGCGCGGCGGCGCCACCGGACGCATCCTGGGCGACGCGCGCCTCGGGATCGGAATCGGTCGCGGTGTCTCACGCCCGGACCCGTCGGTCAAGGCCGACCGTATGCCGCGCCGGGGCCCGGTTTCGAGCCGGCACGCGAGCGTTGTGGTCGGCGCACGGCCAACGTATACGCGCGAGCACCATGGGCACTCGGCGCCGCCATTTCGGCTCGAATCTCGCCGTGCGCGCGCCCGGGCGTCGGGGCGCGTGCTTCGCCACGGGCCTCGTCGCGTGCCTCGCCGCTCCGGCGTGCAGCACCGATCTCGGTCTCGACTCGACGTCGGCGGGCGCGTCGGGCACGACCAGCGTGGTCGTCGAGCCCGAGTCGTTTCTCGGCGACGTCGCCTGCGGGCCGAGCCCGGGGGCGATGCAGGCGTACGTCGTGACCCTCACGTCGTGGCCGCCCGAGGGCGCGCCGTTCGTGCTCGGCTCGTCCTTCCCGACGCCGTGCTCGCTCGCCGTCTACTTCCGGAACCTCGTCGTGGTGGGTAACACCTACACGGCGGAGATCGACGGCTACGATCGGCCGGCGAGCTCGCTCTCGGCGTTCGGCGCCCCCTCGAGCGGCTCGCGCCAGATGTACGACGTCGACAGTGGCGCGCTCGTCCCGCCGCGCTGGACCGGCGCGTGCGGCTCGGGCCCGAGCGACGGCGCGCTCGCGAGCGTCGACCACACGAACTTCATTCCGAGCTGCGGACCGCTCGTCGACACAGAGCCGAGCCCGACCGCCATCGTGCTCGATCCCGCGGCGGCGCTCGGGCCGGACCCGTGCGCGGCGGCCGAGGTCTTCGACGTGACGAGCCCCGGTCTCCCGGCCGCGACCGAGGTCGCGTGCGACGCGCCGCCGCTCGTGTACGAGAGCGGCGTCGTGGCCGGCCACGCCTACCTCTTCTACGTCGCGGCCCGGACGAGCATGGCCCTCACGAGCCCCGATCGGGGCGCCGAGTGCTTCGCCGTCGCCATCGCGGGCCAGAGCGTCGGGGTGAGCTGCGCCCCTCTGAGCGCGACCGGAGCGGCGCGCATCTCACTCGCCGGCCTCGAGCTCGGCGGGGCGGAGCTCTGCCTGCCCGGGCAGCGCTTCGACGTGACGCTCGGCGGCGCTCCCGTCTCGGCGGCGCCGGTGCCCTGCGAGGCGAGCGCGGTCGTGCAGCCGCTCGCCCCGGGCGACTACGCCTTCGACATCGCCGTCCGCGACGGCGGGGGCGCGGTGACGGCGCAGGCGAGCTGCGCGGCGACGGTGCTCCCCGGCAGGACGGCCGACGCCGCCTGCACGCCCGTCGTGCTCTGAGCACCACCGCCTCACCACCCCGCGGCCGCCGCGCCTCGTCGCCCCGCATGACGGGAGCGGCGCGGGGTCGCGACGCGTGTTACTTTCCTGCCAGAGCCCCACGCTCGCAGCGCCGCATGCCCACGCCGACATCCTCCGGGTTCCCGCGACCGAGCAAGGTCCTCATCGGCGTGATGGTGGGCCTCGCGTGCCTGTGGATCGCCTTTGCCGCCGCCCTGAACTGGGCGAACGCCGAGGGCGCCGCCGCGGCGTTCGGGTGGCTCGCGGGCAGCGACGACGCTCTCGCCGGCGGCCAGGTGTGGCGCTTCTTCACGGCGCTCTTGCTCCACCAGCCGTCGAGCCCGTGGCACCTCTTGTCGGTGCTGATGGTCCTGTACTTCTTCGCGACGCCCCTCGAGACCCGCTGGGGGCCGCGACGCGTCTACCTCGTCCTCGTCGGCTCGGGCGTGTTCGCGTATTTCGTGCAGCTCCTCGTGGGCTGGATCATCGCGCCCCTCGCGCAGCCGATCTGGTACGGCGGGCTCGCCGCGGCCGAGGGCCTCATCGTGGCGTGGGCGCTCTCCGCCCGGCAGGGCGAGATGATCCGGCTGTTCTTCGTGTTCCCGGTGAGCGCGCGGGGCCTCATCATCTTCGGCATCGTCATGGCGGTCGCGAACCTGCTGGCACGGCGCGCGATGGCCGAGGGCTTCGTCGCGCCCTTTGCGGGCATGCTCGCGGGCTACCTCTTCAGCGACCGCTCCGCCCTGCGCCGGCTGTGGCTGAAGCTCCGCCTGCGGCGCATCCAGTCGGAGGTCGCGTCGCTCTCGCGGGCCCGCGCCGCGCGCACCAAGGCCGCGCCGCACCTGCGCGTCATCCGCGGGGGTGCCGCGCCCGAGGACGACGACGACGACGGGCCGGACCGCGACAAGCGGCACCTGCACTAAGCGAGTTGTCAGCGCTCAGAGCCCGAGCACGACCCGCTGGCCCGGCTTCACGCCGTGGCGGCGCGCCCAGCCGGCGTTCATCTCGAGCACGTAGTGCGACGGGCAGCCGCAGCTCCGCGTCTCGAGCGTCAAGGTCGGCACGTTCTCCTCGATGCCGACGATGAGACCGTCGTCCGTGATGTAGAGCATGTCGAGCGGGATGCAGGTGTTCTTCATCCAGAAGCCCTGATCCTTCACGTCCTCGAGCAGGAACAGCATGCCGCGCTCCTCGGGCATGCTCTTTCTGAACATTAGGCCGCGCATGATGACAGGCGGGTCCTCGGCGAGCTCGACGCCCACCTCGTGGTTGACGTCCACGAAGCGCACCGTCCCCATGCGGAGCTTCGGCTCGCGCCCCTCGAGCGGATCGGGTGGGCACGCGGGGTCGGCGCCGGGCGGCACCGTGCGCTCGGGCTTCGCGGGCATCGGGCGCACGCAGCGCCCGCTCGCGACCGACGCGCTCGCACTGCCGGCCGCGCTCGCACTCGCGCCCGCACTCGCGCTCCCGCTCGCACCCGCGCCCGCACTCCCGCCCGCACTCGCACCCGCGCTCGCGCTCGCACTCGCACTCGCGCTCGCACTCCCGCTCGCACTCGCACTCCCGCCCGCGCTCGCGCGGGGTCGCGCCCCGGTGCCCGAGACGGCCGGACCCGAGCGGGTCGCGGGCGCGCTGGCGGAGCGGCGGTCGGCCCGGGGCTCGTCGACCCGCGCCTCGCAGCCGAGCGCCGGCGCGAGCGCGCCGCCGAGCGCGACGCAGAGCGCGATGCGCCCGGTCCAACGAGAGAGAGACGTCGACGAAATGACCATGCGATAGCGCTTCGTAGCACGCGCCTTCGCGCGGCGGGAGCGCGCCGCCGCGGCCCGCGCGGCGCTCAATTGGCTCGACCGCCCGGGTCCAGCGGATAGAATGGGCCGCATGCGGGTGCGGACTTTCTTGATCCTGGCGCTGGCCGCCTGGGTGCCCGTGCTCGCCGTGGCGCAGCCCGGCTGCTCCAGCGTGGTCGAGATCACCGACACGCGGGACGGCGGCAACGGCGAGGGGGGCTTCCTGTTCATCGACGCCCCGGCCGACGCGCCGCCCGACGGACCCACGCCCGCGGACGCCCCGTCCGACTACGTCGACCCCGGCTGCCCCGACGCCGGCCCGCCGATCCAGGACTTCCAGTGCGACGCGTACCACCAGGGCAACGGCGACTGCGCCCCCGGTGAGGCCTGCTACATCTACGTGCAGTACCCCGATCCGAGCGAGCCCTGTGGGCAGGAGATCTACGGCTCCTTCTGCTACCCAGCCGGCTCCGGGACCCAGGGCTCGCCCTGCGGCGGGGGCCAGGACTGCGCCGCCGGCTACGTGTGCGTGATCACCGGCAGCGGCACCCAGTGCGTGCAGCTCTGTCCGCTCGTGGGCAACGACAACTGCCCGCCGGGCTACGTGTGCGAGGTCATCGACGTCGAGGGCTTCGGCGGATGTCTGTGACGCACGGCGGGGCGGGACGACGGCTCGTGATGCTGGCGGCGCTCGCCGCGGCGGGCGTCGTGCCGAGCTGCGGCGGCCGGACGGAGCTCTTGCTCGGCCCGCAGCTACCGCCGGCGCCGGAGTGCGAGCGCGACGACGACTGCCCGGGCCACGACGACCTCTGCGCACCGATCCGCTGCCTGCCGGGCTCGGTCGTGGCACCCTTCGTCGAGCTGCCCGCGGGCAAGCTCCTGCCGCCGCGCGTCTGCTACGCGCCGCCCGAGCTCGTCGTCGCGTGCGACGACAACGATCCCTGCACGACGGACAGCTGCAACGCGGCGTTCGGCGTGTGCAGTTACGCCCCCTCGACGCTCGACATCGACGGCGACGGCCATCGCGCGCCGCTGCCGGGCGAGCAGGCCGGCACCCCCGGCGCCTGCGGCGACGACTGCAACGACGCCAACGAGAACGCCTATCCCGGCCACCCCGAGGTCTGCGACGGCGTCGACAACGACTGCAACGGCATCGTGGACGACGGGCAAGACTGGACGGTCGTCGGCAACGAGGTGCGCATCTCGGGTGACATCGCCCCGGCGAGCCCGGGCGGGCTCGGGTTCGACGGCGAGAGCTACCTCGCCATCTACTCGGGCACGAGCAACGGCATGGTCATGTACCAGACCGGGCTCGACGTGAACGGCCAGAAGATCACGCCCCTCGAGCAGCCGGTGGTGCTCCAGAACTCGGACTCCTACGGCGGCCCGATCGTGTGGATCGGCGACCGCTACGGCCTCGCGTGGGACGATCGGCGCGACGGCGACTACGAGATCTACTTCACGCTGCTCGGGCGCCACGGCGAGAAGGCCATCCCGGACACGCGCCTGTCCGCCGCGCTCGGCTTCTCCATCTACCCGTCGCTCGGCTGGAACAGCAAGGAGTTCGTCGTCGCGTGGGAGGACGACCGCAACGGCACCTTCGACGTCTATGCGCAGCGCCTCAGCGTCGACGGCGTCCCGCTCGGAGGGAACGTGGCGCTGACGCCGATCGGCGGCGCCGACGACGAGTCGCCCGTCATCGCGTCGGGCTCGAGCACCGTCGGGCTCACCTTCGCGAACGGCAGCGCGGGCTACCAGGTCGTGCGCTTCCAGACCTACGTGTACGACACGCTCATGCCCCAAAGCGGCATCGTCGACCTCACGGACGGCTCCACCGAGTCGGTGTACCCGACCGTCGTGTGGAACGAGGACAGCTACGTCGTCGCGTGGTTCGACCGCACCGGAAGCGAGCGAGCGATCTTCGCCGCCGTCCTCGGCGAGGACGGCGCGCTCTTGGTGCCCCCGACCGCCGTGTCGCACCCGGGCGCGTTCCGCTCGCGCTACCCGAGCATCAAGCCGCTCGGTGACCGCCTCTTGTTCGTGTACTCGGACGACCGCGACCAGAACGACGGCTACGAGCTCTACACGCACATGGTCGACCGCACCCTCGTCTCGCTCGGCGCCGAGCGGCGCATCACGAACGGGCCCCGGGACAGCATCTTCCCGGTCACCACCTTCGGCCCCCAGGGCAACCTCGGCATCCTGTTCCGGGACGACCGCCAGGGCGGCGAGCACGACGTGTGGTTCGCGCACCTCGGCTGCGGGCTCATCCCGTGACGCTAGGCGCCGCGCGGGCGGAAGGGGCCGGCGCGGTGCACCTTGCCGGGCAGCGGGCGACCCACCAGGCGCTCGGCCAGATCGCCCGCCGCCACGAGCTTGTCGAGGTCGACGCCCGTGTCGAGGCCCATGCCCTCGAGCATGTACACGAGGTCCTCGGTCGCGGCGTTGCCGGCGGCCCCCGGCGCGTACGGGCAGCCGCCGAGGCCGCCCACCGAGCCGTCGAACTCGCGCACGCCGAGATCGAGCCCCGCGAGCACGTTGGCGAGCGCGGTTCCGCGCGTGTCGTGCATGTGCAGGGCGATGCGCTCGGCGGGCACGAGCGCGAGGACGGCGCCGAGCACCTCGCGCGTGCTCCTCGGCGTCGCGACGCCGATGGTGTCGCCGAGCGACAGCTCGTAGCAGCCGAGCCGCACGAGCTCCTCGGCGACGCGCGTCACGGCGGAGATCGCCACGGGCCCCTCGTAGGGGCAGCCCCAGGTGGTCGAGACGTAGCCGCGCACGGCGAGCCCCGCGGCGCGTGCCGCCGGCACCACCGCGCCGAGGATGGCGAGCGACTCGGCCACGCTGCGGTTCACGTTGCGCCGGTTGTGGGACTCGCTGGCGCTGAGAAAGACGGCGATCTCGCGCAGCCCTGCCCCGATCGCGCGCTCGAGCCCCTTCTCGTTCGGGCAGAGCGCGCTCAGGCTGGGCGGGTCGGTCGCGCCGGGCGCGGCCGGTGCGCGGAGCCGCTCGCCCACGATGCCGGCGAGCGCCTCGGCGTCCGCGAGCTGCGGCACCCAGCGCGGCGACACGAAGCTCGTGAGCTCGAGCCGGCGGAGGCCCGCGCCCGTGAGCGCATCGAGCAGGGCCAGCTTCTGCTCGGTGGGGACGAAGCCGCGCTCGTTCTGCAGGCCGTCGCGCAGGCTCACGTCGTAGATCGACACCCGCTCGCGCCTGCCCGTCGGCGCTACGCCCGCCGCGGGCGCGGCGGCCGGAGGAGCGCCAGGCGCGACGGGGGAGCTCACCTTGCGATCATGCGGCCGGCGTGCGCGCTTCGCAAGCGGCCGCGCGGCGCAGCGTCAGCCGTGGATCAGCCGCAGCTGGCGCTCCGCACGGGCGAAGGGCACCGGGTAGTCGCCCGAGAAGCACGCGTGGCAGTGGCCGGGGCTGCCATCCGACGCGCCGCCGGCCTCGGGCGCCGCGTCGCGCACGGCGCCGAGCAGGCCCTCGAGCGACAGGTAGCCGAGCGTGTCGGCGGTGAGGTAGCGCCGGATCTCCTCGGTCGAGTGACTCGCCGCGATGAGCTCGGCGCGCGTCGGCGTGTCGATGCCGTAGTAGCAGGGCCACGCCGTCGGCGGGCTCGAGATGCGCACGTGCACCTCGCGCGCGCCGGCCGAGCGCAGCATGCGCACGAGCTTGCGACTGGTCGTCCCGCGCACGATGGAGTCGTCGACGACGATGACGCGCTTGTCGCGCAGCACCGAGGCGTTCGGGTTCAGCTTCAAGCGCACGCCGAAGTGGCGGATCGACTGCTGCGGCTCGATGAAGGTGCGGCCCACGTAGTGGCTGCGGATGAGGCCCATCTCGAAGGGTAGCGCCGCACGCGCCGCGAGGCCGATGGCCGCGGGCACGCCCGAGTCGGGCACCGGCACGACCACCGTGTCCGAGGCGCGCGCCCCGTCCACCGGGTGCTCCTCGAACAGCCGCGCACCCGCACGCTTGCGCACGTCGTAGACGCCGACGCCGTCGAGCCGCGAGTCGGGCCGCGCGAAGTAGACGTACTCGAACAGGCAGCTGCGCCGCGGGCGCGGGTCGAAGGGGCGGCTCGACTGCACGCCGGAGCGATCGATGACCAGCATCTCGCCCGGCTCCACGTCGCGCAGGAACTCGGCACCGATGAGGTCGAAGGCCACGGGCTCGCTCGCCACCACGTAGGCGCGCGGCGGCTGAGCGCTCGTGGCGCGCCCCCCCGGGCCGCCGCCCGAGAGCGGCAGGATGCCGAGGCACAGCGGGCGGAAGCCCATCGGGTCGCGGACGGCGATCACGGTGCGGAGGTCCTGGAACAGGAGCGAGTAGGCCCCCTCGACCTGCCGCAGGGCGTCGACGATGCGGTCGCGCAGGCTCGCGGCGCGGCTCGTCGCGATGAGGTGGAGCACCGCCTCGGTGTCGCTGCGCGTCTGGAAGATGGACCCGCGGGCCTCGAGCCGCTGGCGCACCGCCTCGTAGTTCGTGAGGTTGCCGTTGTGCGCGATGGCGAGCGAGCCGAGCTCGAAGTCGATCGCCAGCGGCTGGGCGTTCTTCAGGTGGCTGCCGCCGGCCGTCGAGTAGCGCACGTGCCCGATGGCGACGTCGCCCGGGAGGCGCTCGAGGTCCGTCGGCGTGAAGGCCGAGGCCACGCGACCCATCGCGCGGTGCGCGAAGAGCTCCTCGGCGTTCGAGCTGACGATGCCGCACGACTCCTGGCCGCGGTGCTGCAGCGCGTGCAAACCGAGGTAGGCGATGTTCGCCGCCTCCGGGTGACCGACGACCCCGAAGATCCCGCACATGGGCCTTCTCCTAGCCTGTTTCCGGCTCGGTGACACGGTCGAGCGCCGTGACCTCGGCGGGCACCGGGCGCCTAGCGCGCGTAGCGGCCCTGCGTGCTCGGCTTGCCCTCGATCATCATGCGCAGCTCGTCCATGTCGTTGGCGTGCGCGTAGGCGTCGTCCGTGCTGATGAGCCCGCGCTTCACGAGGTCGCACAGCGCCTGGTTCATGGTCTGCATGCCGCTGCCCGCCTGGCCGACCTGCATTTGCGAGTAGAGCTGGTGGATCTTGTCCTCGCGGATCAGGTTCCGGATGGCGGCGTTCGGCACCATGACCTCGAGCGCGAGGCAGCGACCCGGCCCGCTCGCCTGCGGCAAGAGCAGCTGCGTGACGACCGCCTTCAGCGTGAACGACAGCTGCGCCCGCACCTGGCTCTGCTGGTGGGGCGGGAACACGTCGATGATGCGGTTGATCGACTGGACGGCGCTGTTCGTGTGCAGCGTCGCCATGACGAGGTGGCCCGTCTCGGCGATGGTGAGCGCCGCCTCGACCGTCTCGAGATCGCGCATCTCGCCGAGCAGCACCACGTCGGGGTCCTGGCGCAGTACGTACTTCAACGCGCGCTTGAAGCTCTCCGTGTCGGAGCCGATCTCGCGCTGGTTGATGACCGCCTTTTTCGGCACGTGCACGTACTCGATCGGGTCCTCGACCGTGATGATGTGCACCCGCTGCTCGGCGTTGATCTTGTCGACCATGGCGGCGAGCGTCGTGCTCTTGCCGCTGCCAGTCGGCCCGGTGACCAGCACGAGCCCCTTGGTCGCCTGACACAGATCGGCGAGGACGCGCGGCAGACCGAGCTCCTCGAAGGTCATCACCTGGTAGGGGATGAAGCGGAACACCGCCGCGACGCAGCCGCGCTGCATGAAGACGTTGCCGCGGAAGCGCGCGACCTTCTTCATGCTGAACGCGAAGTCGAGCTCGTTGCTCTTCTCGAACGCGACCTTCTGCTCCTCGCTCAGCACCTCGTAGGCGAGACGCTTGGTCTCGCTCGGCACGAGCGCGGGCAGCTTCAGCGGGATGACCTCGCCGTCGATGCGCAACAGGGGCGGCGAGCCCGCCGTGATGTGGCAGTCGCTCGCGCCCTTGTCGACCATGGCCTTCAGGAGCTGCTGCAGCGAGAAGGCGGGCCGTTCGCCCTGGGACTCTTGGGTCACTTCTTCGTCCTCTCGCTCAGTCGCCCATGGTGCAGCGACCGACTTCCTCGGGCGTGGTCATCCCCTGGAGGATCTTGGCGATGCCGCTCATGCGCAGCGTGTTCATGCCCTGCTTGATGGCCGCGACCTTGAGCTCGCTCGTGGAGGCGCCCTGCAGCACCATCTCCTTCAGGTTCTCGTTGAAGCGCATGACCTCGTAGAGGGCGATGCGCCCCTTGTAGCCGGAGCCGTTGCAGGTCTTGCAGCCACGGCCGCGCTTGGTCTGGTTCGGAGCGGCGAGCTGCTCGGGCGTCGCGCCGAGATCGAGCATCACCTCCTGCTCGATCTTGTGCGGCGCGGCGCACTCGGCACACACCTTGCGCGCGAGGCGCTGCGCCAGCACGAGGTTCACGCTCGCGGTGATGAGGAACGGCTCGACGCCCATGTTGAGCAGGCGCGAGATGGTCGAGGGCGCGTCGTTCGTGTGGAGCGTCGAGAGCACGAGGTGGCCCGTGAGCGCCGCCTTGACCGCGATCTCGGCCGTCTCGAAGTCGCGGACCTCGCCGACCATGATGATGTCGGGGTCCTGGCGCAGGAAGCTGCGCAGGGCCATCGCGAAGTTGAGCCCGATCTCGTCGTGCATCTGCACCTGATTGATGCCGGGCAGGCTGTACTCGACCGGATCCTCGGCCGTCGAGATGTTCACCCCGGGCTGGTTGAGATCGGAGAGCGCGGAGTACAGCGTCGTCGTCTTGCCGGAGCCCGTCGGCCCCGTGACGAGCACCATCCCCCAGGGCTGGTTGATCGACCAGTGGAAGTCCTTGAGCGGCTCGATGTCGAAGCCGAGCTTCGTGAGGTCGAGCTGCAGGTTGGTCTTGTCGAGCAGTCGGAGGACGATCTTCTCGCCGTACGAAGTCGGCAGCACCGAGACGCGGAAGTCCATCTCCCGGCCCTTGCCGAGCTTCAGCTTGATGCGCCCGTCCTGCGGCAAGCGCCGCTCGGCGATGTCGAGCTGCGCCATGATCTTGATGCGGCTCGCGAGCGGATTCTTGAGCTTGATCGGCGGCTCCATCTCGGGGATGAGCACGCCGTCGACCCGGTAGCGGATGCGCAGCTTCTTCTCGTAGGGCTCGATGTGGATGTCGCTCGCGCCCTTGTTGATGGCGTTGACCAGGATGGCGTTGACCAGGCGCACGACCGGCGCGCCCGCCGCCTCTTTCTGCAGCTCGTTGACGTTGACGTCGTCGTCCTCGACGCTGAAATCGATGTCCTGGCCGTCGAAATCGGCCAGCATCTCCGTGTAGTCGGCGGTGGTGGCGTAGTTCTTCTCGATGGCCTCGTGGATGGCGGCCTCGGAGGCCACCACCACGTCGACGTTGAAGCCGGTGAGGAACTTGATGTCGTCGATGGCGTGCAGGTTCGTCGGGTCCGCCATGGCCACCGTGACCGAGGAGCCGGCGCGGCTCACCGGGATGATGATGTGCCGCTCGCACACCTCGCGGCTCACGATCTTGACGAGCTCCTTGTCGACCTCGACCTCGGCCAGGTTCACGGCCGGCACGCGGTACTGGGCGGACAGGAAGGTCGTGATCTCGGTGTCGGAGATGTAGCCGAGCTTGGCGAGCGCGAAGCCGAGCTGGGTGCCCGTGCGGCGTTGTTCTTCCTGGGCCTGGCGCAGCTGCTGGAGACTGATGAGCTTCTCGCGCACGAGCAGCTCACCGAGACGACTTTGGCTCATGGTGTCCTGGGCAATGGATGGGGCGCGGCGCCCCGCGGGCACGTTCCCGCGCGACAGATCGGGACCCTTGATGCTTTACGGGAGCGCCGTCGAAGTCAACCATCCCTTGGCGCCGTCGGCGGGCAGCGCCGCACCGAGCGCGGGCGCCGAGCTCGGCCGGTCTCGGCAGATTTCGTCAAGTCTCGTCAGGTCTCGTCGGGCCCGCACTTGTCGCGACCGAGGCACGAGCGTACGCAGGGCCCAGGCGCGAGGACGATGTTCGGCTTTCTCGGTGGCAAGAAGCGGCGGGGCGACAAAGGGCGGCGCCTCGAGCTCGAGGGCGACCTCGAGGGCGCGGTGCGCCTCTACCTCGAGGCGGAGCTCGGCGACGAGGCGGCGCGCGTCCTGCTCTCGCTCGCGGACGCGGCCCGCGAGCCCGCGGAGCGCATGGCCCTCTGCGCGCGCGCCGTGCGGGCGGGCGGCGACGGTGACCACGGGCGCGCGGCACGGCGACGGCGCGCGGTGCTCGCCTTCGATCTCCTCGCGGGAGGCGGCGCCACGCTGAAGGGGGAGCTCGCCGCGGCCGCCGCAGAGCTCGAGGCCTGCGGCGAATGGCAGAAGGCGGCGCGCGCGTATGCCCTCGCCGGCGACGCCGCGGGCGAGATCCGCGTGCTCCGCGACGCCGGTGCGATCGCGGAGCTCGAGCTGCGGCTCGACGCCGAGGCCGAGAGCGGCAAGCTCGAGCGCGCGCGCTCCGCCTTGCTGGTCCGGCTCGACGACCTCGACCGGCTGGCCGAGCGCCGCCAGGCGCTCCGCGAGGGGGCCGCATGGCTCGAGCAGCACGCCGACGAAGGCGTCGCCGACAAGCTGCGCGCCGTACGGGCGCGCCTGCTCATCGGGCCCGCGGTGACGCTCGAGGCCGATGGCGTACGCGTGCACTGCGCCCTCGGGGCCGAGGTCACCATCGGCCGGGCGCGCAGCGAGATCGTCGTCGGGGCCGACGGCGTGAGTCGTCAGCACCTGCGCCTGTTCCGGCGCGACGGGGCGCCGTGGCTCGAGGACCTCGGGACGCGCAACGGCACGACGCTCGGTGGCGCGCGCGTTGCGGCGCCGCTGCCCGTCGGCACGAGCGTCGAGGTGCGACTCGCGGAGCAGGTGCCGGTGCGCCTCCGACCGCTCGTCGCGGACGACCCCACCTCCCCGCTCGAGGCCGAGGTGGCGGGCGAGCGCTGGCTCGTACCGCTCGGTCCCCTTCCGTTCCCGTGGTGCGCGCCCTCGGGCGCGGGCACACCGGCCCGCGGGCGCTGGGAGATCGCGGACGCGCACGACGGCGCGGAGCGCTTCGTGGTGCTCCGCACCCTGGCCGGGCGCGAGCCCCCCTATCTCCGGGGCCTGCGCCTCGGCGGGCAGATCGAGCTCGGGCTCGGCGACGCCCTCGCGGCCGAGCGCGACGGCCCGATCGTGCTCTCGGTGCCGCCGCAGGACGCACCACCGTGAGCTTCTGGCGGCGTCTCTTCGGGCGCGAGGCCGCCCCCGCACGGGCGCTTGACGGCGACGACGCGGCGGAGCCGCGCGCCGACGCGGACGCCGGCACGCCGGCCCGCGACACGGACGCACGCTCGCTCGCGGGCGCCCCGCTGCCGGACCGACGGCGGCGCGACGCGCCGAGTCCGGAGCAAGCATCGGAGCGCGAGCTCCTGCGGCGCCTCGCGGCGGTGGAGCGCCCCGACGGGGCCTCTGCCTTCGAGGCCCTGACCGCGCTCCGCGGCGCGACCGACACCGTGAGGGAGGCAGCGGTGCTCGACGCCGTGGTCGCCGGCCTCGAGGCCGCAGCGCCGACGCCGGCACTCGAGCCCGTGCGGGTCGCGGCCGCGGCCCTGCTCTCTCAGCGTGGGCACGGGGACCGGGCGCTCGCCGTGGCCGACCGCTGCCACGGTGCCGAGGGCATGCTGCTCGCGAGCGATCTCGCTGCGGCGCGGGGCGAGCTCGCCCGGGCGCTCGGCACGATCGAGCGCGTCCTCGCGCGCGCCTACGATCTCCCCGGCGCGCGCGAGCGCCACGCCCGCTGGAGCGCGCAGCTCGGCCGCGCACCCGGCGACCGCTCGACGGGCCGGGACGCACCGACCGCCGTCCGCGCGAGCACGCCGTCGGTGGGGTTCCGGCTGCTGCGCGAGGTGGCCCGCGGCGGCGCCGGCACGGTGTACGAAGCCGAGGACGAGCTGCTCGGGCGCAGGCTGGCGCTGAAGATGTTCCACGGTGGAGCGGCGGCACGCGCGGCCATCCTGCGCGAGGCTCGGGTCACCGCCCGGCTCGCAGGGCCGGGCGTCGTGCGCCTGTTCGACGCGGACGCCGAGGCGGGGTGGATCGCCAGCGAGTGGATCGCGCTCGGCAGCCTGCGCGATCTGCTCCACGCCGGGCGCGTCGGCGAGGTGCTCCCGCTCGAGCGCTGGCTGCCCGCGCTCGCCCGGGCCCTTTCGCGGGTGCACGGCGCCGGCCTGGTGCACGCCGACCTCAAGCCGTCCAACGTGCTGTTCCGGCAGGCGGACGAGCCGCTGCTCGGCGACTTCGGCAGTGCGGGCGCGCCGGGCGCCGCCGAGCGCGGCGGCACCGCGGGGTTCCTGTCGCCCGAGCGCATCGCCGGGGCGGCGGCCGACGCCCGCGACGACGTCTACGCCTTCGGCCGCATCCTCGAGGACGTGCTCGCGGCGGCCGATGCGCGCGCCGAGTCCTGCGGCGATCCGGACGCGACGCGCGTCGCGCCCGACCGTGCCGCGCGGTTGCGCCGCCTGGTCGAGCTGTGCCTCGGCAGCGAGCGCCCCGCCGACGGAGCGGCGCTCCTCGAGGCGCTCGCGCACCTCGCTCCGAGCCAACGCCTCGCGGGCGAATCTCCTCGGTAGAATCTACTCAGTAGAATCCTTCGGCCTTCTCGGGCATGCACACGCCGAGCGCGCACAGCAAGAGGTCGAAGTCCGACACGCCGCAGCTCACCTGCGCTGCGCAGTGGTCGTCGTAGGCGCACATGCGGTAGCAGGACACGCCCTCGCCTGGCGTGCCGGTGTGCGCGAAGCAGTCCCAGCTGCCGGTGAGCCACAGGGCACCGCGCTGCGCCTCGGGTAGCGCGAGGTCGAAGAGGCAGACCTCGCCCTTCACGAGCGGGTCGTAGACGTGCGCCGGGCAGGCGTTGGCGCCGGCGAGCGCCTGGTACTGCTTGTCCATCGTGCCGAACAGGGACGTGTAGTCGCACGAGAAGGTGCGCGAGCTCGCCCGCTCGACGCGGCTGCGTAGCTCCTCCACGTCGCGGGCCTCGTTGCGCACCTGCCGCAGCACCTGCACGATGCGCACGTTGCCGTCCTTCTCGGTCGGCGCGACGCGCAGCGCCTCGAGCACGGCACTCATGCGCTTCTCGGCCACCGAATCGGGCGGGTCGGTGACGAGGCCGTAGCCGAGGCGCAGGAAGCGCCGCGGCGTCTTGTCGGTGCAGACGCGCAGGTTCTCCCAGAGCGCCTCGTTGACGATGGGTGGGCGGCGGCTCCCGAGCTTGCGGCACGCGCCCATGGCGCCCTCGGGCACGACGCCGGCCGCACGGTCCGGCGGCTGCCCGGCACCTTCGTTGATGAACTCCGTCGACGCTGCGCAGCCGATGCCGAGCGCTCCGAGGGCCACGAAGATCGCCGCGCCGAAGAAGCTGCGCGGCGCCGACTTTGGGGAGAGGACGTGGTTCGTCATGTCGCGGCTCCGAGCCGTGACTCATTGTTAGACGATGCCTGCCGAAAGGACAAAGGAATGTGGGCGCCGAGGCGCGCGACGGGGGCCCCCTAGCCGAGGAGCTTGCCGAAGCGGTACGCGTCGCGGGTGCGGGCGCGCCCGGCGCGCTCCACCGCCAGGGTCACGAGCCCGTCGACCACGCGGTCGAAGGCGTGCGGTGGCAGCTGCTCCCTGTGGAGCGCCGGTGCCGGGTTGGTGAAGTCGAGGGCGTAAGGGACGCCGTCGCGCACCGCGAGCTCGACGAGGTTGAGGTCGTAGCCGAGCGCCCGGTTGAGCGTCCGGGCGTCGCCGACGATGCGGTCGTGCAGGTCCTGGGGCAGCCAGCGCTCGTCGTCGTGGGGCAGGTAGCAGCGCCGATGCGGATCGTACTCGAGGGGCAGGATCTGGTCCTGCCCGAGGCACAAGCAGCGCACGAAGCGGTCGAACGCGATGAGCTCCTGGAGCACCATGACCGAGGTGCCGGAGGCGTCGTAGGCAGCGAGCAGCCCCTCGGCGCTCGTCACGATCGACACCTCGGCGCCACTGCCGTCGGCCGGCTTGAGCACGGCGGGGAACCCGACGGTCTCGACGATGCCGCGCCAGTCGAGCGGGTACTCGAGGTTGCGCAGGCTGCGCTCGGGGACGACGGCGGGCGGATAGGTCTTCTGCGGCAGCATCACGGTGCGCGGCACCGCCACGCCGAGCCGCGCCGCGAGCGTGTAGCCGACGAACTTGTCGTCGGCGCTCGACCAGAAGGGGTCGTTGATGATGTAGGCGCCGGCGATCGCGGCGGCCTTGAGGTAGGAGCGGTAGTGCTTGACCTTGTGGCTCACGCGGTCGACGAGCACGTCGAAGCCCTCGACGTGCCGCTCGCCGATGCCGCCGATGCGCACGAGCCCGGCCTCGACGCCGGGCAGCGCGTTGGCGCGCTCGAGAAAGGCCACGGGGAAGGATTCCTCCCAACCGACGAGCAGGCCGATGCGCTTGGTCATGGCGCTCATCTACCACAGCCGCCGTCCGCGGCGCCGCCGCGGGCGCTCACTCCGGCACGACGACGACGGAGCTGCGCGGGCCGAGGTTCACGTTCGGGCCCTCGAGCTTCGCTCCGGTGAGCAGATCGCGGCCGACGGCGGGCATCCCCCCCACCGCCCCCGGGTTGTCGCCGCGGTTGAGGCCCACGTAGAGCGTCTCGACGCCGTCGCTCATCGAGTACGCGTAGGTGTCGTTCGACACCGACAGCGTCGAGCGCCAGCCGCGCCACAGCGCCGGGTGGTCGCGGCGGATGGCGCCGAGCCGCGCCATGTGGTCGCGCAGGAGCACCTGGTTCTGGCTGAGACCGTCCCACTGCATGAAGCGCCGGTTGTCGGGGTCACCGGCGCCCGGCATCGCGACCTCGTCGCCGTAGTACACGAGCGGGATGCCCTTGGTGGTGAAGAGGAAGGTGTAGGCCACGGCGAGCCGCTCGAAGGGCGCGGCGTTCGCCGGCAGACCGGGCGGGTTGTCCCACGCGCTCGAGCCGCCGTTGTCCCAGGCACCCCACGGCTGGTCGAGCGCCGTGTTCACGACGCGCGCGAGGTCGTGGTTGCCGATGAAGGTCGACATCACACCCCCGTAGTAGCCATCGTTCGTGGCCAGGAAGGCGTCGAGGTCGTACATCGTGCCGCTGCGCCGCAGGATGCGCTCGACCAGGTTGCCGCGCAGGGGGAAGTCGAACTGGCCGTCGAGACGGTCGCTGCCGACGTAGAACTTGAGCACGTCGCGGTTCCCGCTCTCGAAGGTCTCGCCGACCATGTAGAAGTGCTGTCCGCTCACGGGCTCGACCTCGTCCCGGACGCGCGCGCGCAGATCGAGGATCCAGTCGAGCTCGATGTGCTTGACCGCGTCGAGCCGGAAGCCGTCGGCGCCGGTGTCCACGACCCACTGGATGGCGTTGTCGACGGAGTAGGCGCGCGCCTCGGGCACCGTGAAGTTCCAGTCCGGCAGGTAGTCGCGGAACCAGCAGCGCTTCTGCTGGTACGAGTCGTTCCAGTCGCAGCCGTCGCCGCACACGCAGTTGTTGCCGTTGAACTGGAGCGGCCAGAACCACTCGGGGTGCTGCTGGTAGATCGGCGCCGCGCTGTGAACGTGGTTCATCGCGTAGTCGAGCAGCACCTTGATCCCGCGCGCGTGGGCGGTGTCGACCAGGGTCGCGAGCAGTGCCTTGCTGCCGAAGTGCTCCTCGGACTGGTCCAGGTCGGTGGGCCAGTAGCCGTGGTAGGCGCTGTACGCATGACCATCGGAGCCGGCGCCGGCGACGTTCGGGTTGTTCATCGGCACCGTCAGCCACAGGGCGTTGACGCCGAGCGACTCGAAGTAGCCGTCCTCGAGCTTCGCGATGACCCCCGCGTAGTCCCCGCCCTGGTAGTTGGCGGGCGGCTCGACGCCGGCCACGGTTGCGTCGTTGCCGACGTCGCCGTTGAAGAAGCGATCGACGAACACGAAGTACATGACGGCGCTGCGCCAGTCGAAGACGCCCGGAGCGGCCCCGCCGCTGCCGCCGGTGCCGGTCACCGGGCACGGCACGTAGGCGCAGCTCGCCGTCTTGACCGAGTTCACGCCGCCGACGCCGTCGGGCTCGGTCGCTGGGTTCGCCGGGTCGTTCACCCACTGCGTGCCGTCGACCAGGAACTTGTAGCGCACCGCCTGGCCGTCCGGGAGCTGGAGCTCGACGCGCCAGCGCCCGCCGTCCACCTGCATCGGGACACCGCTCTGCCAGCCGTTCGCCGCGAAGTCACCGCGCAGCTCCACCGTGTGCGCGCCGGTGAGCGGGTAGCTGAAGACGAGCGCGCACGGCGTGCCCGCGGGCGTGCAGGCCGGAGCGGCAGTGGCGTTCGGATCGGGACGACTCGGCAGCGCGTCGGGCGAGCACGCGAGCACGAGCCCGGCGGCCGCACCTAGCCAAGCGACGACGCGGGCACTGCGTGGGAGGGCCATGCCCCATGGGAAACGCGGTGGCTCGCGGCTGTCAATGGCGGTGGAAGGCCGCGCGCCAGATAGGCGCACCTCAGCGGCGGCAGGGCGAGTCGAAGCTGTCGGCCTGGTAGCGGAAGAGGCACATGTCGTAGCTCGACTTGCACGACTGGGGGCTGGTCCCGCGGTCCTGACACTGGATGCGCTCGTTGGCGCACACGGCGCAGCCCTCGAGCTGCTGCTGGCGGCGGTCCTGCTTCTTCTGCTCCTCCGCGCGCGCGAACGCCTCGGACTCGGCTCGCTGCCGCTCGGCGTCGGCGGCCTGCGCGGCGAGCTCCTTTTCGGTGATGGACTTGGCGTAGAGCTGGGCCGTGAAAGGCCCCTCCCCGAGCTCGTGGATCTTGCTCTTGTCGCCCGCGCTGCCCCAGATCGCCTGGATGTCGAAGGTCGCCGTGTGCGACCGCGCCGGGCAGCCCGCCGAGGCCACCGCGCCGGGACCGTGCACCCCCGGACCGCCGTTCACGTCCGGCTCGCCGGGCGCGAGGTACACGAACGCGAGCCCGCGCCGCGCGTGCTCGGAGAACCGACCGGTCGCCCCGAGCCGGATCACCATGCGATAGCAGCGCCCACGCTCGAGGCTCACGTCCCAGGGCTTCCAGACGCCGAGCCGTCCCTCGACCGGCGCACCGACGGGCGCGTAGCCCTTCGTGTGCTCCTCGACGAAGGCGTCTAGCTCCGCAGCACTGTGCTCGAAGGCCGGATTCGCCGGCACCGGCGGGGGCTTGCCCGCGGCCGCCACCATGGCCTTGTTCTGCTCGGCCATGGAGGCGTAGGCCGGGATGAGACAGCCGGACAGCGCAAGGGTGCCGGCGGCGGCCACGGCGAGGGTGAGCGAGTGCATGCCGCGGGATACGGGCGCGCCCGTCGAAACCTTCCCGCCCGCTCCGCAAGAAACGGCCATCCTGGGGGGCGCGCGGCGGCGTCTTCGCTGCCTCTTGCTCCGCCCGTCCTCCCTCGGCCCCTCGGCCCCTACGCACCGACGCAGCGAGTTTCCTCCTAGCCGCCCATCGCGCCCGGGCGCGACCCGCGTCCCATGAAACTTCGCGTGCTTGCGCCCTTGTTTCTAATCAGAAGTCGACGCGCACGCCCGCCGTGTCGCCGGACCACGCCGGCGCGATGCGCCACTCGCCGGTCGTCGGCTCCGCCGAGCTCCGGGGCAGCGCGCCCCCGATGATGGCCAGCACCGCTCCGAGGCCCGCGATGGCGAAGTTCGCCGTCGAGGCGGCGGCGATCTTCTTGGCGGTGGCGAGCTCGTCCTCCTGCTCGGGCGGGCAGACCTCGTCCGGACACGCCGTCTTCAGGTCCCGCGCGCGCTTGAGCGCGATGCCGCCCGTGATGCCGCCCACGAGGATGCCGCCGCCCGCGAGCCCGACGCCGACCCAGAGCAGCGGGTGGTACGCCCCGCCGCCCTCCCCGTTCGCGGGCTCGGGCTCTGGCACCGGCTCCTTCGGATCGGGCGCCGGGAGCGGGCCGCCAGCCGCCACCGCGAGCTCGAGCGCCACCGGCACCTCCGCGCCCTCCGGCACCGAGACGATCGCCTTCTGCTCGCCGTAACCGGGCGCGGTGGCCGCGACGACGTGCTCGCCCGGGTTCACCTTGCGCGGCAGGCCCACGAGCTCGGGCGCCAGCTTGGCCCCGTCCACGGTCACGGTCACGGGCGTGCCCGCGGGTGGGCCACTCACCTGCACGACGAGCGAGGGGATCCGCGCTCCGACCTGCTCGGCGAGCGCGAGGGCGTCGGCGCGCGCGCGCGCGAAGGCGTCGCTCTCCCCGGGCTTCTGGGGGATGCGGGCCACGCGCAGCAGCGTGTCGCGCCCCTCGACGAGGAGGCCGAGCTTGAGCTCCGTGCGACCGACCTCGATGCCGGTCGTGGGCACGTGCATGATGGCGTCCGCAGCGCGGTAGGCCTTGAGCGCGGCCTCGTAGTCCTTGGCGGCCGTCTTCTTGTCGCCGAGGTCCAGAAGACCACGGGCGTTCTCGCGATCGGCGGCCGTAGGCTCCGCGGTGGGCTGCGCCGTCGCGAGCCCCGGGGCACCGACCCACGTGCCGGCCAGCGCGAAACACAGCGCGAGCGCGCGCCCTCGGTTGAGCATGCCCCACGATAACGCGCCACCGCGGGGCGGTGTCAACTCAGCGCCGCGACCGGGTGGCCTGCCGCCGAGCGGTCAGCCGAGCAGCTGGCGCGCGATGACCACGCGCTCGATCGGGCTCGTCCCCGCGTGGGTCTGGAGGACCTTGGCGTCGCGCATGAGCTTCTCCACCGGGTACTCCTTCACGTAGCCGTGGCCCCCGAACACCTGGACGGCGTCGATCGCCGTCGCCATGGCGCTGTCGGCGCCGTACGCCTTGGCGAAGCTCGACACGATGGGGTCGCGCCCACCCCGGTCGAGGTTCCAGGCGGCCTTGTGGACGAGCAGGCGCGTCGCCTCCACGCGGATGGCCATCTCGGCGATCATCGCGGCCACGAGCTGGTGCTGGCCGATCGGCACGCCGAAGGTCCTGCGCTCCTTGGCGTAGCTCGTACACTCGTCGAGCGCGCGACGCATGAGGCCGACCGCCGCCGCCCCGATGTCGGGACGCGTCTGGTCGAAGGTCTCCAGCGCGAGCTCGAAGCCTTGCCCCTCCGGGACGAGCAGGTTGGCCTTGGGCACCACCACCTCCTCGAGGAACAGCGGCGCGGTGTCGCTCGCGCACTGCCCGAGCTTGTCGTGCCTCTTGCCCACCTCGAGCCCGGCGCTGTCGCGGTCGACGACGAACGCGGCGATGCCCTCGTGGCGCCGCCGCGAGTCGCTGGTCGCGAAGATCACGTACCAGCGGGCGTAGCTCGCGTTCGTGATCCACGACGGCTGGCCGTCGAGCACGTAGTCGTCGCCGACCTTGCGGAACCGGGTCGTGATGCAGGCGGCGTCGCTGCCCGGCCCGGTGGCGCAGCTCGCCAGCACCGGCTCGCTCGTCAGCATGCCGAGGTACTTCTGCTTCTGCGCCTCGTTGCCCGCGAGCTTGATGGGCGTGAGCGCGAGGCGGCTGGCCAGGATGCTCGCCTGGATGCCGGTGCAGCCATAGGCCAACTCCTCGGCGATGAGGGCGTTGTCGAACGCGCCGAGGCCCGCGCCGCCGTACTCGGCCGGACAGGTCGCGTTCGCGAGGCCGAGCTCCCAGGCCTGCTCGAACACGTCCATCGGGAAGCGCCCCTCGCGGTCGCACTGCGCGGCGATGGGCGTGATGCGCTGCGCGGTGAACCGGCGCGCCGTCTGGACGAGGGCCGCGTGTTCCTCGGACAGATCGAAGTCGACCACGGCTCACTCTTTCATGCGGCGCTTGCGGCGCTCGACGTCGGCACGCGCAGCTCGGGCGCCGGCTATGTAGCCGATCACCAGCCCGAGCAAGGTCACCATCGGGATGTACAAGAGGTGTGCACTGCTCATGTGATGGCTGCTCCTCGAGCACGGCGGCGCCGGTGACCGCCGCGCACCGGTGCGGCGCTGCGACGGCAATCCCGGGGCCGCGGTCAGTCTGTCTCGTCGGCTGCGTCGTCCTTCGCCGGCGCCTGGCCGCGGGCCTTGCCGCCGGCGTCGGCCACGCTCTTGTCGCCACCGGCCGCGCGCTTGGCCACCGCCACCTTGCCCCCACCGCCCTCGCCGGCGCCAGCGGCGCGTGCGCGACCGAGGTCGGCCTCGAGCTTGTCGATGCGCGCCGCGAGCTGCTTGTGGCGCCGCAGCGACAGCCAGAGCACGCCGAACACGACGAGCCAGATGACGGCGTAGGCCTCGACGAGCAACAGCTCGCCGCTGCGCGTGTTGCCGCCGCCGGCCACGGGCCGGTACGACTCGTTGCGCGCGTCCGGGTCGTCGGCCGCGCTCGCGCTCGCGCTCGGGCCGGGTGCGGTCGCCTCGCTCGCGGTCGCGCTCGGGGCCGGTTGCGCGGACGCGCTCGGCAGCCGAGCGCCGAGGACGAGCACCCCGGCAGCGAGCGCGAAGAGCACGGCGCGAACGCGGGGCGCGCGGCCCGCCGCGGGCGCGCTCGGGTGGCAGGTCGGGATCGCCTTGTGGTTCGAAGCCATCGCGTCTTTCAATCCTGTGTCAAGCCGAGCTCGATGGCCTGCTCCTCGAGGGCCTCGAGGCGGTAGGCGGCGCGGTGCAGCCGCACGCGCTCCCAGATCAGCGTCACGACGAGGAGAGTGAACGTCAGAAAACCGAGCCCGAGCGCGAGCTTCATGTCCGGGTGGCTGAGACCGCCGCCGCCGCCGGTGATGACCTTGGGGTGCTGGCCGCCCCACTTCTGCACCGAGAAGTGGATGATGGGCAGGTTCGCCGCCCCGAGCACGCCGAGCGCGGCCGAGAAGCGCCGCTCGCTCTCGCCGCTGCCGACGAAGCGCCGCAGCACCACGTACGCCACGTAGATGAGGACGCTCAGCAGCGACGTCGTCAGGCGCGGATCCCACGTCCAGAACTTGCCCCACGCCTTGGCCGCCCAGAGCGGGCCCGTGATGAGGACGATGAGACCCATCGCGACCGCCACCTCGGCACCGGCCCGCGCCAGGGCGTCCCAGCGCGGCGTGCCGCGGTACAGGTACGCGGCCGAGCCGACGAAGCACACCGTGGCCCCGAGGTACATGCCGTACGCGGCGGGCACGTGGAAGTAGAAGATCTTCTGGACGATGCCCATCGTCGCTTCGGTCGGCACCTTCAGGAACACGAACTGGAGTGTCCCGATGAGCAGAACCGCCGTGACGACGACGAGGCCCCGGTGGACGAGCACGCCGAAGCCGCCCGATCTCGCTCGCTCGCCACCCGCCTTGCCCGTGCGCGCCTCAGCCATCGTCGTCTCCCAGCTGCCCCACCGGCGCACGCTAGTCGCCCGGGGCGCGGTGTTCAAGCGCCGCCGGGTCGCCGCGCACCGTCAGCGCGCGTCGGGCGCGATGGCGTCCCAGCCGGTCGCCTTCGCGAGGCGCGCCATCGCCAGGTTGTACTCCATGGTGGCGTTGAGGGCGTTGTAGCGGTGCTCGAGGTACGCCTTGGCAGGGTCGAGTAGCTCCTTCTCCTCCATCGTCCCGACGTCGATGGCCTGCTGCACGGTCACGAGCCAGCGCTTGGCGTACTTCGCCGCCTTCCGGTAGGCGCCGAGGCGCTTGCCCCAGTCGACGACCTCCGCATAGGCCTGCTCCACCTCGGCCGCGACGCCGCCGAGCGCCTTCCGGTCGAGGGCCATCATCTCTCGCAGCTGCGCCTCGGCGAACTCGACCCGCGCCACCTGCGGCACCACGTCGAGCTTCCACTGGAAGACGAGCCCGGCACCGTAGTGGAAGTAGTTCGGGTCGCCCGTGAAGGGGTTCACCTGGTCGGCCACCTCGGGCGCGACGCTCGCGCCCGCGGACAGGGCGATGCCGATGTCGGGAAACATGCCGGCCTGGCTCTGGCGTACCTGCGCCTGCCGCGCCTCGATGCCGGCGCGCACCATCTGCATCTCGGGGCGGTGCAGGCGGGCGGCCTGGAGGTAGCGCGAGACGTGCCCGAGGCGGTGGCGCGCGAGCCGGAGGGGCTCCTCGGGCACCTCGAGCCGGTCGATGCCGGTGTAGAAGCGCAGCCCCGCCATCGCGACCGAGATCCACTTCTCGGCCTCGGAGTGCTTGATCTCGAGCTCGCTGCCGTGGGTCTGCATCTTCAGGAGGTCGATGGGGTCGCCGTCCTCGTTGTCGACCTTGTGCTGCAGGTCGGCCTCCGCCTTGCGGATGCGCTCCTCGGCGTCGTGGAGCAGCTCGAGCGCCTGGCGGGCGAGCTGCAGGCCGAAGTACGCGCGGCGCACCTCGTAACGGACCTCGTCGCGCGCCACCTCGACGCCCGCCTCGTTGACCCGCACGTTGGCCTCGGCGGCGTCCCAGAGGCTCGTGATCTTGCCGAACGTCCAGAGCGGAATGATCCCGTCGAAGCTGGTGCGCCAGCCGAGGCCCATGCTCGACGTGATGGACTGGTCGGTATTGGGGCTGAAGACGTTGGTGCCGCGGGTGGTCGCCGAGAGGCCGATCCCGCCCGTGAGGCTGAACATCATGTACGGGGCGAAGTGCGCCTCGAGGAGCTGGGCCTTGACCTGGTCGACGCGCGCGCGGGCGGCCTGGACGTTCGGGTGGTTGAGGTCTGCAAGCCGCAGGCACCGCAGCAGATCGAAGCCCACGGTCGACTTCTGCCCGCTCGGCAGGTGGGTGTCGGCCGGCTCGCCCTCGGACTCCTCATCCGGCTCCGGTGGGTCGCCCGCGACCGCCCGAGGCGCGCCGAGCCCGAGGGACGCGCCGAGGCACAGGGCGAGCCACCCGCCCCTCGAGCGGCCGGCACGCCGGCGCGGCACCGCAGCTGCGGGTGTCTGCCTCGAGCCTCGGCGCAGCCTCCTCATGCGGGTCGCAGGCTACTTTCGCCCCGCAGGAGGAAGAACACAATTCGGCGGGTCCTGCCCGGCCGGCGGCGCCGCGCCGACCCGGTGGCAGAGCCGCCGGAAGTTCGCCGGGTCGAGCCCCGCGCGGCGCGCCGCCTCGCGCCGCCGCCCACCGGTCGCGGCGAGCAAGTACCGGACGTAGGCGCCGTCGAAGTCCTGCACCGCACGCGCCTTGGCGGCGCGGTAGGGCAGCTCCCCGAGCTCCTCCCCGACGCCGGCGCCGGATTCCAACGCCCGCTCGGCGAGGCCCTCGAGGTCGCGCGGCAGCAGCACCTCTCCCTGACAGGCCGCGACGGCCCGGACGACGACGTCCTCCAGCTCGGTCAGATTGCCGGGCCAGTCGCGCGCGCGCAGCCGGCGCAGGGTCTCGGTCCCGATGCGCCGGATGGTGCGCCCGAGCCGCGGCGCGTGGCGCCGCAGGAAGTCGTACGCGAAGAGCGCGATTTCGTCGCGCCGCCGGCGGAGCGGCGGCAGCTCGAGGCGCAGGGCGAGGCGCACGGCGAGCGGCTCGTGGAGCCGGCGCTCCGCGCAGAGCTTGCGCACCGGCTCGTCGGTGAGCGCGCAGAGCCGGACGTCGGCGGCGGCCTGCCCGCCCGCCGCGCCGCGAGAGACGCCGAGGCCCGCGGGCCACAGGTGCTGGTGGAGTCGCTGCTGCAGCGGCAGCGGCAGGCGCTCGAGGCGCGCGACCACGAGCGTCCCGCCGGCGGCGCGGCGCAACAGGCCCGTGTCGGCGTCGAAGAGCTCGCCCTCGAGCACGGACGGGTCGACGGCTCCGGCGTCGCACAGGCGCACCGGGCCCGCGGCGCGCCGCCCGTGCTCGCACAGCAGGCGCGCGAAGGTGCGCTTGCCCGTACCCGGCTCGCCGCTCACGACGACCGCGGCGTCGAGCTCCGCGAAGGCGACCACCTGGCGCGCGAGCCGCACGACGAGCCCGCTCGCCTCGAGCAGCTCGCCCCGGGACAGAGCGTCGACGTCGCGGTGGGCGGCGCGCTCCGCGCGGAGCGCGCGCTCGGCCACGGCGCGCTCGAAGCCGGCCACCATCACCTCCGGCGCCTCGACGGGCACCTGGACCACGAAGCCGGCCGCGCTCCTGGCGAGCGCAGCGGCGCGCGCGAGCGCCTCGGACGGCGCCGCCACGGCGACGGGCACGCGCGGGTCGGCGTCGCGCAGGCGCTCGAGGGCGTGGGGCTCGGCGACGAGACCGAGCGCGACGCACACGACGTCGAGCGCCGAGGTGCGCAGGGCCGCGTGTACCCCGTCGAGGTCGGGCGCCGTGAGGACCTGGAAGCCCGCGGCGAGCAGGACGCGCGCGAGCGCGCGGCGCTCGTTCGCGTCGCCGCTCGCCACGAGGAGCTGCCCGCGCGAGGCCACCACGCCGCGGATCCTCGCCGCCCTCAGCGCGCGGCGTCGGTGGTGCCGAGCGACGTCGCGGTGCTGGAGCGCAAGCGCCCCTCGTGATCGTGCACCAACCGGCGGTTCTCCTCGCCGTAGGGGCCGTGGCGGTGCGTCACGTCGTAGCCGAAGCGAACGTCGTCCGCCGCCCGGTAGTGGGTGTCGTGCTCGTCGGGTCGCAGCGGCGGGAACCACACGACGAGGCGCGTGCCGAAGGGCGTGCGGTGGACGGAGGTCTTCGGCGCCACGGGCTGGCGCAGCTCGATGATGAACTCTGCGTCGTCGCCGATCTGCTCGAGGTGCACACGCGACACGGGCGAGCGATCGAAGTAGCTCGACGGCATGCCCATGCGATTGACCCGATCCGGCACGCGCACGCCCTTCAAGCGGAACGTCACCTTCACGGTGCCGTCGACCTCGGTGATGGGCACGTGCGCGCTCACCTCGACGAAGGCGCGGGAGCTGCCGTCGGCGAAGGTCCGGAACCCGGGCAGGGTCGCGATGGCCACGCCTCCGTGCGGCGAGCCGTCCATGGAGAGCTCCTCGCCCTCGTCCGGCACGACCTCGGCCACGGCCGTGGAGTCCGGCGCCGGCTCGAGCGCGTCGTGCGTGGTCCGCGGCTTGGGAGGCGGGTCGCTCGCACAGCCGGCACCGACGAGCGCGGCGGTGCAGAGGGCGAGGACGCTCCGCGCGGAACGACCGGGGTTGTGGAGGCTCACGGTGAGTCATTACAGCACGCGGCTCGGCGCCGATCCAGCCGGCCTCGGCGGTCGCTCGGCGTGGCGGGCCGCGTGCCGGGCCCTGCGGCGGCCATTTGCGCGCCCGGGCCCGCATGCGTTAAGGGTGAACGGTGTCGTTCCCGCCCCCCATCACCGGTGCCGGAGCCGGCTCCGGCGCGACCCCGTCGCCGCGCACGTCGGCGGCGAGCCCGGCGGTCGTCGAGCTCGCGGCGCTGCTCGGGCGCGGCACGCATTACGCCGGCAAGCTCTACTTCGAGGGCCGCGTGCGCATCGAGGGGCACTTCGAGGGCGAGATCCGCGGCGCCGACGTGCTCATCATCGGCGACGGGGCGGTCATCGAGGGCGACATCGAGGTGGGTGCGTGCATCGTCACCGGCGGCCACGTGACCGCCAACATCCGCGCCCGCGAGGCGATCGAGCTGCACGTACCCGCGGTCGTGCGCGGCGACCTCCACGCCCCGGCGATCTTCATCGATCGCGGCGTGAGCTTCGAGGGCCGCTGCCGCATGGCGCCGCTCGACGCCGCCGAGACCCCGCCCCCCGAGCGCGTCGCGACGACGGCGCCGCCACCCGCCGTGGACGCGCCGGCGGCGCGCACCGAGGCCACCGCGACGGCCCCGGTCGGCGCGACGCTCGCTGGCGAGCCGCCGCGCGGTGATGAAAGCTAAGCCCGTGCGTACCCTCGTTCCTCCGGTCGCAGCGTTCGGCGCTGCCCTCGTCGCCGTCGCGCTCGCTGCACGCGCCACCCAGGCGCAGGAGCCCCCCGGTCCGGGGCCGAGCGCCGCGCCC
>JACRDA010000168.1 GCA_016212965.1 Myxococcales bacterium
CCGGCGCGCGGGCGCGCGCGCGCAAGAGCAGATGAGCGGCCGCCGCACCCTGGCGGCCGCCACCCGGCGCCGGGCGCCCGTCGGCTGCGCGCCGGCGGTGGGCCGCGCATTTCGCCGAGTTGTCGCTGGCACGAGGCTCGCAATGGCGGGGCTCATGCAGGCAACGGCGCTCGCGGCGACGATCTCGGGGCTCGACGCCCACCTCGTGCGGGTCGAGGTCGACTCGGGCCGCGGCGTGCCGATGTTCCACATCGTCGGGCTGCCCGAGGCGAGCGTGCGCGAGAGCCGCATGCGCGTGCGCGCCGCGCTCGGCCGGCTCGGCGTCGATCTCGGCGAGTGGGTGCTCACCGTGAACCTCGCGCCCGCCGACCTCCGCAAGAGCGGCGGCGCCTTCGACCTCGCGATCGCATGCGCGGTCCTCGCGGCGCTCGGGCGGGTCCGCCCCGAGGCGCTCGCCGGGGTGCTCCTGCTCGGCGAGCTGTCGCTCACGGGCGCGCTGCGGCCGGTGCGCGGCGTGCTGCCCGCCATGCTCGGCGCGCGGCGCCAGGGCCTCGCGAGCGCCGTCGTGCCGCCCGGCAACGCCGCCGAGGCCGCCGTCGTCGGGGACGTCGACGCGCGCGTCGGCAGCGAGCTCACCGCGGTGGTCGACCATCTGAACGGCGGCACGTCGCTCGAGCGCGCGCGCCCGGCGCCGAGCGCCGCGCGGGTGGCCCTCGAGGGCGATCTCGCCGACGTGCGCGGCCAGCAGGCCGCGCGGCGCGCGCTCGAGATCGCCGCGGCCGGCGGCCACAACCTCCTCATGATCGGCCCGCCCGGCTCGGGCAAGACGATGCTGGCGCGGCGCCTGCCCGGCATCCTGCCACCGCTCGGGCTCGCCGAGTCGCTCGAGGTGACCGCGATCCACTCGGTCGCCGGCCTGCTCGCGCCGGGCCAGGGCCTCGTCTGCGAGCGCCCGTTCCGCGCGCCGCACCACACGGTGAGCGCCGCCGGCCTGCTCGGCGGCGGCGACCCCCTGCGCCCCGGCGAGGTGTCGCTCGCGCACCACGGCTGCCTGTTTCTCGACGAGCTCTGCGAGTTCCAGCGCCACGTGCTCGAGGGCCTGCGCCAGCCGCTCGAGACCGGCGAGCTCGTCATCTGCCGCGCCCGCAGCCGCGGCGTGTTTCCCGCGCGCCCGCTGCTCGACGCCGCGGTGAACCCCTGCCCCTGCGGCTATCTCGGCCACCCGACCCGGCGCTGTGACTGCTCGCCCACGCGCATCGCCGCCTACGCGGGCCGCCTCAGCGGGCCCCTGCTCGACCGCATCGATCTCCAGGTGGTGCTGCCGCCCGTCGCCGTCGACGAGCTCCACGCCAAGGGCCCGGCCGAGAGCTCGGCCGCGGTCGCCGCGCGGGTCGTGGCGGCGCGCGCGCGGCAGGAGGAGCGACGGGCCCGCGGCCTCGTCGCCTGCCGGCGCAACGCCGAGCTCGGCTCGGCCGAGGCCCTGTGCGTCGCGCCACCCGACGAGGCCACCCGGCGCCTGCTCCGCGCCGCCGCCGAGCGGTGCGGGCTGTCGGCGCGCGGCTACGTGAAGGTGCAGCGCATCGCGCGCACCCTCGCCGACCTCGAGGGGCTCGACGTGCCCGGCCCGCCGCACTTCGCCGAGGCGCTGCAGCACCGGCACCTCGATGCGCGCGCCGGCGCGCCCCCGTCCCGCGCGAGCGCCTGACCGGGCGTGCCGCGCCCCTCGCCACCCGACGCCCTTCGTGGTCGGCCGCTCACTCGGCCGACTGCCGCATCCTTCCTTGTCTCTCTCTTCCTCGGAGGTCCCATCCCATGCGCAAGCAAGCTTCAGGTGCAGTGAAAGAAGTCATCGGTCAGATCGAGAAGCGCTTCGGCAAGGGCGCCATCATGGCGCTCGACGACGACCACCCGGACGAGCCCATCGCGGTCGTCCCGAGCGGCTCGCTCGTCCTCGATCAGGCCCTCGGGGTCGGCGGCTACCCGCGCGGCCGCATCATCGAGATCTTCGGTCCGGAGTCGAGCGGCAAGACCACGCTCTCGCTCCACGCCATCGCCGAGGCCCAGCGCCTGGGCGGTGTGGCCGCCTTCATCGACGCCGAGCACGCCTTCGACCCGACCTACGCGCGCGCCCTCGGCGTCTCCACCGCCGAGCTCCTGCTCGCGCAGCCCGACAGCGGCGAGCAGGCGCTCGAGATCGCCGAGACGCTCACGCGCTCGGGCGCCGTCGACCTCATCGTCATCGACTCGGTGGCCGCCCTCACGCCCCAGGCCGAGATCGACGGCGAGATGGGCGACGCCCACATGGGCCTGCAGGCGCGCCTGATGAGCCAGGCCCTGCGCAAGCTCACGCCCATCGCGCACAAGACGAGCACGGCGCTCGTGTTCATCAACCAGCTGCGCCAGAAGATCGGCGTCGTCTTCGGCAACCCCGAGACGACCCCCGGCGGCCAGGCGCTCAAGTTCTACGCGAGCGTGCGCCTCGACGTGCGGCGCATCGGCCAGGTGAAGGCGAGCGACCAGGCCGTGGGCGCGCGCACGCGCGTCAAGGTCATCAAGAACAAGTGCGCGGCCCCGTTCCGCGAGGCCGAGTTCGAGATCCGCTGGGGCCACGGCATCGACGCTGCAAGCGAGATCCTCGACCGCGGCATCGAGCTCGGGGTCATCGACAAGAGCGGCGCGTTCCTGTCGTTCGCCGGCGAGCAGCTCGGCCAGGGCCGAGAGCGCGCGCGCGAGACCCTGCTCGCGGGCGGCGCGCTGGCCGAGGCCATCCGCGCCGAGATCGCGGCCGCCGGCGGCACGGCCGTGCGCACCGCGGTCACCGCCGAGGCGTGACGGCCCACCGACTTCCTTGCCGGCCTCGAGCCGGCGCCATCCACGTCCGAATCCGTATCCGTACCCGTATCGATCAGAAGAGGTTTCGTCATCATGAGCAATGGAGTGAACAAGGTTTTCTTGCTGGGTCACCTCGGTGCCACGCCGGAGCTGCGCCAGTCGCCCGGCGGCATGAGCGTTCTGCGCCTCAACGTCGCGACCAACGAGCACTGGGAGCGCGACGGTGAGAAGCGGGACCACACCGAGTGGCACCGCGTCGTCATCTTCGGCAACCGCGCCGAGGCGCTCGCCAAGTTCCTCGACAAGGGCATGTGCGTGATGATCGAGGGGCGCATCCGCACCTCGAGCTACGAGAAGGAGGGCCAGAAGCGCTCTTCGACCGAGATCCACGCGACCGAGCTCTGCCTCACGTCCGCGCGCCGCGCCTCGGACGGCGGCGGTCTCGTGAGGGCGCCGCGCCCGCCGCAGCCGGCGCACGGCGACGAGCTCGCGCTCGCGATGTGAGCGGGCGCGCGGGGCGTCGGGGCCGCGGAGCGCGCGGCCCCGCGCCTCGCCTGCGTGGCGCCGAGCCATCGGGGCAAAATCGCCATGCACATCAGGTCCTTACCTGCCATTGGCATGACGGCTCCGTGACGGTGACCGGCACGGCCATCGGGTACTGTCCCTGGAGAGCGATATCGGTCGCTTGCCGGGAAGGCTCGATATGCCACCGCGAGGTTCAGCCGATCGTGCGACGCAGCGGGGCCCCGCTGCCAACTCCGACGTCTCCGAGATGGCGCGGCCCCCGCTCGGCTCGGGTGTAGAGGGCATCCTCGGGGTCGACTCGCGCGGGCGCGTCGTGGTCGCGAACGCAGCGTGCGCCGAGATCTTCGGCTACGTGCCGGGCGAGGTCCTCGGCAAGCCCGCCCGCGTGCTCTTGCCCGACAGCCCCTGGGCGGAGCCGCCCGGCGAGCGCGCCGGCCTCGAGGCGCCGCGCGAGCGCGCCGTGCTCCAGCCGCCACGCCGCCGCAGCATCCGGCATGGGCTCCGCCTCGTGGGGCGCCGCAAGGACGGTAGCGCGGTCCCGGTCGAGATCTCGCTCTGCCCGGTCGTGGTCGGTGCCGAGCGCTGCGCCATCGGGCTCGTGGTCGACACCGCGGCGCGCACGCTCCTCGAGGAACAGGTCGCGGCGGCCCAGCGCCTCGAGGCGGTCGGGCAGCTCGCCGGGAGCGTGGCGCACGACTTCATCAACATGTAGCCTACGATTCCGCACATTGCTCACACCTCGTTCGTATCGTCGCTGCCGAGCACCGGCGCGGGCTTCTCCGCCCCGTTCCCGGCCCGCGCGGGCGGGGCGCCCTGCGCCGGCTCGACGGGGGTCGCGCGCTCCAGCAGCGCGCGCCCGACGCGCCGCGCCTGGAGCTCCAGCGCCGTCGCATGCCGGTAGAGCCAGCCCCTGGCGCCGGGCGGGTACAGCTCGATGCGCGTCAGCTGCCGGAGCTCTCGCGTCCAGTGGCGCTTGTAGGTCTGCTCGCCGTGCAGCATGTCGAACTCCGTCACGCCCTCGGCAAACGCGGAGCGAATGGCGAGGCCGAGCGCGAGGAAGCCCACGCTCTGCTGGGCATGCGCCGGGTCGAGGCCGGCCTGGTAGTAATGGAAGACGTCGCGGTGCCGAAAGCCGTAGGTCGCGGCCACCGGCTTGCCGTCGACCTTCAAGAGCTGCAGGCGCAGCCAGCCGCGTGCCAGTGCGCGCGAGCTCACCTCGTCGTGAAACGCGCGCAGCGCGGGGCTCGAGAACGCCTCGGAGCGGCCCCGCGCCTCCCAGCGCGCCTCGTGCAGCGCGATCATGCTCCGCAGGGCCGCGGCGAGCTCGTCGGCGCGTGTCACCGTGAACAACTCGACCGCGTGCTGCTTCTCGAGGTTGCGGAGCTTGTGGCGGAAGTTGTGGCGCAGCTTCGAGCTCATGCGCCCGAGGTGGTCGTCGAAGGTGCCCTGCCGGGGGATGAACGGCGCCGCCTCGTCGGAGCGTGCGAGCGCCGTCCAGCGGCGGCGCACGAGCTCGGACGCCAGCGACTGCGCGAGGCTCGACCCCGTCCGCAGGCGGCGCAAGGATACGACCGGCGCGGTCGTGCCGAGGTGGTCGGCGAGGGCCTCGATGGCCTCCTGCTCCGCACCTCGGCGCGCGACGATGTCGACGTAGTCCGAGCCGGCCGGTCCGATGCCCAAGGGCTCCACGCAAGGGAGCGCGGGATGGGCGCCGAGCGCCACACCGCGCGAACACCAGGGCGCGATGGCGATGACCTCGCCGCCGCGACGGACCACGCGCACGCTCAGGCGCCGCCCTCGGCCGAGGTGTCGCCACCACGGAAACAGCCACTCGCGCGTCACGAACAGGCTGGCAGCGTCGCTCTCCGCGACGACGTCGTCCCACGCGGCGCCGAGCCGCGCCAGCCCGGCGGGACTGTCTACCGTTTCCACGTTGGCCATGAGACTCCTTCGCTGCGCCGCCCGTTCGCCGCTCGCCCGCACTTCAGTTGCTCCCGCAGAACACGCCGGTGGCACGCGCCACCTCGGCGGCGACGAAGTCGAGCGCGGCAGCGTCGAGGCCCTGATGCACCGGCAGCTCCATCACGTGGCGCCGCAGAAACGCCGCGTCCGAGCCCGGGCGGCACGCGGCCGCGTCGCCCTGGTTCCAGAACGGGATCGCCTGCACGCCGCGCGCGACGAGCGCGGCCACGGTCGCCTGCTTGTCGGCGACGAGCACGGGGAAGAACAGCGGGCAGGTCCCCGGCGGCAGCTCGTCGAACAGAGGCGTGACCTGCCCCTGCAAGCGCGCGCGCAGGCCGAGGAAGTTCGCGCGGCGCCGGCAGCGAATGGCCGCGTAGTCGAAACGTGGCAGAAGGTGCTCCGTGAGCGGGGACATCGCGAGATCCACGCCGTCGAGCTCGAAGCCCGAGTCGCCGGTCGGCCAGCGCGCCACGCCGGCGCGGGTCAGCACGTCCCCCGCGAGGCGCTTCAGGGCCGCGGCCGGGCGACCGACGCGGTCGTTCCGCAGCCTGAGCCAGTCGTTCAAGCGCTCGGCCGTGCGTCCGGCGACGGACGGCCAGCCGGGGGACTTGGTCGCCGCGGGTAGCGGCGGTCCGGTCGACGTGTTGGCGACCAGCACGGCACCGTTCGGCACCGGAAGCGTCTTGTAGAGGCAGAAGACCGAGTAGTCGCCGAAGCTTCCGAGCGGCGCCTCGTCGACATCGCTCAGCATGGCGAGCGCGCAGTCCTCGACGAGCGTGACCCCGTGCTCGCGCGCGATGGCGCGGAGCTCGGCGATGGGCTGGGGCCAGCCGAGGTAGTGGATGACGAGCAGGGCCTTTGCGCCGGCGGCGCAGAGCCCCCGCACGGCGTCGAGATCGGGCGCGAGCCGCCGATCGATCGGGTAAAAGCGCAAGTCTGCGCCGGTCGCGCGCACCGCCGCGGTCTCGTTGCCGTGGTGGTAGTCGGGCGCGACGACGAAGTCCCCCGGGCCGATGCCGAGCGCGCGGAACAGGTGATAGAGAGCGTTCCGGGCTCGGAAGTAGCTCTTCTGGTGCGGTGCGGTGAGCGGATAGGGCAGCGGTCGACCAGCCGCCAGGACGAAGGCGCGCGGCGACAGCCCGGGGAACGAGGGGGCGTACATGGTCTGGCTCAAGGGGCCACCACGCGACGCAGAAACGCACCCAATGGCGCGTCACGCAGCGCAGGTGCCACGACGAACTTGAGCACCCGGGCAATCCGAGCCCGCCAGTGCGGCGCGAACACGAACCACCAGCGGTGCGGTGCGCACTCGCTGGTCCACTGGAGCTTCCACGCCTCGTCGTCACCGAGCAGATCGAGCGCCGAGACCCCCTCGGCGAAGCACTCGCGCACGAGCTCGTCACAGAGCAGACTGGCGGGCGCCAGCTCGGCGAGCTCGGGATCGTACCCCTGCTTCAGCAGGTAGAGCTTGCCCCCGTATCTCAGGTTGTACGCCACGGCGACGCGCCGCTCCCCGACCGTGAGGAAGCGCAGCTCGAGCCAGCCGCGCGCCGACGCCGCCGTGGTGAAGCGCTCGTAGAGCCGCCGCGTGGCGGCGCGCGACGCGATCGCGGTCCGCGCCCCGCCCTTCCAGCCCGCCGCCTCGATCCGGAGTGCGTCCTCGAACGCCTGCGGCAGCGCCGCGCCGCGGCATATCTTCTCGTAGCGAATCGGGCCGAGCTTCGTGATGCGCTTCAGGCGGTTGCGCAAGTTCACCCGGAGCTTGTTCGGGCGCGCGGCGAGGTACGCCTGGTAGTCGCCGTCCGTGCGCACGATCGGCGAAGCGGGAGCTCGCCACGTGTTCGAGCGGAGCCCGTGCGCGCCGCCGAGCCGCGCGAGCGCCGCGTCGGTGGTCGAGCCCTCGGGGAGCTGCCGCAGGACGAGCGCGTCCCACGCCCCCTGCTCGGCGATGAGGTGCGCGAAGAGCGCGTCCCAGGCGTGCGGGTCGCTCATCAGCACCTCGTTGCGCGGGCTCTGCTCGTTCGCCATGAGCTCGAGCCTCCGCAGGGGTACGCCGTACATGCGCGTCCTCGTCAGCATGAGCGGGGCAATACCCACGCAGGTGCCGCGGCTCCGCACGACGGCGACGCTCAGCCTCTGTCCCCCGTCGCCGAAGGCCGCCCACCAGGCGCTCAGCCACTCGTGCGTCGCGAAGGGATGATCGAGGCCGGCGCGCGCCGCGAGCTCGCTCCACTCCGGGGCGAGCGCCGCGAAGCGCGCCGCATCGCTGACGAGCTCGACCGCGAAGCGGGCCGTGAGCGTAGGGGCGTTCATGCGTGCTCCCTCGTGGCAGGCAGGTCGTGCCACGGGCGCCGCGCGCGGACGCCGCGCCGCGCGACCTCCTCGTAGAGGGCCTGCGTGTCGCCCACCATGCGGTCCATGGCGAAGCGCGCGCGTGCCGACGCGCGCGCGCGGCTGCCGAGCACGCGCCCGAGCGCGCGATCCCGAAGCAACCGCTCGATGGCGGCGGCGAGGGCCCCGGCGTCGCCCGGCGGGCAGAGCAGGCCCGTCACCCCGTCGTCCACGACGGCGGCGTGGTCACCCACCCGCGTGGCGACGACCGGCGTGCCCGAGGCCATCGACTCGAGGAGCGAGTTCGACAGCGCCTCGGAGAGCGACGGCTGCACGGCGATGTCGACCGCCGCGAGGAGCTCCGGGACGTCGCTGCGCTGGCCGAGGAAGCGGATGCGCCCGCCGAGCCCGAGCTCCGCGGCGCGCCGCTCGAGCTCCGCGCGGTACCCGCCCATGACATCGGCACCCGCACGGACGAGGCCGCTGTCGCCGATGACGAGGAAGCGCACGTCCGGGCGCGCGCTTGCGAGGCGCACGGCCGCCGCGAGGAACACGTCGATGCCCTTGGCCGGTGCGACGCGTGAGACGACGGCGACGACCGGGGCATCCGCGGGCCAACCGAGCTCGCTGCGCAGCTCGGCGCGCGGCACCGCGCACGCGAAGCGCTCGACGTCGAGACCGTTGTGGATGAGCCGGACCGCGCCGGGCGCCAGCCCGGCGTCGCAGACCTCGCGGCGCGTCGTCTCGGCGTTGACGACCACGGCGTCCGCGAGGGACAGGGCGAGCCAGTTGGCGCGGCGCTGCATCGCGCGCCAGTGCCCGGCATGCTCGCGCACCGAGCCGAGCGCCCGGACGCCCGTGGCGCGGGTCACGGGCAACGCGAAAACGTTGGGGTAGAACCCGGTCGCGTGCACGAGATCGATGCGCTCCGCGCGGAGCGCGCGCGCGAACGCGAGCTGCTGCCAGAGGGTGTGGGCGCCCCAGAGACGGCGGACCGGCAGCTCGGTCATCGGGATACCGCGTGCGGCGAGCCTCGCGAAGTGGGGGCCGGCGAGTCGGAAGGACGTGATGCTCACGCGAAAGCGCCGCGGATCGAGGCGCAGAGCGAGCTCCGCGAACTGGCCCTCGGTCCCCCCGATTCCCAGCGACGTCGTGAACAAGAGCAGGCGAATGGCTTCCATCGGCGGCGCGACGCTCCGCCCGCGGCCTGCACCGGCCGCGAGCTCGTCACACAGGATAGGAGGATCGCGCCGCGGCGCCGTCGGGCGGAAACCCGATGCGGGGCGCCCGCAACAGCGGATACGACGCCGGGACTTCGCCGGCCGGGCGCGCCCGACCCGCACCACCGCCACCGCACCCGACCTCGTCCCGCGGGCCTCGGCGCGGGCGATCGTGCGTGCCGGCCCTCCCCACAGGGCCCGATGCCACGAGCGCGGCCCGCGCCGGGCTCACCAGGAGCGACGACGCCGCAGCTCGTGACTGACGACGCCTGCGACGCTCAGCAGCACGACTGCGCCGATGGTCGCCGTGACCAGCACGCCGGGGATGCCCGCGAGGGACACGCCGGCCAGGCCGAGGAGCCAGAAGCCGAGAAACGCACCGAGCACGCCCACGAAGATGTTCGCGAGCAGGCCGAGACCATGGTCGCGCGTGATCTTCGCGGCGATGAACCCCGCGAGCGCGCCGCCGTGCTCCTGCACGGACGACATGCTTACATCGCCGAGATCGGCGACTCCCGTGCGTACCTCTTGCGTGGCGCTCGGCTGGTACCCCTGACGCGCGACCAGAGCTACGTGCAGCATCTCCTCGATGCGGGCGTCATCACGCGCGAGCAGGCCGAGACCTGCGAGTACAAGAACGTCATTCTGCAGGCGATGGGCACCAAGCCGACCGTCGTCGTGGCGCTGACCCGCCTGTCCGTCCGTCGCCACGATCGCCTGCTGCTCTGCACCGACGGGCTCACCGGCATGGTCACCGACGCCGAGATGCAGGGCCTGCTGCTCGCGGCGCCGACCGTACCGACCGCCTGCGCGACGCTCGTGGCTCTGGCCCTCGAGCGCGGTGGCAAGGACAACGTCACCGCGATCGTCGCACAGCTCGACGGCGAGGGCTGTCCCGCCTTCGTGGACCCGGAGCGCGTCTCGCTCGATACCGTGCAGGAGCTCGTGCCGAAGCACTGAGCCTCGCGACCGGCGCCCGAGCCCGAGCCCGCGCGCCACGATCGACCCCCGTCACACGAGGACACGCCGATGAAGACCATGCCCCTCGTTCTGCTCCATGCCTTCCCGCTGGCGTCGGCCATGTGGCGGCCGCAGCGCCTCGGCCTGTCGGCGTTCGGAATGGACATCTTCACCCCGGACCAGCGCGGCATGGGGGGCGGGGCCGAGCCGGGTCCGTACACGCTCGACGACGCGGCGGACGACGTGGCGCACCTGCTCGATCGCAGCGGCCTCGGACGGGTGGTGCTCGGGGGCCTGAGCATGGGCGGCTACGTCGCGCTCCGGTTCCTCGCCCGCCACCCCGATCGGCTGGCCGGGCTCGTGCTGTCGGACACCAAGGCCACGGCGGACAGCCCGGACGTGGCCCGGGCACGCGCAGAGCTCGCCGCGCGGGTCAGGTTCGAGGGCTCCCAGACGGCCGTCGCCGCGAACCTGCCGAAGCTCCTCGGCAAGCACACCCACGAGGAGGCACCCGAGCTCGTCGGGTTCGTACGGGCCCTGGGCGACAGTCGCCCCAAGGAGGCCGTGGCTCGTGCCCTGGAGGCCATGGCCTGCCGCCCCGACTCGACACCCGACCTCGCCAAGTCGCAGGTGCCTGTCCTGGTGCTGGTCGGCGAGGATGACGCGCTCACGCCCGTCGCCGACGCCGAGGCGCTCGTCAGAGCCGCGCCGCGGGCGCGCCTGCGCAGGCTCCCGCGTGCCGGACACCTCTCGAATCTCGAGGCTGCTCCCGAGTGGAACCGCCACGTCCTGTCCTCCTTCTCGACCCGTGAGCTGCCCGACCATGACGAGACCGTAGGAGCAACTCGGGGCCGACGCCGCGGCGAGAGCACGACCCCCGGGGTCGCGAGCGACCCCGGGGCCCACGTAGCGGCGCTGCTACGTCGTCGCGGCCCTGCTGGCCTTGATGATGGCGTAGACACTGTTGTGGAGCACCCCGCTGTGGTAGCCGACCGCCACGCGCTCGCCGACCGACAGGTCCTTCAGCGCCTTCACGGCGTCGACCTCGGAGTCGGTGAGCGCGGCCGTGGAGCCCGTGGGCACCGTGGGCCGATTGTAGAATGCCGTCTCCTCCACCACGAATAGGCCTCGGCCCTTCGTGGGAAGGTGGAACGTCAGGTCGCTCTCCTGCTCCGCGGGCTCGAGGTTGGCTTTCTGGAGCGGTATCTCCCAGGCGCTGCGGATCTCGCCCCCGGTCCGTCGACGGTGCGCGGCGGAGGGCCGCTGGGCGGCTCGACCTACAACGGCGAACGGCGAGACCCGTTGCGGGATCTCGCCGTGTGACGGTCGCCGCGGCTCTTACTTCTTCGCCTTCTTGGGCGCCTCGGCCGTCTTGCCCTTCTTCTTCGGCGGGCTCTTCGCCTTGGTCGTGTCGCCAGCGGCCGCCTTCTTCGACTTCTCGCTGCCGAGCTCGATGTCGAGGCGCTTGCCGACGGCCTTCGCGAGGAAGGACGGCACGTCGCCCTTGAAGGTGACCGTGACCTCGCAGCGGTCCGGGTAGTTCGTGACCGTGACGGAGTCGAGGCGCTTGTCCTTCTTCTGCAGGCCCACGGCCGACGAGGTCGACTGGCGCCCGGGAATGCGGAGGGTGAAGCCATTCTGGCCCTCGGTGCCGGTGAGACCCGAGATCTCGCCGTCCATCTTGATCTTGAGCACCGTCGGGCTCGTCACGTTGCCGACGCCCCACTCCTTCTGGAGGGCGGCGCTCGCGGCGTCACCGCCGTCGTCGACGGTGCCACCCTCGTCGCCGAGGTCGGCACCGGCCGCGGCGGGGGGCGGCGGCGGGGCGGGCTCGGTCGTCGAGAGCGGCGTGTCGCCGAAGAGCGGCACCTTCGCGGTCGGCAGGCCGCCGGCACCCGGGGCGCCCGCAGCGGCGTTGGCGGTGACCGCCCCATCGGCCGCCATCTTGACGGCCGCTGGATCGTCGGGCGCGCGCTTGCCGAGCGTGCTGGCGAAGGCGTAGATGCTGACGACGGCGAGGATGCCGAGCACCACGCCGAAGACGAGGCGCTTCTTGTCGCGGCGCGGCGGGACGATCGGGGCCTCGATGGCCGCGTCGCTCGGCTCGCGATCGCGCTCGCGGAACAGGCGCTTGCCGTCGCTGCGCAGGGCGCCCGAGGGCGGCGGCGCCGTCGTGCGGCGCGGTGCGCGCGACCGGGTGCGCTCGTCGCGGGCCTGCGCGTGCTCGACGCGCTTGCGGCGCACGGCGTCGAGGATCTTGCCGAGCGCGCTCTTCGTGCCACGCGTCGCGTTCGCCAGCGTGGGACCGATGCGGTCGGCGAGCTTGCGACCCGCGCGCAGCGGCGAGAAGCCGGGGCGCGACGCGTCCTCGGCGTCGGGCTCGCGCTCGTCCTCGAGACCTTCGGCGGAGTCCGCCTCGAGCGGCGTCTGCAGCGTCGCGGGCGGCTCGTCGAGCGCGCTCCGCGAGCTCTTGTCGACACGGGCGGAGAGCGACCTCTGGCGGGGGGCATCGATCACGGTGGGCTCCGGGGTCTTCTCGCGCGCCGCGCCGTCCTTCGGCGCGGACACGGCGCGCACGGCCGCGACGCGGTAGGGGGCAGTCGTCTGGTCCTCGCCGCGCTCGGCGTCGCCGTCGTAGCGCAGGGCCACGACGAGCTGCGGAATCGCGGTGTCCTTGTCGATGTCGACGGTCACGTGCTCGATGTGCGCCTGGCGCGTCGCGCCCTGCTCCACGTCCTCGAGCTCCACGCCGCGCCCCACCTTCAGGAACTCGAGGTTCGAGCCGATGAGCACCTCGCCGCTCGCGACCTCGCGGACGCGGGCGCGCATCGGCGAGCCGAGCCCCTGGATGTGCAGGCGCACGCGCGAGCCGGGCAGCGCGCCCTCCACGTCGATCTTGGCGCCCACCGCGCCGTCGCCGACCGCCGACAGGGCGCGCAGGAGCGCGGCGCCCTTCTTGTCGACGCGCGCGAAGCGCAGGCCGAACTCGCCGCCGCGCGCTTCGTCGCGCCGCCAGATGACCTCGCCCTCGGCGATCACCTCGCCGCCGAGGCCGTCGAAGCGGCACACGAGCTTCTCGCCGATGGCGGGCATGTGCGCGGTGCGGAGGCGGATGCCGTCCACCGACACGTCGACCGCGTCGGCCTCGAAGCCACCGCCCTGACCCGCGCCGACCTCCACCAGCGCCTCGATCGGCATGCGTTTGGTGGCGGCGTCACGGCGATCCACGGCCGTGTCCCCTGCGCCCTCGCCCCTCGACCCCTGCGGCTGTGCGTCCATCGCAGTCATGTTCGAATCCTCCCGGACATCTGGCCGCGACCGCGGCCGCCGGCAGCTACGGGCACTACGTTCGATGGGCTCGATCGGCCAAATTTGTCGTGCCCGTCGCGCGCCCGGCCGCGACGGTGAGAGCGAAACGTGCCACACTGGTCGCGGTGGCGAGCGAGAGGCCGAAACGCCCGAAGAAACAGGCTCGCGCGGCCGATGAACGGGCGCGCGACATGGTCTTCGTGTACGGCAAGACCGAGCCCGACGAGGGCTTGCGCGTGCTCCGGGCGCGGCCGAACGGCGACGTCGAGGTCGGCCAGCTGCGCAGCGTGCGCGAGGGCCAGCCCATCCACGGCGAGCTCGTGCGCCTCGAGCAGCGCCCCGAGCACGCGCAGCTCTTCGACGTCGACGTGCTGCTCGAGGCGCCGTCGCCGAGCGCGTCGGGCGTGGCGGACGACCACGCGGCCGCACCGGCCGCCGTGCCGCAGGAGCCCGCGCCGACGGCGCGCCGCCCGCGCGCCGGCCCGCCGCAGGTCGCCTCCCCCGCCTACCGCAGGAACTGGGACCGGATCTTCGGGGCATGGCCCACGACGAGCAAGAAGGACGCCCCGAACTGAC
>JACRDA010000169.1 GCA_016212965.1 Myxococcales bacterium
CGCGCTCGGCCGGACGCGCGCGCTCCGACCCGACCGGGACCTCGCTCGCGAGCGTGGTCGTGAGCGGCTCGGGCGCGCGAGCCACCACCGGCGCGCGGCCCTCGAGCTCGGCGAGCCGGCGGCGGCCGCGCGTGACCTCGTCCGTGGCGCTCGGCATGGTGGCGGCGAGGTGCGCGCGGTTGCGGTCGCTCGCGCGCGGTCGGTCGGCGCGCCCCGCCGGGCGAGCGCTCGGCTCGCTTCGCAAGGTCGTGTCGAGCGGAGCGGGCTCGCGCACGGTCCGTTCCGAGCTCGCGCCGTCGCGCGCGGTCGGCAGGCCGTAGTCGGGCTCCTCGGACGAGACCTGCTCCCCGGCGGGGCCGGCGTCGCGCGCGGTCGGCCGGGGCCCGTCGAGCTCCGTCGGCGGGCCCGAGGCGAGCGCGTCGCGCTCCGTCGACGGCGGCGCGCCCACCGACCCCGGCGCGGTCGGCGCCGCGGCCGGCGGCTGCGATGCGAGGGCTCGGGGCTTCGGGGCAGGGCGCACGGGACCGTCGGGACCAGGTTAGCGAGCTGCCGCGCTCCGAGCAGCACATTTTGCCGGTGCACCGACCGGGATCGCACAGGCCATTCACCGCTCCCGGCCCTTGCGTTATGGTGCCGCCGGCGCCCGCGTGCGCCCGCCCGCGGGCCCGTCTCGGGCGCGCGCGCGCACACCATCTGCGCGGCGGCCCGTGCCGCGCCAGGAGAGAGCTTGAGCCGCTTCATCGACGAGCTGAAACGAACCCACCGCTGCGGGCAGCTCCGCCCGAGCGACATCGGGCACGAGGTCGTGCTCTTCGGCTGGGTCGCCCACCGGCGTGACTTCGGCGGCTGCATCTTCATCGACCTGCGCGACCGCACGGGCCTCGCCCAGATCGTGTTCGACCCCACCTACCAGGTCCCGGCCGCGGTCGCGCGCATGGCGGGCGCCACGGGCGAGCTCGCGCCGCAGGCGGCGCTCGAGGCCTCTCACCGGCTCGCCGAGCAGGTGCGGCGGGAATGGGTGCTCGGCATCCGCGGCGTCGTCATCCATCGCGGCGAGGGGAACGTGAACCCGAAGCTGCCGACCGGCGAGGTCGAGGTGCGCGTGGTCGAGGCCGAGGTGTTCAACCGCGCCGAGACGCCGCCCTTCGCGCTCGAGGACAGCATCAACACCGACGAGGAGGTGCGCCTGCAGTACCGCTACCTCGATCTGCGCCGCGCCCCGCTGCAGCGCACGCTCGAGCTGCGCCACCGCATGAACCAGGCGACGCGCGCCTACCTGTCCCAAGAGGGCTGCCTCGAGCTCGAGACCCCGGTGCTCTGCAAGTACACGCCCGGCGGCGCGCGCAACTTCCTCGTCCCGAGCCGCCTCTCGCTCGGCAAGTTCTACGCGCTGGCCGAGAGCCCGCAGCTCTTCAAGCAGCTCTTCATGGTGGCGGGCTTCGACCGCTACTTCCAGATCGTGAAGTGCTTCCGCGACGAGGATCTGCGCCTCGACCGGCAGCCGGAGTTCACCCAGATCGACGTCGAGCTGTCGTTCTGCAACCAGGACGACGTCTTCGCCCTGATGGAGGGCCTGCTGTTCCGCATCTTCGAGGAGACGGGCGTCGCCGACCTCCGGGCGCTCTACCCCGAGGGGCGCTTGCCGCGCATGAGCTTCGCCGACTCGATGGACCGCTTCGGCAACGACAAGCCCGACCTTCGCTTCGGGCTCGAGCTCCGCGATCTGACCGACCTCGTCATCGCCGAGGACGGCGGCGGCATCCCGCTCCTGCAAGGCGTGGCCGAGAAGTTCAAGTCGGGCGAGTACCGGCGCGAGATGCCGGCCGCGATCGTGAAGGCGCTCGTCATCCCGGCCGCGGCGGGCTTCTCGCGCCCGCAGCTCGAGGCGCTCGAGAAGGGCCTGCGCGAGATCAAGGGCTTCGCCGGCCTCGCGCGCGCCAAGGTCGGCGAGGGCGGCGTGTGGACGCAGTCGCCCTTCGCCAAGCACGTGACCGAGGCCTTCCGCCTCGCCGTGCACGCCGCGCTCGGGGCCAAGGAAGGCGACGTCGTGTGCTTCCAAGTGGGCAAGCCCGCCGTGGTGAACGCCGCGATGTCGAAGCTCCGCCTCGACGTCGGCAAGGCGATGAAGCTCATCCCGGAGTTCGGGCACGGTGGCGTCTGGAAGCTCCTCTGGGTCGTGAACCCGCCGCTGTTCGACTACGACGACGAGACCGGTCGCTACCAGCCGGCCCACCACGCCTTCACGCGTCCGGTCGACGAGCACGTGCCGTGGCTCGACAGCGACCCCGGGCGGGTGCTGTGTTACCGCTACGACCTCGTGCTCAACGGCTTCGAGATCGGCGGCGGATCCATCCGCCTGCACGATCCCGAGGTGCAGCAGAGGGTCTTCAGCGTGCTCGGCATCGAAGAAGCGGCCGCCAAGCAGATGTTCGGCTTTCTGCTCGACGCCCTGCGCTCGGGCGCACCGCCCCACGGCGGGATCGCCATCGGCATGGACCGGCTCGCGATGCTGCTCTCGGGCGCCGCCACCCTGCGCGAGGTGATCCCCTTCCCCAAGACCAACCAGGGCGTCGACATGATGAGTGGCGCCCCGGTCGCCATCGAGGCGCGCCAGCTCGAGGAGCTCGGCGTACGTTCCGTCGTCGCCGAAGGCGGCAACGAGCCCCGCTAACGCACCCGCCACCCAGGGTCGGCGCGCCGGCCCACGAGCCCAGCGACAAACGTGGACGCCCCCTCGCGACAATCCCGCATCCTCGTCATCGACGACAGCGCGACCATCTTGAAGGTCGTCGGGACGATCCTGCAGCGCAACGGCTACGACCCCGTGACCGCGCGCGACGGCGTCGAGGGCCTGGAGCGGCTGCGCAACGGCGGACCGGTCGATCTCGTGCTGCTCGACTTCGTGATGCCGCGCATGAACGGCTACCAGTTCTGTCGCGAGCTGCGCGCCGATCCGGTGCACCACGCCCTGCCGGTCGTGCTCATGAGCGCCCGCAGCGACGCCATCCGCGACCGCTTCGTCGAGCAGACCGGCGCCGTCGACGCGCTCGGCAAGCCCTTCGACGCGCGCGCGCTCGTGGCGGTGGTCGGCGGGGTGCTCGCCAAGGCGGCCGAGGGCGCGCCCGGGCGGCGCATCCCCGAGGCCGACATCATGGTCGACGAGAGCGAGCTCGAGGAGGTCGAGGCCGAGACCTCGGGCCCGCCGCCGAGCCGCCACATGCGGACGCTCGGGCGCTTCGCGGCGCAGATCGCCGGCCTCATCGTCAAGGCGCTGCGTAACATGCAGCCCGACGAGCTCGCCCAGACGCGCGTGCTCGAGGACGCGATCATCGACTCCCTGAGCGACGACGTGTTGATGGACCTCGTGCGCACCGTCGACGAGCTCGACGCGCCCAAGGCGACGAGCGTCGTCATGCGCGGCGAGCTGTCGGGCGTGCCGCTCGCCGAGGTCATGCAGCTCCTGCAGCTGCAGCGCCAGAGCGGCACCCTGCGCGTCTACTACAAGAACCGCTCGATGACGCTCTTCATCAGCGCCGGCCACGTGGACCTCGTGCAGTCGAAGAACACGCAGCAGGAGTTCCGCCTGGGGCGCTACTTCATCGAGAAGGGCCTGCTCGACCGCAACGAGTTGAAGCGCATCCTCGAGCGCCAGCCGCCGACCAAGCTGCTCGGCGAGCTGTTGGTCGAAGAGGGCAAGATCACGGACGAGCAGCGCCGCGAGGCCCTGACGCGCCAGTCCTCCGAGCTCGTCTACGAGCTCTTGCGCTGGCCGAGCGGGCGCTTCACCTTCTCCGAGGAGCCCTTCCCGGACACCGCCAAGCGCGCGGCCCTCGGCCTCGGCGTGAGCGAGCTCGTGCTCGAGGGCTTCCGCCGCGTGGACGAGTGGCGCCAGATGGAGGGCACGATCCACTTCGACGACGTCGTGATGGTCGACCAGATGTCGCTCGGGACGCTCGGCGACGCCAAGATCGGCCCGGCCGAGAAGCACGTGCTGTCGATGGCGGACGGCGAGCGCACCGTGCAGCAGATCATCGAGACGAGCGCGCTCGCGTCCTTCGACGCCATCCGCATCATCTACAGCTTCCTGCAGTCGCGCATCCTGCGGACCAAGCCCATGGTCCGCACCAAGCTGTAGGCCCGGCGCCGGCGCGCGTACACCCGCGCCGGAACTGTGGAGCCGCAACGGACGCCCGGCCGAGACCGGCGCCCGCCCCGCCGGATTCGGTGCGCCACCTGCGATTGAGGCGCGTCCTTTGTCATGCTCCAATGCAAGATCCTATGGAAACGAGTCACTCCAGGCAGGCGGGGCGCACGTCGCCCTCGCATACCCATCACGCTCCGCCGCGCCGCGCCGCTCTGGCGGCGGCCGGTCTCGCACTCTGCGCCGCGATCGGCATGGCATGCGGAAAGAAGGAAGCCGGAGGCGTCGCGAGCGCGTCCGGCACCGGTGCGTCCACCGCGGCCGCGAGCGGCGCCGGGAGCGCCAAGACGGCCGCGACGGCGCAGGGCAGCGCCGACGCCGTCGCCGAGAAGCCGCGCGTGCCGCACGTCATGCGGGCGAGCGACGTGTGCAAGACCCCGCCCCCCGGTGGGCGCGGTAAATCGCTCGTCGGCCTCAAGGACGTGACCTGGCCGAACGGCAGCACGCTCCAGATCCACTTCCAAGACGGCACGCCGGAGCTCATCGAGCTCGTCGCCAAGGAAGCCTCGGTGTGGCAGCAGTGGGCCAACCTCAACTTCGAGTGGCACAAGGACCCGAAGAGCCCGCCGCCGCAGGTGGACGTGCGCATCTCGTTCAGCTGCAACGGCGAGAAGGGCTTTTACACGCGCGGCATCGGGGTGTGGAGCAAGGAGCTCGCCGACAAGGGCGAGCACACGATCTGCTTCGAGGCGCTGGCCGAGCACCTCGCCGATCCGAAGACGCACAAGCACGGGATCGCCGCGATCCAGCACGAGTTCGGCCACCTGCTCGGCTTGAAGCACGAGCAGCAGAACCCGAAGCTGACGAAGAACCTGCACTGGGACGTGGAGTACGTCCACGAGTGGTGCAAAAAGACGCAGGACTGGGACGAGAAGCACTGCGACTCGCAGATCCTCACGCCCGTCACGCAGCAGATCAAGGGCAACTGGCTCGTGAGCGACTTCGATCCGAAGTCGATCATGCTCTACGACATCCCGGCGAACTTCACGAAGGAGCGCATCGCGTTCCCGTCCTCGGACGAGATCTCCGAGACGGACAAGAAGGGCATCGCGATGATGTACCCCGGCCGCGAGCCGGGCTCGGCGCCGACGCCCGGCGAGCCGGGCGAGCCCGGGACGCCCACGCCCCCGACGACGTCGACGTCGTCGCCGTGGAACGAGACGCCCGACGCCCAGGGTGACGGGCTCGTGCTCGACGCCGCCTCGGAGAAGCTCGGCGTGGCCGAGGGGCAGGCCGTCTACCGCGGCGCGCTCGCCGTCGCCGGACCCGACGCCGACAAGATCAAGTCGGTCACCTACTACCTGCCGCCGCAGATCGGCGGGGCCGATGCCGTGCCTGGCAATGCCAACACGCCCGGTCACGCCATCGCGGGCCTGTTCGCCATCCCCGCCGAGTACGACTCGTACAAGGCGACGGTGGTGGTGGAGCTCGCCGACGGGCGGCAGTTCAAGCTCGAAAAGACGGTGCCGCTCGGCGCCGTGACCTCCGCGAGCGGACCCGCGGCGCGCGCGATGGGCGCCGTCGAGGTGCCGACGCCGGGCAGCGGCGAGCTCACCGGCGACGAGTGACGGGCGCCCTCGCGGTCCCGACCGCGAGCGCCCGAGGACCGCGCCCCGCGTGGCCACGACCGCGCGGGACGCACTCGTTTGTTGCGGGCCGAGCCGCGGAGCGTAGAATGCTCGTCCTTTCCCCATGACGGTCGCCCTGCTCTCGATCGGCACCGAGCTCGTGCGCGGCGAGATCGCCAACACCAACGCGGCCTGGCTCGCCGCGCAGCTGACGGGCATGGGCTTCGACGTCGCCGCCCTCGAGTCGGTGGCCGACGACGAGGCCGCGATGGCCGCCTCCTTGCGGCGCCTGATGCACGAGCAGGCCATCGTCATCGTCACCGGCGGCCTCGGGCCCACGACCGACGACCTCACCGCCAAGGTCGCCGCCGCGGTCGCGGGCGTACCGCTCGAGCTCCACGGCGACGCCCTCGCCGCGATTCGCCGGCGCCTCGAGCAGCGCGGGCGCGAGCTGCGGCCCGGGCACGAGAAGCAGGCCTGGCTTCCGGCGGGCTGCGAGATCTTGCCGAACGCCGAGGGCACGGCGCCCGGCTTCGTCACGCGCAACGGCCGCTCCGTGGCGCTGTACCTGCCCGGCGTGCCCGCGGAGATGCAGCGCATGTTCGAGGAACAGGTGGCGCCGCGCATCCGCGGGTCGGCGCCGAACACGAGCTTCCAGGTCGTGTTGCGCACGGTCGGGGTCGGCGAGTCCGTGCTCGACGAGCGGCTCGCGGGCCTCGAGGCCGAGGGCCTCACGCTCGGCTACCGCGTCCACGAGGGCGAGGTCGACGTGAAGGTGCTCGGTCGCGGCGCGAGCTACGCCCAAGCGCGCGAGCGCGCCGAGCTCGCGGCGACCGAGGTGCGTGCGCGGCTCGGCGCCGCCGTCTACGGCGAGGTCGACGACACGCTCGCCCTCGTGGCGGGGCGCGCCGTCCGCAGCCGCGGCTGGCGCATGGCCGCCGCCGAGAGCTGCACCGGCGGGCTCGTGTCGCGCCTCATCACGCGCAACCCGGGCGCGAGCGAGTTCTTCGTGGGCAGCGCCGTCACCTACGCCAACACCGCCAAGGCGAGCCTGCTCGGTGTGTCCGAGGACACCCTGCGTGGCCACGGCGCGGTCAGCGCGGAGGTCGCGGCCGAGATGGCCGAGGGCGCGCGCAGCGCCTTCGGCTGCGAGCTCGGCGTGGCGACGACCGGCATCGCGGGGCCGAGCGGTGCCACGCCGGACAAGCCCGTCGGGCTCTGCTACTGGGCGGTCGCCTTTCCGGGCCAGACCGTGGTCGAGCACCGCGTGCTCATGGGCAATCGCGAGCAGATCCAGCTGCAGGCGAGCAAGGCGGCACTCGACCTCGTCCGTCGCTCCGTGCTCGGCTGCGCGCCCGAGGCGCGCCCGTCGCGCGCGGGCGAGTAGGCCGGACCCGCCTCCACACGTCCGCGCGGGCGCGCAACCGTTCGGCGCGGCGGACCGCACCCGCGAGCCGGCCTGCCTTGCGAGCGTGGCCGCCAGGCGCTAGCGTTCGAGGACGCGATGAGACGCCCACCACGTCGCCGACCCGTCTCGCGCTTCTTGCGCCTGCTCGCGACCGCGGTCGTCGTGCTCTTCGGCGCCCAGGCCGTCGTGAGCTATGCGGCGCTCGCGTCGCAGGCCGCCGCCTGCGTCGGGGAGCGCGACTGCGAGCACGAGCGAGGCAGCGACTCGGGCTGCGTGTGTCCCCTCGACTGCGTCGGCTGCACCGCGCTCGTGCGCACCTTGCCCCCGGAAACGGCGACGGAGCTGATTGCGCCCGCGCCGTTCGAGACGCTCGGCCTTCCGCGCTGCCAGCCGGCGCGCCGCTCCGCCGAGCCCCACGAGATCGCGCACGTCCCGAAGTCGGCCGCGTAAGGCACAGCTGCGACTCTCCCCTTCGGGCTCCCACGCCTCGGGCCAAGCCCGCCGACCCCGGCGCTCCGCGTCCGCGTGTCGCGGGCGTGTGCGCTCGTCGCGCGCGCCCGCGGTAGCGCCCCACGCACTCGGCCCACCACTCCGAGGACGCACCCGGGGCGCGCTGCCTCGCGTCGTCCGTACGCCCGCGTCGAGGGCCGCGCTCCGACCCTCGGCGGTCGAGCGCGAGTCTTCGCGCCGACACCTGAAGCACTCCAGAGGATCATCCCCATGCATCGACTCGGTCTCGTTCTCATCGGCACGCTGGCGGTCGCCGCCTGCTCGAAGTCCCCATCGCAAGGCTCGCCCACGGGCTCGTCGGCTCCGAGCGCCACGGCTGAGGACAGCCGTGCGCACGCGGCCAAGGACGTCGCCCCGGGCAGTCACGAGGACTGGTGCGAAGAGCACGGCGTTCCGGAATCGCAGTGTACCCGCTGCGACCCGTCGCTCGCGGCCGCCTTCAAGGCGACGAACGACTGGTGCAAAGAGCACGGCCTGCCCGAATCGCAGTGCACGAAGTGCAACCCCGGTCTCGAGATCGTGCGCCCGGCGAAGCGACCATGACGCCGCCCGACCACGCACCGCGCCGCTGCGGGACGCGCATCGCGGTCGCGGTCGCGCTCGCGCTCGCGGGTTGCTCCGCCGCGAGCGTGGACGCGCCCGGCGCGACGTCCTCGGCGCCGCCCACCCCGGCCGCCGAGGACGGCGCGATGTGCCGCGAGCACGGCGTGCTCGAGGCCATCTGCACCAAGTGCAATCCGAAGCTCATTCCGATCTTCCGGGCCAAGGGCGACTTCTGCGAGGAGCACGGCTTGCCGGAGAGCGTCTGTCCGCAATGCCACCCGGAGCGCGGAGGCAAGCCCGCCGTCGCGATCGAGACGGACGACGCACCGCGCGACGGCCTGCGCGTGAAGCTCGGGCGCGAGGACACGGCGCGGCTCGCCGGGCTCGAGACGGTCAAGGCCGAGGCGCGCCCCAACGCCGACGCCGTGACGGCTCCCGTGCGCATCGTCTACGACGCGACCAAGGTTGCCCGCGTGAACGCGCGCTCCCCCGGCGTCGTTCGGTCCCTGTTCGTCGACGTCGGGACGAAGGTCGTGAAGGGTCAGGACCTCGTCGCGATCGACAGCCCCGAGGTGGGCGCCAACCGCGCTCGCATCGGGGCGGCGAAGGCGCGCGTGGCTCTGGCGCAGGAGAACCACGAGCGCGCCGGGAGGCTCGTGGCGAGCGGCATCGAGTCGCGGAAGACCCTGCGGGACGCAGAGCAGGAGCTCGCGACTGCGCAGGCCGAGCATGCGGCGCTCGGCGCGTCGCTCGCCGTGTTCGGTGCGGGCGGACGCCACGGCGTGGGGGCGTACACGCTCACCGCACCGCTCGGCGGCGTCGTCACCGAGCGGAACGCGACGCTGGGCGAGCTCGTAGCGGGCGAGGGGGTGCTCGTCGAGATCGTCGACCCGAGCTCGGTCTGGGCCGAGCTCGACATCGCCGAGACCGACCTCGGCCTCGTGGCCGTGGGCCAGCTCGCCGTCGTCCGCATCGCGAGTCTAGGCGAGCGTGCCGAGCGCGGCGCCATCGGCTTCATCGCGCCGGCGATCGATCCCCACACCCGGACGGCGAAGGCGCGCGTGCCCCTCGCGAACGCCGACGGCGCCCTGCGCGCCAACATGTACGGTGACGCACGCATCGCCGCCGGCGCGAGTCGCACGAGCGTCACGGTGCCGCGGGCGGCCGTGCAGCGCGCGCGCGGCGCCGACGTCGTGTTCGTACAGGTGGCGCCGCTCGAGTACGAGCTGCGCCGCGTGAAGCTCGGCGCCCGTGACCCGGAGCGCGTCGAGGTGCTGCGCGGGGTCGCAGCGGGCGAGGCGGTCGTGACGACCGGCGCCTTTCTCCTCAAGACCGAAACGCTGAAGGAGAGCATCGGCGCCGGCTGCTGCCCCGAGGACTGAATGCTGAACCGCATCATCGCGCTGTCGCTCCGGCACCGGCTCGTGGTCGTGCTCGCGTCGCTCGCGGTCGTGGTCGCGGGGCTCGTCGCCTTTCGCAGCCTGCCGATCGACGCCTTCCCCGACACGACCCCGGTCCAGGTTCAGGTGAACACGGTGGCGCCGGCGCTCTCCCCGCTCGAGATCGAGCGCCAGGTGACGGCGCCGGTCGAGCAGGCGATCTCCGGTCTTCCCGGTCTCGCCGAGGTCCGCTCGCTGACGCGCTTCGGCCTGTCCCAGGTGACGGTCATCTTCGACGATGGCACCGACATCTGGCTCGCGCGCCAGGTGGTGAACGAACGGCTCCAGACCGTGCCCCTGCCGCCGGGCATCGAGCGCCCCGAGCTCGGGCCCGTCGCCACGGGACTCGGCGAGGTGTTTCACTACATCGTGACGGGCGATCGCTCGCTCGCCGAGCTCCGCGCGACGCAGGACTGGCTCATCAAGCCGCAGCTCCGCGCCCTGCCGGGCGTCGCCGAGATCAACGCGTGGGGTGGCGACGAGCGGCAGTTCCAGGTCGTCGTCGATCCCGCCGCGCTCCACGCCCACGGCATCGGCCTCGCGGAGCTCGCCGACGCGCTCGAGCGCAACAACGCGAACGTCGGCGGCGGCACGCTCGACGAAGCAGGCGAGTCGACCCTCATTCAAGGGGTCGGGATCATCACGCGCCCGGAGGACATCGAAGACATCGCGGTCAAGAGCGAGAACGGCGTGGCCATCCGGGTGCGCCAGGTCGCCAAGGTGGTCGAAGGACGCGAGATCCGGCGCGCCTCGGTGACGGCCGACGGCCGGGGCGAGGTGGTCCTGGGACTCGGTTTCATGATGATGGGCGAGAACAGCCACGACGTCACGACCCGGCTGGCGCTCCGCCTGCAGGAGATCGAAAAGACGCTGCCCGATGGGGTGCACGTCGAGGCCGTCTACGCGCGCACGACGCTCGTCGACCGCGTGCTCGGCACGGTGCGCACGAACCTGCTCGAGGGCGCGCTGCTCGTCATCGCCGTGCTCTTCCTGTTCCTCGGCAACCTGCGCGCGGGGCTCATCGTCGCCGCGGCCATCCCGCTCTCCCTGCTGTTCGCCTTCGACCTCATGCTGCGGGTGGGGATCGCCGGTAGCTTGATGAGCCTCGGCGCCATCGACTTCGGCCTCGTCGTCGACAGCTCCGTCATCATGGTGGAGAACTCGGTGCGCCACCTCGCCGAGGACCGCTCGAGCCGCGGCAAGGTCGAGGTCGTGGCCGCCGCGGCGGTCGAGGTGCGCAAGCCGACCATGTTCGGCGAGCTCATCATCATGGTCGTGTACCTGCCGATCCTCGCGCTCGAAGGGGTCGAGGGGAAGCTCTTCAGGCCGATGGCGCTCACGGTGATCTTCGCCCTGCTCGGGTCGATGGTCCTGTCGCTCACCCTCATGCCGGTGCTCGCGAGCCTCGTGCTTCCGCGGCGGATGCAGGTGCGGGACCCCCTCCTCATGCGCGTGCTCTGCCGGCTCTACCGGCCGGTCGTCCGTCTGGCGCTCCGCGCTCGCTTCGTCGTGCTCGGCCTGGCCGCGCTCGTCCTCGCCGGGGCCGCGCTCCTCGCCACGCGCCTCGGCTCGGAGTTCGCGCCGAAGCTGCGCGAAGGGTCGATCGTGATCAACACCGTGCGCCTCGCCGGCGTGTCGGAGGCGGAGTCGACCCGCTACGGCACGCGCATCGAGCTGGCGCTGCTCGCCGCCTTTCCCGACGAGATCGCGCGCGTGTGGACGCGCACCGGCACGCCCGAGGTCGCGACCGACCCGATGGGCCTCGAGGTGAGCGACGTGTTCGTGACGCTGACCCCGGCCGAGCGCTGGTCCCGCGCCCGCACCCAGGACGAGCTCGTCGTCGCGATGCAGGACGAGCTCGCCACCCTGCCCGGCATGAAGATGTCCTTCACCCAGCCGATCGAGATGCGCGTGAACGAGATGGTCGCCGGGATTCGCAGCGACCTCGGGGTGAAGCTGTTCGGTGACGATTTTGCGACCCTGAAGGAAAGAGCGCGCGCCATCGAGGGCGTCCTGAAGAGCATCCCGGGTGCGGCCGACGTGTCCGTCGAGCAGATCACGGGTCAGGGGCTGCTCGAGATCGCCGTGGATCGCGCCGCCATCGGGCGCCACGGCATCTCGGCCCGCGAGGTGCTCGGGGTGGTCGAGGCGCTCGGCTCCCGCCAGGTCGGTGTGCTCCAGGAGGGCGAGCGGCGCTTCCCCATCGTGCTGCGCATCGACGACCGCTACCGCCTCGACCCGGCGGCCATCGGGCGCATCCCGGTGACGGCCGCGAACGGCGATCGCATCCCGCTCGCCGCGCTCGCGAAGATCACCCGCGGCGAAGGGCCCACGGTGGTGAACCGGGAGTGGGGCAAGCGCCGCATCGTCGTGCAGGCGAACGTGCGTGGTCGGGACGTCGGCAGCTTCGTCGTCGAGGCGATGGCCGCCGTCGCGCGCGACGTTCCGCTGCCGCCGGGCTACTACGTGCGCTACGGTGGGCAGTTCGAGCACCTGGAGCGCGCAGCGGCCCGGCTGCTCGTCGTCGTGCCCGCGGCGCTCGCGCTCGTGCTCGTGCTGCTCTACTTCACGTACGGGCGCGTGCTCGACGCGCTGCGGGTCTTCTCCGGCGTGCCGTTCGCGGCCGTCGGCGGCATCGTCGCCTTGTGGCTGCGCGACATCCCGTTCAGCGTGTCGGCGGGCGTCGGGTTCGTGGCGCTTTCGGGCGTCGCGGTGCTCGGCGACATGGTGCTCGTGTCGACGATCCGCGAGCTGCTCGCGCGTGGCCTCGACGTGCGCACGGCGGTCGAGCAAGCGGCGCTGCGGCGCCTGCGACCGGTGCTCATGACCGCGCTCGTGGCGAGCCTCGGCTTCGTGCCGATGGCGCTCAACAGCGGCGTCGGCGGCGAGGTGCAGCGGCCGCTCGCCACGGTCGTCATCGGGGGCGTCGTGTCCTCCACGCTGCTCACGCTCGTGGTGCTGCCCGCCCTCTACGTGGTGTTCGCGCCGCGGAGGCGGCGCGAACCCGTCGAGGGCCCACCGCCGGCGGAGGCGTCTTGAGACGCCGAGCAGAGCTGGCGGTGCTCGTGGTCGCTGCCACGACGTCGTGCCACGCGGGCCCACCGGGCCCCGAGCTCGTCGCGGCGCCGGCCGAGGGCGAGGTCGCGGCGATCCTGAAGGGCGAGCTCGCGCGCGCGGTCGCAGACGACCGGATCCTCTTCGTCTATGTCGGCGCGAGCTGGTGCGAGCCGTGCGACCGCTTTCGCCGTGCCGTGGAGCGTGGCGGGCTGCGCGAGCGCTTGCCGCGCTTCCGCTTCGTCGCGTTCGACCGCGACCGCGACGGCGCGCGCCTGGCGGCAGCGGGCTGCGCCTCGAAGCTCCTGCCGCTGTTCGCTCGACCCGATGCCGACGGCCGCTGCTCCACCGCGCGCCTCGAGGGCGCGCAGGCGGGGGACGCCGGGACGATGGAGCTCACGGCGAAGCTGCGAGCGCTCGTGGGTGCGGGTGGCGGGGCTCGCGTGCCGCCCTGACCGACCGAGGCGACGCAACCAGCGCGTCGCGCGCCGCCTCGCGGTCGGCGGCCTGCGAGATGCCGCGTCCAGGGACCTGTCGAGGTCGACGCCCGCCTGTCCCGCAGTAACGTTACGCGACGCCTCGGTGCGCGAACCGCGAGACCTGTCGCTCGGGGCCAAGACGGCGCTCAGCCCCGTCGACACCCGCGGCTGGTGCACGCCCTAGCGGCGAGTCGGCTCGCTCGGTCGTGCAGGCCGCGCGGGCGCTCAGTCCGCCGCGCGCTTGGCGAAGGTGAACTCGCCCGCGGCGACGTCGACGTCGACGCAGTCGCCCGGCAGGTACTCGCCGCCGAGCACCTTGACCGCGAGCCCGTCCTGCAGATCGCGCTGGATGGCGCGCTTCAGCGGGCGGGCACCGTACTGCGGGTCCCAGCCGCGCGCCGCGAGCAGCTCCTTGGCGCGGTCCGAGACGTGGAGCGACAGATCGCGGCGCGCGAGGCGCTCGGCGAAGCGCTCGAGCTGGATGTCGACGATGGCGCGGATCTGGTCGCGACCGAGCCGGCCGAACACCACGATCTCGTCGAGGCGGTTCAGGAACTCGGGCCGGAAGCTGTGGCGCACGGTCTCGAGCACCGCCTGCTTGATGGCGGCGGTCTTCTGCTGCGCGTCGAGGTCGCGCTGCTCCTCGATCGCCGTCGCGGCCTCGGTGCCGGTGTTCGAGGTCAGGATGACGACCGTGTTCTTGAAGTCGACGGTGTTGCCTTGCCCGTCGGTCAACCGACCGTCCTCGAGCACCTGCAGGAGCGTGTTCCACACGTCGGGGTGCGCCTTTTCGACCTCGTCGAAGAGGACCAGGCTGTACGGTCGGCGCCGCACGGGCTCGGTGAGCTGCCCGCCCTCGCCATAGCCGACGTAGCCCGGGGGTGCGCCGATGAGGCGCGCCACGGTGTGGCGCTCGCCGTACTCGCTCATGTCGAGCCGCACCATCGCGCGCTCGTCGTCGAAGAGGTACTCGGCGAGCGCGCGCGCGAGCTCCGTCTTGCCGACGCCGGTCGGGCCGAGGAACATGAACGAGCCGATGGGCCGGTTCTCGTCCGAGAGACCGGCGCGCGAGCGGCGCACGGCGCGCGCCACGGCACCGACCGCCTCCTCCTGCCCGACCACCCGCTTTCGCAGGGCGTCCTCGAGGCGCAGGAGCTTCTGCATCTCGCCCTCGAGCATCTTGGACACGGGCACGCCGGTCCACTTCGAGACGACGAGCGCGACGTCCTCCTCGGTCACTTCCTCCTTCAAGAAGCTCTCGTGCTCCTGCACGCCCGCCAACTTCTGGCGCAGCGCCGTGAGGCGCTTCTCGACCTCGGGGATCTTGCCGTACTGCAGCTCCGCCGCCTTGCCGAGGTCGCCCCGGCGCTGGACCGTCTCGGCCTCGACGCGCAGCGCCTCGAGCCCCTCCTTGACGGTGCGGATTTCCCCGATGACCTCCTTTTCGTTCTACCACTGCGCGCGCATGCGGTCGCGCTCGCTGCCGAGCTCGGCGAGCTCCTGCTTCAGCGCCCTCAGCCGCTCCTTGCTCGCCTTGTCGGTCTCGCGCTTGAGCGCCTGCTCCTCGATCTGGAGCTTGACGACGCGGCGCTCGACCTGATCGATGGCGGTCGGCAGGCTGTCGATCTCCATCTTGATCTTGCTCGCGGCCTCGTCGACGAGGTCGATGGCCTTGTCGGGCAGGAAGCGCTCGGTGATGTAGCGGCTCGACAGGACGGCGGCCGCGACGAGCGCGGCGTCCTGGATGCGGATGCCGTGGTGGACCTCGTAGCGGTCCTTCAGGCCGCGCAGGATGGCGATGGTGTCCTCCACCGAGGGCTGCTTGACGAACACCTGCTGGAAGCGGCGCTCGAGCGCCTTGTCCTTCTCGACGCGCTTTCGGTACTCGTCGAGCGTCGTCGCGCCGATGCAGCGCAGCTCGCCGCGCGCCAGCATGGGCTTCAGCATGTTGGCGGCGTCCATGGCGCCCTCGGCGGCGCCCGCGCCGACCAGCGTGTGGAGCTCGTCGATGAACAGGATGATGCGGCCCTCGGCGGCCTTGATCTCCTTCAGCACGGCCTTCAGCCGGTCCTCGAACTCGCCGCGGTACTTGGCGCCCGCCACCATCGCCGCCAGATCGAGGGCGAGCAGCTGCTTGTCCTTCAAGGACTCGGGCACGTCGCCGCGCACGATGCGCTGCGCGATGCCCTCGACGATCGCCGTCTTGCCCACGCCGGGCTCGCCGATGAGCACCGGGTTGTTCTTGGTGCGGCGCGAGAGCACCTGCATGACGCGCCGGATTTCCTCGTCGCGGCCGATGACCGGATCGACCTTGCCGGCGCGCGCGGCTGCGGTGAGGTCCTGGGTGAACTTCTCGAGCGCCTGGAATTTCCCCTCGGGGTCGCGGTCCGTCACGCGCTGCTGGCCGCGCACCGCGGCGAGCGCCGCGAGCAGCTTCTTCTCGTTGAGGCCGCCCCTCTCGAGGACGCCCTGCACCTCGCGATCGATCTCGGCCGCGGCGAGCAAGAGATGCTCGGTCGAGACGAAATCGTCCTTCATCTTCTTGGCGCGGTCCTCGGCCCCCTGGAGCACCAGCGTCGCGCGCCGCGAGGGGCGCGGCTCGGCGCCGCCACCGACCTGCGGGAGCTTGCCGAGGCGCTCGTCGAGCGCGCGGACGAGCTCCGCCAGGTCGCCGCCGGCCTTCTGCACGAGCGGCCGCCCGATGCCTTCCTCCTGGGCGAGCACGGCGAGGCAGATGTGCTCGGGATGCACCTCGGGGTGGCCACGCCGCAGGGCGAGCTCGAAAGCGTTGCGCACGGCCTCCTGGGCCTTGCTCGTCATCTTGTCGATGTTCATGACGGTCCTCTACGTCGCACCGCGCGCGCTCTTCGCGGCCCGGACGGACACGGCTCGCCGCCTCGGCCACCCGGAGCTCCGCACCTCTCGGTCCCCCGGCCGGGCGGGCGCCATGTGATGCAATCTAAGAACCCCTTTCGCCCCGGCAAGCCGTGCGCGCTGCTTTGCACGGGGGAGCCGCGCGGGAAGGCGGTGTCGTGGTGGCGCCGCGGCCCGACGGCCGGCAGCCCTTCAGGGCCCGAGGTCGCGGAGCGTGCTGCCGACCAGCACCCCGGCCGCGACGTAAGTCCCGCTGTCCGAAGCCGGCAGGATGTCGACCGTCTCGTCGCGGTCGTAGGGCTCGCGCAGGGCCTCGACGATCGCCACGCCGTCGAGGTGGTCGCCGGTGGCGAGCTCGGCGAACGCGCGCCCGTCCGCCGTCGGGTGACCGGGGCTCATGCGCAGCACGGCGCCCGTCGCGAGCCGCAGGCGCACGATCTCGGCCCCCGCCGCGGGCGACCGGAACACGCGCACGATCGGCACGGCCCGCCGCGTGCCGTGGTCGAGACTGTAGACGAGATCCCCCACCGCGAGCTCGCCGATGGCGCGCGGTCCGCTCGGCGTCTCCACCGGCGTGTCGAGCGCTGCACAGCGGCAGGGGGCGGCACACATCCCGTCGGCTCCGCAGCCACAGCAGGCGTTGCCGAGCTGTCCGGTCGGCGGCTCGCACGGACCGCTCGGGTGGCGCCGGCACGTGCCGGGCGGGCAGCGCGGCGGCGGCGGCGCGAGGGAGGGCTCGGGTGACGGCGCGGAGGCCGCGAGCACGGCGCTCGTCCCGATCGGTGGCGTGACGCTCGCCGCGGGCGTCGCCGAGCCGGCTGCCGTCGTGGGCGCCGGGGTCGTGGGCGCCGGCGCGGCGCTTTCGGCGAGCGTCGCGCTCGGGGGTGCGGCCGGGGCGGGTGGCGGCTCGCGCCGTGGGCAGGCCACGGCGAGCGAGGCGAGCAGGCAGAGCCCGAGCGCGCCCTCGCGCTCGGGGTGGGGCGTCGCGCGGCGGCTCACGCCGCGAGCCTATCAGTCCTGGCCCGCGCGCGTCGGGGCCACGCTCCCTGCGCCTCGTGCCGCTCGCGCGTCTAGATGCCGTGCGGCACCCAGCCCGGGCGGGTGGGCGCGGGGCTCGGGTTCTGCGAGATGGGGATCTCGACCGTCGTGACGGCGCGGCAGGCGACTTGGACGGAGCGGCTGCCGCTCAGCCAGGTCATGCGACCGGGGCGCATGATGCCGAGCCGCACGTGCAGATCGCCGCAGCGCACGCGCAGGTTGCGGCTCGTCGGGCCGGTCTTGGCGCCGTCGACGTACACGAAGGCCCCGATGGGCCGCGCCTCCACGAACAGGTAGCCCTCGTCGGCGGGGAGCTTGGCCGGGTCGGCGCTCTCCGCGCTCGCGCTCGGCGCCGGCTCGGGGGAGGTCCGCGCGCTCGCCGACACCGAGGTCGGTGGCGCAGCGCTCGCCGCGGGAACGGTGCCGGTCGTCGCGCCCGCGCGACTGGCGACGGCCGTGGGAGGCGGCGCCGTGGGGGGGCTCGGCTCGGGTCCGCTCGGGCTCGCGGTCGGGGTATTGCTGCCGGAGATCAGGCTCCGCAAGACGAGCGTTCCGACGACGACGCCCGCGCCGAAGATGCTCGCGCCCACGATCATCGCCGTCATCGAGGCGCCGGCCCGGGGAGCCTTCGTCCCGCGTCCGGCCGCGTCGAGCAACGACTCGAGGCTGCGCCGCGTGCGCGGTGGCGGCGCCGCCGTCTCCCCCGGCGCGCTCGCGGCGGGCGCCGGCACCTCGCGGTCGCGCGGCGGCTCGGGCACCGTCGGCGGGCTCGGCGGCTGCGGCACCGGCTGCGGGATCGGCTGCGGGATCGGCTGCGACGTGACC
>JACRDA010000006.1 GCA_016212965.1 Myxococcales bacterium
ATGAGCTCGAGCGAGGTGCGGCGGCCGCACGTGGGCCGGAGCGTCGGCCGCGTGGACGGCGCCGCGAAGGTGACCGGTCGCGCGCTCTACGTCGACGATCTGCCCCCGCGACCGGGCGAGCTCCACGGCGCGGCCGTGCGGAGCCCGGTGGCGCGGGGGGTCCTGCGGTCGATCGAGCTCGATCGCGCCTTCGACTGGAGCGACGTCACGGTGGTGCGTGCCGAGGACGTGCCCGACAACGTCGTCGCGCTCCTCGTGGACGACCAGCCGGTCCTGGCGCGCGCGCGGGTGAACCACGCCTACGAGCCCGTCGTGCTGCTCGCGTGTGCGGACCGCGGCAAGCTCGAGCGCGCGGTGGCCGCGGTGCGGCTCGAGATCGAGCCCGAGCCCGCCGTGCTCGATCTCGAGGCCGCCCTCGCCGCCGAGACGGTCATCTCGGGGCCGGACAACGTGCAGAGCCGCTACCTCATCACGAAGGGCGCGGCCGACGTCGAGGCCGAGGACCGCGTCGCCGCGAGCCGGGCGGCGATCGAGCGCGCGCTCGCCGGCTGCGAGGTGGTGGTGTCGGGCCGCTACACCTGTCACCACCAGGAGCACCTCTACCTCGAGCCGAACGGCATGGTCGCGTGGTGGGACGCGGACGGGCTCCACGCCACGGGCTCGATCCAGTGCCCCTACTACGTGCAGAAGGGGCTGTGCCGCGGCCTCCGTTTGCCCGCGGAGCGCGTGCACGTGACCCAGGCGGTGACGGGCGGAGGCTTCGGCGGCAAGGAGGAGTACCCGACCATGCTCGCCCTGCACGCGGCTCTGCTCGCGCAGAAGAGCGGGCGCCCGGTGCGGATGGTGTACGGCCGCCGCGAGGACATCGAGGCGACGACCAAGCGCCACCCGGCCGTGTGCGAGGTGACGACCGGCTGCGATCGCGACGGCACCCTGCGCGTGCTCTCGCTGCGCGCGCTCTACGACGCCGGGGCGTACGTGACCTTGACGCCGGTGGTGCTGTCGCGCGGCGTGCTCCACGCGGGGGGCGTCTACGGCTGGCGCGACGCCCGCATCGAGGGCCTGTCGCTCGCGACGAGCACGCCGCCCTCCGGGGCGTTCCGCGGCTTCGGCGCGCCGCAGACCCTGTGGGCCATCGAGCGCCACGTCGATCGGGTGGCCCGCGAGCTCGGCCGCGACCCGGCGGATCTGAAGCGCCAGAACCTGCTCGGCGTGGGCGACTCCACGCCGACGGGCCAGGTGCTGCGCGGCTCGGTCGGGGTCGCCGAGTGCGTCACGGCGGCGCTCGAGGCGAGCGGCTACCGCGACAAGCGCGCCGCGCCGCCGCGGGTCGTCGGGCGCAAGGCGCGCGGCATCGGCTGCTCGGTCGTCCTGCACGGCGCGGGCTTCACGGGCTCGGGCGAGCGCCGCCTGCAAGGCAAGGTCGCGGTCGATCTGCGGCCGGGCGGGCGCCTCTGCATCCGCACGGCGTCGACCGACATCGGGCAGGGGACCGAGACCGTGTTCGCGCAGATCGTCGCCGACGCGGCCGGCGTCGGGCTCGCGGACGTCGACTTCGCGACGCCGTGCACGACCCACGTGCCCGACTCCGGTCCGACGGTCGCGTCGCGCACGGTGATGGTGGTCGGCAGCATCGTGGAGCGCGCGGCGCAGAAGGGGGCCGCGCGCGTGCGCGCCGAGCAGGCGGCGGCGGGCGGCAGCTTCGCCGCGGCGGGCGACCGGCTTCTCGCGCGCGAGGGCGCCGTGAGCGCGCTCGAGCAGTACGAGCCCCCCGGCTGGGTCGCGTGGGACGACGCGCGCTACAAGGGCGACGCCTACCCCGCGTTCGCGTTCGCGTGCGACGTGGCGGAGGTCGAGGTCGATCTCGACACCTTCGAGGTGCGCGTCGTCGGCTTCTGGTGCGCCGCGGACGTCGGTCGGGCGGTCAATCCGGTGATGTGCAAGGGCCAGCTCGAGGGCGGCGCCCTGCAGGCGATCGGCTGGGCGCTCACCGAAGAGGTCGTGTGGCGGGACGGGCGCATCCTGAACCCGCGCCTGACGAACTACATCGTGCCGACCGCGCTCGACGCGCCGCCCTTCGAGACCTTCCTCGTCGAGGCGCCGTTCGAGCACGGGCCGGGCGGCGGAGCCAAGGGCATCGGCGAGCTCCCCATGGACGGCGGGGCACCCGCGGTCGCCGCCGCCATCGAGCACGCGACCGGCCTCGTGCTCGACAGCCTGCCGTTGACGCCCGAGCGCCTGCTCGCGGCGTCGCTCGCGCGGGGCGAGGTGAAGCCATGAAGATCGAGCTCACGGTCAACGGCGTCGTGCGCACGCTCGACCTGCCCCCGCTCGTGCGCCTGCTCGACGTCCTGCGCGGTCCGCTCGGCCTCACGGGCACGAAGGAGGGCTGCGGCGAGGGCGAGTGCGGCACCTGCGCCGTCCTGCTCGACGGCGAGCCCGTCAACGCCTGCCTCGTCCCGATCGGCCAGTGCGACGGCCGCATGGTCGTGACGGTCGAGGGGCTCGCGGTCGACGGCGCGCCCGGGGCGCTCGGCCGCGCGATGGCGGAGCACGGGGGCGCGCAGTGCGGCATCTGCACGCCGGGCATGATGATCTCGGCCGAGGCGCTGCTCGTGGCGCGCCCCGCGCCCTCGGCGGCCGAGGTGCGCCACGCCCTCGGGGGCAACCTGTGCCGCTGCACGGGCTACGAGCGCATCGTCGACAGCGTGCTCCGCGCGGCGGCCGCGCGCCGCGGGGCGGGGGAGGTGGGGCCGTGAGCGTCGCCGATCTCGCGCGCTACGAGCTCGCCGTGCCACGGGCCCTGTCCGAGGCGTGCGCGCTGCTCGCGGCGCGCGTCGCGTCGGGCGAGCCGACCCTGCTCTGCGCCGGCGGCACCGATCTGCTCGTCGAGCTCGGCATGGCGCCGCCCCTCGCCGCGGGCGCGCGCCCGCCGCTCTGCGTGGATCTGTCGCGCCTGCCGGAGCTGCGCGCGGTCGAGCGCCTCGAGCGCGACGGCGCGCGCATCCGCATCGGCGCCGGCGTGAGCTACCTCACCCTCGGCCGTCACGAGCTCGTGCAGGGCGCGCTGCCGCTCCTGGCGCGCATGAGCCACGACATCGGCGGGCCGACCATCCAGGCGCGCGGCACGCTCGGCGGCAACCTCGCGACGGGCTCGCCCGCCGCCGACGGCGTCGCGGCGCTCGCAGCCCACGACGCGACGGTGGTCCTCACGAGCGTGCGCGGCGAGCGCCGCGTGCCCTTCGCGGGCTTCCAGACCGGCTACAAGCGCTCGGTGCGCCAGGCGGACGAGATCATCACGGCCTTCGAGCTCGAGCCGCTCGCGCCGGGCTCGCCGTGGTGCTGGCGCAAGGTCGGTGCGCGCCAGGCGCAGGCCATCTCGAAGGTCGCCTTCGCGGCCGTCGCCGAGCTCGAGGGTGGGCGCGCGCGCCGCTTCGGGGCCGCCATGGCCTCGATGGCGCCCGTGACCGCGACCCTGCCGGCCACGCGGGCGCTCGTGCTCGGCACGCCGCTCGCCGACCTCGACGGCGAGGCGCTCGATCGCGCCGTCGCGGCGGACACGAGCCCCATCGACGACATCCGCTCGACGCGCGCCTACCGCGCCCACTGCGCCCGCGCGCTCGCGCGGGGGTTTTTGCGGGAGCTCGGGGCGGCGGTCTAGTACCTCGGCACAGAGGTCGTGACGGATGTCTCGCCATCGGACCGCAACGTAGGCGCCTTCGCCCGCGTGTCGATCACCGGCGCCAGCCACACTGCTGCTGCGAGCCGAGTTGGCGTTGACCTCGGCGTTGACGTTGACGTGGTCGTGGACTTTGACGGCGACGTCTACGTGGACTTGGTCGGCCGAACCGTTGACGCGCGTCCTGCCGACGCAACTGGCGCACGTCGTCCCCTGCCGGCTCCGTGCAGCTCTCCGTGCCGGGCGGCCGCCGCCACGAGTCAGTGAAAACTCGGCCCCGCAGGCAGGAGCAGGGGTCACAAGAAGACCAGAAGACCAGAAGACCAGAGGATCAGAAGCCAAGCGTGCCGTCCCCGCGGCGCTGTCCCCAGCGCCGCCTTCTTCCCTTCTGTTCTTCTTGTGAATCCTCGCGGCGGCGCGGTCACTCGCCCCCGAGTCACTGCCTTGGCAAATCGGGCGGCTCGGCGCCCGCGCCGAGCTCCGTGGTGTGCTCCGCGTGCTTGGATCGCTCGAGCCCGGGCGAGGCGGAGCGCGCCGCGTCTTCTCTCAGGGGAACTGCAGCTGGTCGCCGACGACGCCCGCCGCACCGGCGTTGCTCACGCCCCCGCCCGCTCCGGCGGCGCCCGGCGTGCTGTAGGCGATGCTGCCGCCGGTCACCGTGGGCACCGCACCGCTGTAGGCGATGCCGAGCGAGTGCCCGCCGCGCCCGCCGCCGCCCGCACCGCCGTCGCCGCCCTTGCCACCTGCCCCTCCGCTGCAGGCCCCGGGTGCATCACCGTAGGACCCGCCACCCGAGCCTCCGCTGGCGCCCGGCCCGCCCGGCTGGCCGTGGCCGCCGCTGCCGCCGTCGCCGCCGCCGCCCGCGACGAGCTGGCAGTTCACGAGGGTGAGCGTCGCGCCGACGCTGACGAGCGCGATGCTCGCGCCGCCCGCGCCGCCGCCCGCTCCAGCGGCGCCGCCGCAACCGCCGCTGCCGCCGCCCCCGCCTCCGGGGCCGAAGGTGACGACGGCTGGGTCGTTCTGGCACACGTAGGGCATGTACGAGCCGCCCCCGCCGCCTCCGCCCTGCCCGGGGATACCCGCGCCGCCGTTGCCGCCGGGCGCCCCCTGGTATCCCGTTTCGGACAGGGTGCCGAGTGCGGTGCCACCGGCGGCGTCCGTGCCCGTCGTGCCAGGTGCGCCGTTCTTCCCGACGCCAGCGCCGATGGGAATCGCGGACTGGCAGAACGTGATCGCGGTGTTTCCGGCCGGCCGGCCGCTCCCCCCCGCGCCCAGGCTGCCGGTCTGGCCGCTCTGGCCAGGGTAGCCGCTGGGATGGAGGGTGACCCCGCCGTCACCGCCAGCTCCGCCGATGGAGGTTGCACACCCGCTGCTCACAGCCTGCGGTCCGCCGTCTCCTGTGACGCTGCCGGCGCACCCGCCCGGGCTGCCCGGGTTGCCGACCGTGCCAGCCGGGGCCGGCTCGCTCGGCGCGCTCTGGCCGTCCGCGCCCTTGGCTCCGCTGCCCGCGGTCAGATCGACCCGCACGAGCTCGGCCGTGGCGCCGTCGGCGACGGCGGCGATCGACGAGGCGCCCGGGGCCGCCGCGTTGCTCGCGGTCACGGCGAGGTCGCGCAGCTTGGTGAGCGCCCCGCCGGCCTCGAGCTTGAGCGGCAGGCCGCCGTCGGGCGCGATCTTCGTCTTGTCGCCCGTCCAGTGCCAGTCGGTCGTGCAGTCGAGCCCGCCGTAGATCTCGAGCCCTTGGGACACCGTCAGATTCTCGCGGAACTCCTCGCCCCCGCACACGTAGATGCGCTTGCCGTTGTCCTCGGCCAGCGCGATCGCAGCCGCGACGGTCCCGAGGGGCTGATCGCGCGTGCCCGGGCCCGTGCCGTTCTCGCGCACGAAGATCCCGATCGCTTCGTCGACGACGCAGGGGTCGTCCTCGGGCGCGAGCGCCGTGTTGCAGCCCGGGATGGCGCCGCCGGTGCCGCCGCTGCCCCCGTTGCCGCTGGTGCCCGACGTCGTGCCGCCGGAGCCGGTGTGTCCGCCCGCTGCACCGACACCGCCGGCGCCGCCCGTGCCGTTGCCCGTCTGGAACTCCGACGAGCAGGCGGCTGTCGCGCCCGCGGCGACCAGCGTCAGCACCCATCCGATGGCCAAGGTACGCATCTCGTCCGACTCCCTTCGACGCAAGCAAGGAGCTCGGGCGCGCGTCCCCGAGCGAGCTCCTGGGACATTGTAGGCGATGCCGGCGCACAAGGACATGGCGCGGCGCGGTGTGGGCCTCGCACGGGCCCCGCACGGGCTCACTGGCCGCGTGCTACACGTCCGGGCAGCATGCCCGCGTCGAGTACCACCCTCTCGAGCTTCGAGCCGTTTCCCGAGCTCGTGACCGAGCGCCTCCTGCTGCGCCGACTCGGCCCCGAGGACGCCGACGAGCTCTTCCGGCTCCAGACCGATGCGGACGTCACCCGCTACCTCGGTCGCGCCCCGCCGACGCGCGCGGAGTCCGACGCGAAGCTCGCGCGCATCGAGGCCGACGTCGTGGCGTTCGCGGGCATCACCTGGGGCCTCGTGCTGCGAGGCCCGGGCACGGGCCGCGCAGGCCCGGCGATCATCGGCACCGCGGGCTTCTGGCGCTGGGACAAGCCGCACGCCCACGCCGAGGTCGGCTATGTCCTCGCGCCCGAGCACTGGGGCCGGGGGCTCGTGTCCGAGGCCCTCGGCGCCATCGTCGCGTTCGGCTTCGAGCGCCTTGACCTGCACCGCATCGAGGCCAACGTCGACCCGGCGAACGCGGCCTCGCTGCGCGTGCTCGACAAGCTCGGCTTCGTGCGCGAGGGCTTCTTGCGCGAGAACTGGCGCTTCGGCGAGCGCTTCCTCGACACCGTGACCTTCGGGCTCTTGGCCGGGGACCGCGGCCCGGGCTGAGGCGCGAGGCTCGGATGGCGCGCACCCTCGTCATCGGCGACGTGCACGGCTGTGCCGACGAGCTCGACCTGCTCCTCGACCGGCTCGCGGTGGTCCGCGGCACGGACCGCGTGGTGTTCGTGGGCGACCTCGTGGCGCGCGGCCCCGACGCGGCGCGCGTGCTCCGGACTTGTCGCGAGCTCGGCGCGCGCGCGGTGCGCGGCAACCACGAGGCGCGCCTGCTCCGGTTCCACGCGCGCGGCGGCGTCCCCGGCGCCGACCCCGGGCTCGGCACCCGCGCCTCGGAGCACGTGCGGCGCGCGGCCGCCGGGCTCGACGAGGCCGACTTCCGCCTTCTCGCGTCGCTGCCGCTCGCGCTCGAGCTCTCCGAGCACGGGCTCGTCGTCGTGCACGCGGGCCTCGTGCCGGGCGTGCCGCTCGCGGAGCAGAAGGAGCGCACGCTCCTCTACGTGCGCACGCTCGACGACACCGGCGCCCCCTCGGAGCTCCGCGACGTCGGCGTCCCCTGGGGCGCGCGCTACACGGGCCCGCCGCACGTGGCGTTCGGGCACAACGCGCTCACCGAGCCGCAGCTCCACCCCTCTGCGACGGGGCTCGACACGGGCTGCGTCTACGGCGGCCGGTTGACGGCGCTCGTGCTCGACGCGGGCGAGCCCGTCCCGCCCGTGCGCGCGCGTCGCGCGGCGCTCGCGAGCGTGCCCGCGCGGCGGGCGTACGCGCCGATCGATCCGCCCTGACCGGTCGCCGGCCCCGGGGCGCGCGGGTCGCGGGCGCGCTTCGGTTTGCACGCCCCGGGGGAGCCGAGCTATGCGCATCGGATGCAGCAGGCGCGGCAGAGCGAGGTCGGGCACGCGGCCGGGGCGGCGCGCGTGGTCGAGCTCGGTGCCGCGCTCGAGGCGGCGCTCGCGCGCGAGCTCCTGCGCGCCTACCGGCAGCTCAACGCCGTGCACTTCGATCAGTCCCTGCGCACGCCCGTGCTGCGGCTCACCGATCACACGACCGCGCTCGGCCGCTGGGACCGCGTGCGGCGCAGCATCGAGATCTCGCGCCCGATGCTGCTCGCCGCGCCGTGGGGCGCCGTGCTCGAGGTGCTCAAGCACGAGATGGCGCACCAGTACGCGCACGAGGTGCTCGGTGCCGTCGACGAGGCCTCGCACGGGCCGGCGTTCCGCGACGTGTGTCGCCGCATGGGCATCGATGCGCGCGCCGCCGGCCTGCCCGAGGCGAGCGCCGACGACGATCCGGAGCGCGCGCGGCTCCTGAAGCGCATCGCCGGCCTGCTCGCCCTGGCCGAGAGCCCCCACCGCCACGAGGCCGAGACCGCCGCGGCGCTCGCCCAGCGGCTCATGTTGAAGCACAACATCGCGGTCGCTTCCGCGCCCGTCGCCGCTCGGGACGCCGCCCTGCCGCGCTACGGCTTCCGGCACCTCGGCGAGCCGACCGGTCGCGTGCCCGAGGCCGCGCACCTGCTCGCTTCCATCCTCGCCGAGCACTTCTTCGTCGAGGCCATCTGGGTGCCGGTGTACCGACCGCGCGAGGGCCGGCACGGCAGCGTGCTCGAGATCTGCGGGCGCGAGGAGAACCTCGAGATGGCGAGCTACGTGCACGCCTTCCTCTCGGGGACGGCCGAGCGCCTGTGGCGCGAGCACAAGCGCGTCGAGGCCGTGCGCGGCGACCGCGACCGCCGCACCTACCTCGCCGGCGTGATGGAGGGCTTTCGCGAGCGGCTCCGGAGCGAGGGCAAGAAGGCGCGCGAGCAGGGGCTCGTGTGGCTCGGCGACGCCGACCTCAAGGGCTTCTACCGCCAGCGCCACCCGCACGTCCGGCACGTGCGCGTCGGCGGTTACGGCGGGAGCGAGGCGCGCTCCCACGGCCGGGAGGCGGGCCGCCACATCGTGCTGCGGCGCGGGGTCGGGCAGGGGGCGTCGGCCGGGGGGCACGGCGGTCCCCGTGCCCTGCCGCCGAAGCGCGGCTGACGGCGACCCCTGCGTCGCGACGGCGGCGCACGGCCCGCGCCTGCGCTACCCTAGAGACACGGAGATGGGGTCACCGCTTGGGCGAGTCGCACTCGGCGCGTGCCTGCTCGGCGCGGTGCTCGCGTCCGGCTGCAGCATGAAGCCGCCCGAAGGCCCGGTCGTCCCGACGCCGACCTCGGTCACGCGCGACAACCCCGGCGGCGACGCGCGCGATCCGCTCTACGCTGCGCTCGTGCGCCTGCGCGACGAGCGCTGGAGCCGGCGCTCCGACCGCTTCCGGACGCTCGACGTGCCGCTCGCCGACGCCGCGCGGTGGTTGCGGGTGCGCTTCTGGGGCTACCCGACGCGCGTTGGCTTTCGCTACGGCAAGGACCACCTCGCCGTCACCGTCGTCGCCTACGACGAGGTCGACGCGGGCCAGGACACGCCCCAGCTCTGCCTCGAGCGCTTCGTCGACAAGGCGATGCGCGTCGCCAAGACCTTCGACGTCAACGTGGGCGAGCTGCGCTACGCCGCCATCGAGCGGCCCAAGCCTCCCGCGTCGCTGCGCCGGGCGCCGATCCTGCCGCCGTTCTGGGACCCGAGCCCGATCCCGGTCGTGTCGACGGACGGGCACTTCGGCACGCTGCTCGACGACACCAACTACCTCACGGCCATCGCGTCCTACCCGAGCTGGCCCGGCACCTGCCTCGTGCACGCCTTTGCGGTCGAGACGGGCGAGCACCTCGAGCTGGCGCGCCAGGTCGTCGACCGCTGGGTGCGCGAGGGGGCGCCGACCTTCGCCTGGCGCCGGGGCCTCAAAGCGGCGCCCGCGCACGAGAACCGCTAGAGTAGGGCCGTGCGCGACGCGCTCGTGATGGGTGGGCTGCTCGTGTCCTTCGCGACGCTGGTGACGCTGCACGTCGCCATCGGCGCGCGCCTGGTGCGCCGCGTGCGCCCCTGGTACCGCGGGCTCATCGCCGTGGTCGTGCCGCCACTCGCGCCCATCTGGGCGTACGAGCAGGGCTGGCGGCGCATGACGCTGTCGTGGGTCGGCGCCATCTGCCTCTACGCGCTCACGCTCGCGCTCGCCGCGACGTAGCGCTCCGGTGGGCGCGCTCGTTCGCGCCGCGCGCCGGCGCTAGCCCAAGCCTCTGGTACCATCGGCGCATGGGCACCTGGCATCGAGAGGTCGCCGAGGCCTGTGAGCGCGCCGCGAGCGCCTCGGCGAGCGCCTGGCGCGACGCCGTCGCAGCGGCCGAGCGCGGGGACGACCCTGGCGCCGTGGAGCTCTGCCGCGCGGACGCGCGCGCGTGTCGCCTGGCGTACGAGAGCGCGCGCGCCGCGCTCGAGCGCGCCGACTACGGCGCCGTGCGCGGCGCGCTCCTCGAGGCGCTCGGGCTCGAGCTCGGTGGCTGCGGCGACGCGCACGCCCGGCGCGCCCTCGCGGTGCTCGGCGTGCGGGCCGTGCCGCACGACGCGCTCCTCGAGGCGCGCAGCCTCGAGATGGACTACCTCGACGACGGCCAGGCACGGCTGGCAGCCCGCCGCGGTCCCGGGCGCGGGCGTTGAGCGGGCAGCTCCGGGTGCGGGGCTCGGTCCGAGCCTCCCACGCCGGCCGAGCGCCGTTTCCGTGCGGCGCGACGCGCGGGTCCGACGCGGGCGTTGCGTCCGCTGCGGCCAAGCGCGTAGATTTTCCGGCACGTCGCGCAGGTGCGGCGCGCGCGCCGGAGAGCACGACGACATGATCCCCGATCTGCTCGAGCCCGAGCCGAGCGTGCGCATCGACCTCGAGCAGACCAGGTTCGCGGTGACGCTCGCCTTCGCGGGCAGCACCTCGGGCGGGCTCTTCGCCGAGGCGCTCGATCGCGCCCGCGTCCCCGCCTCGCACTGGGATCCGAAGGGGTTCGCGGCCGATCTGTTCCTGCCGCGCTTCGTCACCCAGTACTTCTGCATCCGGAGCGGCGCGCGCGACCTCACGCTCACCGCGCCGAGCTACCTCTTGCGGATCGTGTGCCAGCCGCCGAGCGATCCGGCGGTCGTGGCATTTCGCAGCGCGATCCTGGCGGAGCTCGTGGCGCGCCCCGAGCTCGAGCAGAGCCTGTCGGCCCTGCATCGCGACCTCGGTCGGCTGCGGGCCTTGACCGAGAACACCGGCGGGAGCCGGAGCTTCGACGCCAATCGCCAGAAGCTCGACACGCTCGCGACCTTGCAGCAGATCTTCGATCGCATGGCGAGCGAGTTCGAATCGGCCACGAGCGGCCTCGCGCGCCTGAGCGAGTTCGGTCGCGAGGTGCAGGCGAGCGAGCCCTATCGCTCGCTCGGCGAGCTGCTCAGCTACGACCAGCACCTCGCGACGCTGAGCCTCAAGATCAGCGTCGGCGCCGACGGTCAGATCCGCGGCTTCGACGTCCTGTCGATCGAGGAGAGCAACGCCAACCCCTTCGTCAATCCCTTCTGGCGCCGCTGGCTCGCGAAGCTCGAGCTCTTCGTGCGCGGCTACAAGTTCAGCCAGGCCGAGGTCCTGACGCGCCTCATCGACTCCGTCTTCAGCGGCATCGACGACAAGCTCGTCATGGTCATCCAGGTGCTCGGCGACGTGGAGCTCTACCTCGGTGCGCTCGGCTTTCGCGCCAAGGCCGAGGCGGCGGGGCTCGCGGTGTGCCTGCCGGAGGTGGCGGGCGCCGACGAGACGAAGCACTTCGAGGGACTCTTCAATCCGCTCCTGTTCCTGAACGGCCAGGCTGCGGTGCCGTGCGACCTCGTCGTGGATCCCTCGACCTCCACGACCCTCGTCACCGGACCGAACTCGGGCGGCAAGACGCGCCTCTTGCAGTCGATCGCGCTCGCCCAGGTGCTCGCGCAGAGCGGCCTCTTCGTCCCGGCGCGGCGGGCGCGCGTGGCCATGGTGACGCGCCTGGTCGCCTCGCTCATCGAGGGCACGAAGGCCGATCAGACCGAGGGGCGCCTCGGCATGGAGATGCTCCGCATCCGCGACCTCTTCGAGCGCTTGCCGCCCCACGCCATGGTGTTGCTCGACGAGCTCTGCTCGGGGACCAACCCGTCGGAGGGCGAGCGCATCGTGGAGCTCGTGCTCGGCATGCTCCACAAGCTGCGGCCCCAGGCCTTCATCACCTCGCACTTCCTCGCCTTCGCGCAGCGGCTCGAGAAGGAGGGCACCGTGCCGGGGCTGTCCTTCCTGCAGGTGCAGCTCTCCCCCGAGCGGCGCCCGACCTATCAGTTCAAGCCGGGTGTGGCCGACAGCTCGCTCGCCGAGGCCACCGCCGAGCGGCTGGGCGTGACGGGCGATCAGCTGCTCGAGCTCGTCGAGGAGAACCTGCGCAAGCACCGCACGGCCACCTCCCACCGAAGCTGAGCCGTGGCGACCTTCCTCACCACGCGCAAGATGTCACCCGCGCTCGCGGCACGGGTGGAGGCGAGCGTTCGGGGCAGGCCCGCGGGCCAGAACCGCGCCTCGCCCAAGCTCGTCCTTCTGCTGCGCGTCCTCGCGCTCGGACCGGTCGTGACGGTCGTCGTGGGGGTCGTCCTCATGGTCCGGGCCCGGGGCCGCGCGCTCGACGGGGAGCGCGCCGCGCTCGTCGCGGAGGTCCGCAGCTACTCGGCGCGCCTCGGCGACAAGGACCGCGGCATGGTGCCGCGGGTAGAGGCCTGGGTGCTCGCGCACGCCGGCGACTACGAGGGAGACTACGTCGCCCCGGAGCTCCGCGACGCGCGCGCGTTGGCGGCCGCCATGGCGCGCCCCACCGCCTACCTGCGTGGCCCCATCGAGAGCTTCCAGAGCTCCGCGGGCATCGCCAGCGCGGCCGAGTCCTCGTACCGCGATGCCTTCGTGCTGTGCCTGTTCGACCCGCCCGCGACGCGCACCGAGAAGGCGCTGCTGCGCGCCGCGGCGGCGGCCTTCGTCGGCGGCAAGCACCTCGAGACCGCTTCCCAGGTCGAGCGCTTCCACAGTGCGCTCGTCGCGGCACCCTTCTTCGAGCCCGCGTGGGAAGAGGAGGTGCGCGCCGCCGACCGCGCCGCGCTCGGGCGGCTGCGCCTGGCGGTGAAGCGCGCGCCCCTCGAGGAAGCGCTGCGCGTCCTGCGCGCGTCGCTCCTCTTGACCGTGATGGACGAGCCCAAGGAGGGCGACGGCCCCACCGAGGTCGACGGTGCCTGCCGCCATCTCGTGCGCGTGGCCGCCGTCGATCTCGAGACCGAAGAGCTGCTCTTCCGGCAGCGCAAGCTCGTCGATCCGGCCTGGATCTCGAGCGACGTGCGCCTCGAGTACGCGCACGGCATCAACTCGTGCGAGCTCGCGCTCGAGCTGCGCGCCGCGCTCGGCGCGGCCACGCCCTAGCGCTCCGTGGCTCGGTGACTCCTCTGCAACTCGCCTCCAAGTACCCAGAAAGAGACAACCACTGAGACACGGAGACACGGAGAGCTGCACGGAGCCGGCAGCGTTCACAGACCCCTCCGTGTCTCGATTCCTGTTGGATTTCCCAGAGGATTCACAAGAAGAACAGAAGAACAGAAGGGAAGAAGGCGGCGCTGGGGACAGCGCCGTGGGGACGGCACGCTTGGCTTCTGATCCTCTGGCCTTCTGGTCTTCTGGTCTTCTTGTGACCTCTGCTCCTGCCTGTGGGGCCGAGTTCTCACTTACTCGTGGCGGCGGCCGCCCGCCTACCGCCTTCCTGGTGCGCCAAGACGCGTCGGGGCGTGCCGACGCCTGCCTGTGTGAGGAGGATGCGATGAGCTGAGCAAGCAGAAACCTCACGTAGACGCCCCGCGGGTAGCCAACCCCGCCCGGCCAAGGCCGAGAGGCAC
>JACRDA010000172.1 GCA_016212965.1 Myxococcales bacterium
GACCGACGCTCGCAGCGCGCACGCATGACCTGGGCGAGGATGCGGCAACTGCATCAACGCTACCCACTGCCGCACCTCCCTGTGCTCCGCCCGCTACATGGCTAGCCTAGCGAAACCACTACTCGAAGAGCCGGATGCGGTGGTTCCGCACGTCCGGATCTGTGGGGGCCCCGGGCGGGCAACCGCCCGGGGCTACCCGACTTCAATTCTCGGCCGCTGCCGCACGATCTGGGAAAAGACGGGCCGCCCACCAACCCCACCCGACGCGTCGCCGGTAGAGCCACACGCCGAGCGCGCCCCCGCCCCACGAGTCAGAGCGGCACCGACCCGAGCCCGCTCCCGTCCTCTGCGAGGACCGAGGCGCGCGCGTCCTCCCACACGCCGCGGATGCGGAGCCAGACGCGCCCGGTGTCGGGGGCGCAGACGACCGAGCTCTCCGAGCTCAGGACGTTGTGGGCGACCAGCCAGCCGTCCACGAGGCAGAGCTGCCCGGGGCTCCCGGCGCCGATCTCGCGGACCCAGCGCAGGGTCGCGCCGGGCTCGTCGCAGCGCGCGAGGCCCCACTGGAAATCGCTGCCGAAGGAGCGACTCAGCGACAGCACCATGCCCCCCGGCACCGACGCGGCGCGCCGGATCTCCCAGTCGAGCTGCGCCAGCGCCGCGTCGAGCCTCTTCGCGGCGCGGCGCGCGCCGATCCGGAGCTCGAGCGACGTGCCGCGAGCGACCTCGAATCCGAGGCGCTTCAACTCCTGTCCGCCCTCGGACCGCCGGCTCTCGAGGACCTGAAAGCGCGCGAGGTCGACGCGGTGCAGCTTCTGGTCGCGGGTCGCGCACCAGAGCTCTCCGCCCCGGACGAGCGGTGGCATCGATAGGGCCGCGCCGAGGCGCAGCGTCGCTCCGAGCTCGCCGCTCGGCCACGCGACCGTGCCGAGGGCCCCGTCCTCGAGCTCGACGACGATCCGGTCGCCCGCGCGGTTGGCGGTCTTGTGGCCTCCCTCCGCGAGGACGAGCTCGCTCACGGGGCCACCGTCGAGCGGCACGATGCGGAGGCGCGCCGGGCCGAGGGCGTCGGTGTACGCGAGCTTCCCGGGTGCGACCGCGAGCCCCGCGACCCACGGCTCCCGCCAGAGTGGGGCCGGTGGCCGTCGATCGGCGCGCCGGAGCGCCGGCGCGGGCGCCGCCGCGCGGCGTGCGAGCTCGAGCTCCTGGCGCAGGGACTCGTTCTCCTCCTCGAGGGCCCGGATGCGCACCTGGGCCGCGTGAAGATCGTCGCGCCACGCCACGGTGGACGAGTCTAGCCCGAGAAGAAGCGATTAGCCGTTAGCCGTTAGCCATTAGCCCAGAGAAGTCGCAGTGTTGCCGGTTCTCCAGGTTCGGCCCGATGCAGGTTCCAGGTGAAACGGTGACGCCCTGTGATGGTACGTATCATCGCGATATTCTTGGGCTAATAGCTAAGTGCTAAGCGCTAATCGCTTGACTTGAGTCTAGCCCCACGAGCTCAACTGGGTACATCGGTTCCGGGCACTTCGGTCGTCTCGGCCGGCGCGCTCTGCGTGCGCCCCCGGCGTCGCCGGTAGAGCCACGCGCCGAGCGCGCTCACGACGACGCCCGCGCCGAGGGCGACCCACACCTCGACGGGCGCTTCCTTCAAGGCGACGAACAGCGCCTCGCCGAAGTAGCTCACGAGCAGGAGCGGCAGGACGTAGCCCGCGAGCGACGCAGAGAAATGCACCCAGAAGCCGACCTTCGACACGCCGAAGAAGGCGTGCAGGAGCGGGGGCATCCAGAACACGAGGCGCAGGACGAACACCGTCACGAAGCCGCGCCGCGCGACGGCCTCGTCGTACTTGCGGAAGCGCGCGGGGATGCGCGCGGCGATCCAGTCCCGCGCGACGAAGCGCGCGAACGAGAAGCCGACGACGCTCGCCGCCATGGTGCCCACCATGGAGAGCGCGAACGCGACCGGCCACGGCCAGATGAGGGGCGCGGCCCAGATGAACACCGTGCCCGGCAGGCCGAAGGGCTGCAGGACCGCGTACGCCCCGACGAAGGCGAGGTAGCCCCACGCGCCGAGCTCGAGGAGCGTCCGTCGGAGCTGCTCGGGCTCCCCGAGCCGCTCGAACACGCCGAGCTGCCACGCCGCGACGAGCAGGGCCGCCACCCCGAGGACCGCAGCGATCTTCGTCTTCCCCATCGAGCCCCGTCCGCCCAGCGCGAGCCGGACCTCGGAGCTGTAGTATACAAATCGCTTCGGGGGGCGGACTTCGGGATACCGCATGGGCGGCGTCATCACGGCCGTCCTCGGCGTGCTCATCTGCCCGTGGCTCATCCTCCAGTCGGCCGGCAACTACATCTTCGTCTGGCTCGTCGGCTATGGCGTCCTGCTCGGGCCCGTCGGCGCGATCATGATCGTCGACTACTTCGTCCTGCGCAGGACGAAGCTCGAGGTCGACGATCTCTACCGGCGCGGCGGCCGCTACGAGTACACGCGCGGCGTCAACTGGCGGGCGATGGTGGCCTTCGCGGCGGGCGTCCTGCCGTGCCTGCCGGGCTTCATCGTCGCCGCGAGCGGCATGGAGCCCGAGAGCGTGCCGGCGCTCTTCAACCACCTCTACACGTGGGCGTGGTTCGTCTCGTCCGGTATCTCGGCCGCGGCCTACTACCTGCTCATGCCGAAGCGGCTCGCCGCGTAGGATGGGCGCCCGACGCCGCGCCATGAGCGGCTTGCGTGCGGCGCTCTTCGTGGCAACACTGCCGCCCGTGGACGCGAGCCTCGAGTCGACCCAGCGCGCCGCCCGCGAGGGCAGCCTCGCCGAGCGCGCCCGGCGCGCGGGCATGAGCTTCAACCACTGGTATCCGGCGGCGTTCTCGCACGAGCTCAGGCGCGGCAAGACGCTCGCGGTGACCTTCTGGGGCGAGCCCATCGCGCTCTACCGCGCCGACGACGGCAGCCCGCACGCCCTCGAAGATCGCTGCCCGCACCGGGGCATCAAGCTGTCGCACGGCTCGGTGGAGGGCTGCCGGCTCGTGTGCCTCTACCATGGCTGGAGCTTCGACCCCGCGGGCAAGCTCGTCGAGATGAAGCACGACGCCTTCGGCAAGAAGCTCCCGACGGTCACGGTGCGGCGCTACCCGGCGCGCGAGCGCTACGGGATCGTCTGGATCTTCCCCGGCGACGCCGAGCTCGCGACGCTGACGCCTCTGCCCGAGATCCCGTTCGCGGAGGGGCCGGACGCCTGGGCCTCGCTCTCCTTCGCGTACACCTGGCAGGCGCACCACTCGATGGTGATCGACAACCTGTGCAACCTGACGCACCTCTGGGTGCACGGCCGCTGGGTGCCCTATGGCGAGACGATCCTCGCCGCGCACACGGCCGAGCGGGACCGGCTGACCCTCCGCTGGGACCACGAGCTGCGCCGCGACCTGTTGCACCCCTTCACGGCGCCCTTCTTCCGCTCCGAGCCCGGGGGCAACCGGAGCGAGACGTTCATGATCTACGACTATCCGTACCAGTCGGCGCTCAGCAACCGGCGCGTGCGCTCGACGAACTTCATGCTGCCCATCGACGCCGCGCGGACCAAGGTGTTCTCGCTCCAGCTCTGGCAGCCCCTGGCGATCCCGTTCGCGCGCGGCCGGCGCTGGCCGCGGCAGCTGGCCGCGCTGGCGATGCCGTTCATCCGCCCCATCACGATGGAGATCTTCCGGCAGGACGGCTTCACGGTGGAAGAAGAGCAGCTCGCCTGGACGGCCCAGCCGGAGCGCCCCTTCCCGGAGCTGAACCCGATGGTGAAGCACTTCAACCAGCTCAGCGTCCGCAAGTGGGAGGAGTACGTCGCCTACCGCGCGAGCGGCACGCTCGGCGAGGCAGCGCGCGCCGAGCAGACGCGCGTGAAGGTGCTCTGAGAGCGTGAGCACGAATCGGCAAGCGACCGTGCGATGCGAGATCTGGGGTCGAGTGGCCCTAGACCCTTGCCGAAGAAGCAGGCGGCATCCGGACCTGAGTATTTCCCTCACCCCCCGGCCCCCTCTCCCGGAGGAGAGGGGGTGGTCCAAGTCGGGGACTTCCGTCGTTGGCTCGGTTGCGGGCCCTCGAAATCCGCCGCGGATTGTCGGCTCGCATCCCCCTCCCCCAAGGGAGGCCAAGGCTCCAGGGCTCGCTCGGGCTCGTCTCCAAGCCAAGCTCAACCTCGTCCCCTCGATCCCAGACTTCACAACGACCGGTTCGCACGCCAATTCCTGCTCAGGCTCTGGTCTGAGCGGTCCACCGTCGAAGGTCGAAGGCTTCGGGGGTGCACGCGCTCGGCGCGTTGTGGCATCCTACGTGCGGGAGGACGGGATGGCTGAACGACACGGCAAGCTCCGGCTCGCCGCGTCCATCGTGATCACGGTCGCGGTGGCGCAGGGGTGCAAGAACAAGACGGGACCGCGCGAGCCCGAGGGCTGCGAGCCCCCCGACTGCCACATGAACCCGCCGCCCCCGAACCCGCCGCCGCCGTTCTCGAGCGGTAGCGCGGCGCCGGACCCGACGGCGACCGTTCCGCCGGGCACGACGACCGCCACCGCGACCATCGCGACCATCGCGACCGATGCGACGGCCACGGCGTCCCCGTCCGCGACGGGCGTGCAGCCGGAGCGGGTGTGCTGGGCGCGACCGCAGGTGAGCTGCCCGCCCTACGACCCGAAGCACCCGCGCACCTGCAACCCGCCCGCCCCGGTACGCGTGCCGTGCGGGCCGGACGCGGACCCGTCACCGCTCCCGCCGTGAGCGCGACACCCGTGGCCACGTGACCGCGTCGTTCCGCGCTCTTCCCTCGCGCGGGGCGGGCGCCTACGCTCCGAGGGGCGCACCGCCTGGTGCGCCGAGGAGAGCCGTGCACCGATGATCGCCCGTCACCTGGCACCGGTCCTGGCGCTTCTCGCGCTCTTGCCGGCATCGGCCCTGGCGCAGCCGGCCCAGCCGGAGCCGGGGAGCGAGCTCGAGATCGCGGCGCTCGAGGCGGAGCTCGAGAGCGCGCGCCGTGCGCTGCCCCTGGGCGACTGCGTGCTCGCGTGCGAGGCGCTCGCCTCGATGCGCCGCGCGGCCGAGCGGCTGTGTGCCCTCGATCCGGGGCCGCGCTGCGCGGCGGCGCGCGCGCGGGTCGAGGACGCGACCCGGCAGGTGCGCGCGCAATGCCCCGACTGCGAGGCCGCGCTCGAGGAGCATCCGGCCGGCGTCACGCCGACCCCGCCGCCCCTGAAGGCGGCCCCGCCGGCGGAGCAGGTGGCGAGCGCACCGCCGGAGGCGGGCGCGCACGGCGGCTGTCGCGGCTGCGCGCTCGGCGGCGGCGACGCGGGCGCGCTCGTGGTCGGGCTCGGCCTCGCGCTGGCCGCAGGGCTCCGACGGCGGACGCGGCGTCTCGACTAGCGCGAGGCCTTGAGCCGCGCCTCGTCCACCATCGGCACGAGCTCGACCCGCACCGCGCCGCCGCCGCCCCCGCGCACGCGGCGCTCGGCGCGCGCGAGCGCGGTCTTCGCGGCCTTCTCGTCGAGCTCGGGCAGCGCCAGATCCACGCCCGCCTTCTCGAGCTCCGCGGCGACGAGCGCCTCGAGCTCCGCGCGGCGCCGGGCGTTCTTCGTCGACACCTGGATCTTCCAGCCATGGAAGCCCTGGGCGGCGAGAGCCTTCTTCTGGGCCGTGCGCTCCTTGGCGTCGAGCACCGCCGAGCACTGCTCGTAGAGCTCCTCGGCCTCGGGCAGCTTGGAGTGGAGCAGCGCCGCGCGCGCGTCCGCGTGGCGGCCCTTGGCCATGAGCGCGCGCGCGCGCACCAGCCGATCTTGCTCGGTCGGGAAGAGCCAGGAGAGGATGCCCATCGGAGGCGGTGGCTTGGCACGGCCGCGGGCTGCCCGCCAGCTCCGAGCGCGCGGTGCGTGGAGAAGGGCGGGCCCCGCGGCGCGTAACGCGCTAGAAGGCAGGGCATGCGACGGGTAGAGACACGGCAGCAGGCGCTCGAGCTGCTCGAGCGGGCGGGGGAGGTGCTCGGCAGCGAGCGGGACGACGCCGCGCGCGGCTACATCCCGCTCGTCACCGAGACGACCCACCGCGGCGAGCGCGAGTGGGACATCTACAGCCGTCTCTTGAAGGACCGCATCGTCTTCGTGGGCTCGGAGCTCGACGACTACATGGCCAACGCGGTCATCGCGCAGCTGCTCTTCCTCGAGAGCGACGACCCCGACAAGGACATCCAGATCTACATCAACAGCCCCGGCGGCGTCGTGACGAGCGGCCTCGCGATCTACGACACCATGCAGTACATCCGCTGCCCGGTGGCGACGATCTGCGTGGGCCAGGCGAGCTCGATGGCCGCCGTCCTGCTCGCGGCGGGACGCAAGGGCCAGCGCTTCGCGCTGCGGAACGCGCGCATCATGATCCACCAGCCGCTCGGCGGTGCCGAGGGGCAGGCGACCGACATCGAGATCCAGGCGCGCGAGATCCGGCGTGCGAAGGACAAGCTCACCGACATCCTGGCCTCGGCCACGGGCCAGAAGCGCGAGCGGGTCGCCTCCGACATCGAGCGCGACTTCTACCTCACCGCGCCCGAGGCCAAGGAGTACGGGATCATCGACGAGGTCGTCACGAAGGACAAGGTCGAGCTGCGACCGAAGGTCGTCGGGCGCTGACGCTCACGCGCCCCGGGCGTCCTCGGTCGCGAGCCAGCCGAGCAGGCGCTCCACGATCGGCCTGCACGGCGGTCCGCTGCCGGGCGCGTCGAAGCTCGCGCGCCGCGAGGGCTGCGCGCCGAGAAAGTGGTCGGCGCCCGGGACCACCTCCGCGCGCGCGTGGCCGCCGCCCCGCCGCACGTGCCCGCACAGAGCGTGCGCCTCGGCCTCGCTCACGACCCAGTCGTGCTCGCCGTGGAGCGCGAGCACGTGGCCCCGGTAGCGCGCCCAGCCCGAGGCGAGGTCGGCGGCGTCGAGCTCGCGCACGTAGCGCGCGCTGCGGCCGAAGCGCGGGTCGGAGCAGGCCGCGAGCGCCGGCTCCTCGGCGCACGCCGCATCCGGGTCGAGGCCGCGGACGTAGAAGGCCTCGTAGAGGGCAGCTTGCAGGCGCAAGCGCTCCTCGAGCGCGGGGCCCGCGAGCCCCCGGAGCGCGGCCTGCCGCCCCACGCTCGCGAGCATGCAGTCCCGGAAGCGCTCCGCCGACGTGCCGTACACGGCGATGCCCGCGAGCGGGGCCGCGTCCGCGACGAGCGGCGCCACCATGCCGCCCACGCTGTGCCCGAAGGCGTAGAGCCTGCGCGCGTCGACGAAGGGCAGCCGCGCCAGGGCCTCGAGTCCGGCCCGGAAGCCCGCGACCTCGTCGGCGAAGCTCCCTTCTTCGCAGGGCGGCCCCTCGCTGTCGCCGACGCCGTGCTTCTCGACGCGCAGCGTGACGAAGCCCGCGGCGGCGCAGGCGTGCACGAGGGCGGCGAACGGTGCCGGGGCGCCCGACCAGAAGTCGACACTGCCGGCGTCCATGCCCTGGAGGAACAAGAGCGCCGGGTGGGGACCGCGCGCCGCCGGGCGCGTCACGATGGTGCGCAGGCGGCCGAGCGGACCTTCGACCTCGTCGTAGAAGAGCCGCGTGCCCGCGACGCCCTCGGCCGGGAGCGGCCGCGCCGCGACCGCGCGCGCCCGGACTTCGCCCGACGCGGTCGCGTGCCACGCGAGCACGGTGGTGTCCGTGCCGGCCACGCTGCGGCACGCGGGGGCGACGTCCGCGAGGCCCGTGAGCGCGTGCCCGCCCACGGCGAGGAGCCGGTCACCCGGGGCGAGGCCCGCGTCCGCGGCCATCGAGTCGGGCAGCACGCGGAGCACGGGCAGGCCCGCCGCGTCGCGGCCCGGCGCTCCGAGCTCGACGCCGAGCCAGGGCCTGCGCGCGAGCCTCATCGCGCGGTCACGGCACGGGCTCGAGCACGAGCTCGAAGGCGCGGCGGTCGAGGGGTTGGCCCGGCGCGGGTGCGCCGCTCGCGACCACGCGCTCGCGCAGGCCGCGCCGCGCGAGCTCGAGCACGCGGTGGTGACAGTACGGGTTGTTGCCCGGACGCCCGAAGAGAAAGTACGCCGCCGACGTGCAGCCCCCGAGGCACTCCGCGGCGTAATAGCAGGTGCGGCAGAAGCCCCAGAGCTCGTCGACGCGGCGGTCGCGCGAGCCGCGCATCGCGAGCGATCGCTCCCAGATGTCGACGAGGCCGTGCTCGCGCACGTTGCCGGCGCCGAAGCCCGCGGTCGCGAGCGAGGCGCAGCCCTTCACCGTGCCGTCGGCCTCCACGCCGACGACGCCGATGCCGGCCCCGCACGCCGCGAAATGCCCGTGCGGGCCGCCGCCGCGCAGCAGCGCCTCGCTCGGGCCGAAGTAGCCGATGTTGTCGGCGGCGTGCAGGGCGACGCCGAGCTCGCGGGCACGCGCGGCGAGCGCCGGCACCCGGGCGAAGAGCTCGAGGAGCTCGTAGGGCTGGAGCAAGAGCTCGGGATCGTCGCCGGCGCGGCCCGTCGGGAAGGTGAGCTGCACGAGCCAGCCGTACGCGCCCTCGCGGCCGAGCGTCTCGAGCACGGCCGGCAGATCGGGGAGCGAGCGGCGGTTGACCTGCGTGTTGCCGGACACGAGGACGCCGGCCGCGCGCATGGCGCGGAGGGCCGCGAGGGCCGCGCGGTGCGAGCCGGCAAGGCCCCGCTGCCCGTCGTGGGCGGCCTCCTCGCCGTCGAGCGAGACGCTGGCACCCTGGAGGCCGGCGTCCGCCGCGGCGCGCGCCAGCTCGGGCGTCACGCCCCGCCCCGCCGTCACCATCGTGCACTGCATGCCGTGCCGCCGGACGGCGCGCACGACCTCGAGCCAGTCGTCGCGGAGGTAGGTCTCGCCGCCCATCAGCGTCACCTCGAGCACGCCGAGCTCGGCGAGCTGCGCCACGAGCGCGAGCCGCTCGCGCGTGTCGAGCTCGTTCAGTCGCTCCCGGCCGGCGCGCGAGCCGCAGTGGCGGCACGCCTGGTCGCAGCGCAGGGTCGTCTCCCACACCGCGTAGTTGGGGCGGAGGCGGCGGTCGATGGCGCGCGCCTCGGCCGCGAAGGCGGGCGCGCGCGGCGTGGGCGAGGTCGAAGGTGCGAGCGGCACCCGTCGCCGCACGTCGGGACGCCGGTCGCGGTCGGCCTCTCCCGCCGCCCTGTCGCCTTCCGCGGCCACGGCGCCTACGCGAGCACGCGCTCGAGGGGCAGCGGTGGCGCGCCGTACGGGCAGTTGTCGCAGTTGCGCCGGTGCTGGCGGAAGTCGTCGTACGGCTCCAGGACCTGCGCGTCCGGCGCTCCCCGTGCCACGGCGGCGTCGGCGGGCCCGGCGTCGGGGGCGGCGAGGTGGTGATCCTGCGCATCCTTGGCGGGCGCACAGCCCGCGGCCGCGGCGGCGCCACCGGCGACGGCCCCGAGCGCCGCGGCGGTCGCGAGGACCGCCGCGCGCGATCGATGCCCCGAGGCGGGACGCGGCGGGGGGCTGGCGACGGGCGCGTCGCAGAAGGGGCAAGGTCCGCCGTCCGCGGCCACGAATCGCCCGCAGCCCGTGCACTGGGACAGTGTGCGCATGGCCGCAGCCTACCACCTCGGCCCGCGCAGCGTCAGACGCGCACGAATTTCTCGGCCTTCGCGCCGCAGATCGGGCACGTGGCGGGCGGCTTGCCGAGCTCGATGTGGCCGCACACGGGGCAGAGGAAGAAGTCCGTCTCGCCGAGATCGACCCCGCGCTTCGCGGCCTCGAGGGCGAGCATGTAGAGCTGCGCGTGCACCGCCTCGGCCTGCACCGCGTAGCCGAACATGCGCTTGGCCTTGTGGCCCTCCGCCTCGGCCTGCGCGAGCATCGGCGGGTACATCTGCTCGTGCTCGTAGGTCTCGCCGGCCACGGCGGCCTCGAGGTTCTCGACGGTCGTGCCGACGCCGTCCATGGCCCGCAGGTGGCCGTGCGCATGGATGGTCTCGGCCTCGGCGGCGGTGCGGAAGAGCCGCGCGATGTTGGGCAGGCCGTCCTTGTCGGCCTGCTTCGCGAAGGCGAGGTACTTGCGGTTGGCCTGGCTCTCGCCGGCGAAGGCTTCCTTCAGGTTCTCGAGGGTGGTGGGCATCGGTCTGTTCTCTTGGGCTCGGTCCGCGTCCCCAGCGATCGCCGCGAGCTTAGCCGTCGGGCGGGCTCGGCGCTCGCAAGCTCTGCAGGGCGGGCGGCCGCCGCCACGAGTGCGTGAAAACTCGGCCCCGCAGGCAGGAGCAGGGGTCACAAGAAGACCAGAAGACCAGAAGACCAGAGGACCAGAAGCCCAGCGTGCCGTCCCCGCGGCGCTGTCCCCAGCGCCGCCTCGTGCCCTTCTGTTCTTCTTGTGAGTCCTCTGGGAAATCCAACAGCAATCGAGGGGATCTCTCAGGTGATCACGGGCACCTACGACACTGTTTTCGTAGGAGACGGGGCCGAGAGCACGCGCACGCGAAGGCGATGCAGCTGGTCCGGCTCCGAGCCAGGGTGAGCGCCCTGTTTCGGACGACGCCGAGGCGGCCCCTGGAGCCCCTCTCCTTCCCGTCTTCCCGCCTCCCTGTTCATCTCCTCTCGTCTTCTCGCACGAACGTTGTTACTCGGCCTGCGAGGCCATCATGTCCGCCATCGTCCGGCTCCCCGTCCAGGTCGGCACCTCGTCGCTCGGGAGCCTCGCGCGCGCCGCGGCCGTGCTCGGGCCGGGCGCCACGCTCGCCGTCGCCGGCGGTCTGCGTCTCGCCCACGCGCCGGGCGTCGCTGCGGCGGGCCTCGCGGCGCTCGGTGCTCTGCTCGTCGTCTACGCCGTCGCGGAGGCGCGGCGCGCGTGGCGCACGCGCGCGAGCGACGCCCTGCTCGGCGACGACCTCGCGTTCGAGGGCGGCGCGCACGCGGGGCTCCGGCTGGCCTGGTCCGAGATCGACGGCGAGCGCACCCACGCCGAGACCGTGACGGACAAGCGCCTGTCGCTCGCCGAGCTCGTCGCGCACCTCCAGTTCGCGGTGTTCTCGGCGCTCTTAGCGAGCCAGCTCGAGCTCGCGCACGAGCTCGACGCACCGGTCCTGCGGCTCGTGCTCGTGACGCGCGCCGGC
>JACRDA010000170.1 GCA_016212965.1 Myxococcales bacterium
ACGGGCCGACGCCTTCGCAGACGAGCTGCCCCTGCCCTGCCCGCCGGGCGCGCGGCGCTCCGGGGCCGCGCGCCGCGCAACCGTCGACCTCGCGAGCTTCGACCGCATGAGCGTGCTGACGGCGGAGCTCAAGCGCCTCGTCGCCAGCGGCGCCCGGGCGCGCCTCCGGCTCGGCGCGGGGCCCGAGCTCGCCCCCCCTGCCCTCGCGCGGTGGCTCCGATGGGTGTGAGCGACGCCGTGCGCGTGCTCCTCGTCGCCGACACGCACCTCGGCCTCGACGCGCCCGAGCGGCCGCGCGTCGTGCGGCGGCGGCGCGGGGAGGACTTCTTCCGGGGCTTCGAGCAGGCGCTCGAGCCCGCGCTCCGCGGCGCGGGCGACATCGTGGTGCACGGCGGCGACCTCTTCCACTACCCCCGCGTGTCGAATGCGCTCGTCGAGCGCGCGGCGGCGCCGCTCCGGCGCGTCGCGGACGCCGGCATCCCGGTCGTCGTCGTGCCGGGCAACCACGAGCGCGGGGCGATGCCGCACGCCCTGTGGCTCCAGCACCGGCGCATCCACGTCTTCGATCGGCCGCAGAGCTTCGCGCTCGACGTGCGCGGCGCACGGGTCGTCGTCGCGGGCTTTCCCTCCTCGGCGAAGCGCGCGCGCGGGCGCGCCGGCGTGCGGGCGGAGCTCGGCGCGCTCCTCGACGCGACCGGGCACGCGGACCACGGCGCGGACCTCCGCCTCCTCTGCCTGCACGAGGCCTTCGAGGGCGCGCGCGTCGGTCCTTCGGACTTCACCTTCCGCACGGGCGACGACGTCGTCGCCGCGGCGAGCTTGCCGGCGGGCTTCGCGGCGGTGCTCGCGGGCCACATCCATCGGCACCAGATCCTGACGCGCGATCTGCGCGGTCGGCCGCTCGCAGCGCCCGTGCTCTACCCCGGCTCGGTCGAGCGCACGTCGGTGGCCGAGCGCGACGAGACGAAGGGCTACCTCGAGCTCGAGCTCGTGCCGGGGGCGCGACCCGGCGAGGCCCTGCGCCGTGCGGCGTTCCGACCGCTTCCGACGCGACCCATGGTGGTCGTGCGTCTCGCTGCACCGGCCGAGCCCGCGCACCTCGAGCGGGCGCTCGAGCGGGTCGTCGCCGACGCGCCGCCCGACGCCGTCGTGTGCGTGCGCCTCCCGGGCCCTCGGCCGCCGGGCCAAGCGGTCCCGCTCGCGACGGCGCGCCTGCGGGCGCTCGTGCCCGCGGGCATGAGCCTCGACCTCGGCTACACGGGCTCGGCGGCGCGCCTGCGGGTGTGACGAGGAGCTTCATCGCCACGGCCGCCGTGGTATCGCTCGGGCCATGATGCTCCGCGGGGCATTCGCCAGGCTCGGCACGTGGGTGTCGCTCGCCGCTCGCGCCGCAGCCCGCCCCCGGACCAGCGGAGGAGTTCGCGCTCATGTACCAGACCGAGAGGGTGCTCCAGCGGCAGCTACGCGTGTGCTACCCGGCGGCCGAGGGGCGCATCGTGCTGCGCACGGAGCTCGACTGGGAGCGCGACGTCGAGGCGGAGTCGGTGTCCGCCGACGGCACGTGCTTCACGTTCGCGGTCGAGGCACGCCGGCCCTTCGTGCGCTTCAAGCCCTGCCTGCGCCGGGGCGACGAGCACCACTGGGCCGCCGGCACGGACATGCTCCTCGTGATGACCCACGAGGGGGGTCGCGCGGTCTACCCGCACTTCTTCACGCCGGCGTCGGGGGCCTTCGCGCCCCTCTGCGAGATCGACTCGGCCATTCTCGGCCGCAGCCACAGGGTGCGCGTCTACCTGCCCGCCGGCTACGACGAGAACCCGCTGCAGCGCCATCCCGTGCTCTACATGCAGGACGGCAAGAACCTCTTCTTCCCCGAGGAGTCCTTCGGTGGCCGCGAGTGGCAGGTCGACGAGTCCCTGGCGCTGCTCGACGGCATGAACGCCCTCGACGAGCTCGTGGTCGTCGGCATCTACTCCGGCGACCGCATGCTCGACTACACGAAGCCCGGCTACGAGGCCTACGGCCGCTCGGTGGTCGAGGAGCTCAAGCCCGAGATCGACCGCCGCTTTCGCGTGCGACCCGGGCGGGACGACACCGGCGTGATGGGCTCCTCGCTGGGCGGCGTCGTGTCGTTCTACATGGCCTGGCAATGGCCCGAGATCTTCGGCAGCGCCGCCTGCCTGTCGAGCACGTTCTCGCACCAGGACGACCTCGTCGAGCGCGTCCTCGCGGAGCCGAAGCGCCCCTGCAAGTTCTACCTCGACAGCGGCTGGCCGGGAGACAACTTCGAGACCACCCTCGCCATGGCGCTCGCGCTCAGCCACGCCGGCTACGAGTACGGCCGCGACTTCCTTCACCTCGCCTTCCCGCTCGCCGGGCACGACGAGGGCGCCTGGGCCGAGCGCTTGCACGTGCCGCTGCAGCTCTTCTACGGGCGACTCGGCACGGCGGCGCGGAACGACTGAGCGAGGCCGAGCGGCCGGCCACAGATCGTGCTCCCTCACTCGCGCAACTCGATCTCACCTCCGTCGTCGGGCAGGTGCCGCGGCACGATGCGGCGCGGATCCACCTCGTGGAGCGAGTTCGCGCGTTCGGTCTACCCCGAGTTACGGCCGCATCGAGCTCCCGGGCCACGAGCTCCCGGCCGCGAAGGAACCGACGAGCTCTCACGCCGACTCCCCTGTTCGGCTCGAGCCGCAGGCGCTGCGACGGCATCCTTGCCGTGACCGCGGCCCGACGCCAGGATGTCCCGCGTCGGGGCGTCCCCGAGCAAGTCGATGCCCATGAAGTCCCGTCACCTCGCCGCCCTGGCACTCATCGGGCCCGCGGCTTGCGGTCAGAACCCGCGGTCGCCGCCGCCGTCCGCGTCTCCGCCGCCGCCGGCCACGACTGCGTCTTCCGCCGCGGACCAGGCTCCACCCTGCGCGACGCGGGTGCAGGTGAAGGTGACGTCGTGCCTCCCGGTCGGCTTCGGCGTGTCGTGCTCGTGCGAGCTCGACTCCCCGGACGCCTCGCTGCGCGGCCGTGCGACGCTGGAGTCCTGCGTGGGGAACGGCGACGCGACGGGCCTCACGCAGCGGCTCGATGCGGCACCGTTGGCGGGTGCGGCCGGTCCCCCGCTCTCCCTCTGGATGGACGTGCGCTGCGCACCCGAGGCCGAGCGCTACTGCGGCGTGCTCATCGTGGACGCGGGGGCGCACCACAAGATCGTGGACTTCGAGCGGTGAACCCGCCGGGGTCCGTCGTCGTCCTCGTCGCAGTCGCGATGCGTGATCTCGATCTCACGGCGCGAGGTAGTAGTAGACGACCCCTCGGTACCAGGTCGGCATGTCGCTCTCCGGCCCGTGCTCGAGGTCGAGCACGAGCCCGCTCCGGAACGGGATGGGGTCGCTCACGTGCAGGCGATACTGCGTGGCGCACTCGTACGCCCCGGCGGGCAGCGGCTCGCCGCCGGGTCCGCTCGCGCCCGCATTCCAGTACGGCATCCCGTGCGACGGCAGCGAGTACGCCCGCCCGTCGAGGTAGTAGTACCCGCTGTTGAAGTAGTCCTCCGTCCCGGTCCCGTGGAGCGTCGGCGCGCCCGCCCCGTCCACGTAGATCTTCTCGTCCCCCTCGAGAAACCCCCATCCGCCCGGCTGCAGGTAATGGCACGCGTCCGCCGCGCCGCGGCAGCAGAGCGCGAGCGAAGTCCCGGCGAGGTGCCCCCGCCCCGCGACGTCCGCGAGCCGAAAATCCGGATCGGCCGGGGCGAGGGCCTGCTCGCGGTACGCGGCGTGCAGGCGCAGCAGACCGTCGACCGGCCGCGCCGCGTGGCGCAGGGTCACGGTGACGTCGCGCGCGAGGCCGGCCTCGTCCGCGACCTCGACCGAGAGCGAGCTCGCGTAGGGCATCGGAAAGCGGCTCGTGTAGCGATGCGTGGCCGCGTCGACGCCGAGGAGCTCGCTCGCGGTCGTGACCTGCGCGAGCGGCGTCGTGAAGAAGTCGCCGAGCGGGGCGTCGATCGCCGTCGCGCCGTCCACGACGACGCGCAGGCGCACGCCCGGGCGAAACTCGAGCGCAGCGGCGAACGCGAGCTCGAGGCCCCACACGACACCCGGGCCGTCGGCGAGGCTCGCGGCGTCGGTGCCGAGCGGGGGGACGGCGAGCGGCGCGACGAGCTCCTCGACGAGCGCACCCGCGGGCGGCGTCGGGCCGGCGCGCCACGCGTCCTCGGCCGCCGCGACGAGCTCGGGCGGCACGGCCGCCGGGTCGAAGCTCGAGACCGGACCCGCGACGCGGTAATGGCCGACCTGCAGGTACGGCACGAGCGCGCTCGTCGACACGACGAGGCGCCGCTCGAAGGCGAGCGGCACGTAGGAGACGTAGCCGCCCGCCGAGCTGTCCGGATCGGCGACGAAGGGCGCGACGAAGGGCGCGACGGCTCCCGCGAAGAAGTCGGCGGCCGGGAGCGAGATGCGCGGCGCGGGCTCGTCGTCGAAGCGGAACTGGAGGTCGCCCTCGAGCACGGCGACCGAGCTCGCGCCGGCTTCGAAGGCCGCGAGCACGGACGGGTGCGTGAGCCAGATGCGCGTCAGGAGGCCGGGCCCGGCCTCGTCGAAGACGACGTTGCGGCCCTCGGCGTCGACGTAGAGGATCGAGTTGCCGGGCGCGCCGAGCCCGAGATCGAGGTTGCCGCCACCGCGGTCGGAGCTCGACACGAGCGCGGCCTCGACGAGGTCGGCCCGATCCTCGGCGAGCCGGGTCGCGCCGAGGAGCTCGCCGTAGCCGAGGGCACAGCTCGCGAGCCCGGGCGGGCAGACGGCAGGCTCCGCGTCGCCGCCGCACGCGCTCGCGCCCGCTGCGAGGGCGAGCACGATCGCGGCAGGGAGCGGGCGCACCACGCCTCGGAGCTTAGCGCGGGGCGAGGTCTGCCGCGCGCGCTACGATGAGGCTCGATGTCGCTCCTTGCCGAGGCGCTCGTCCGGTCGGGGCTCGTGCTCGCCACGGCGGCGCTCGTGCCCATCGCGACCGCGCGCCTGCTCTGGCTCTTGCTCCTGCGCCGGGCGCCGCCGGACGACGAGGGGCGCGCCCGCGCGCTCGCGCCGTTCCGCACGGCGGCCTTCATCGTGGGCGTGGCGCAGCTCGAGGTCGCGTGGATCGCGGGCTACTACGCGCTCGTCCCGCCGCTCGTGCCGCGCCCGGGCGGCTTGTTCGCGGGCCTGTTCGGGGGGCTCGTCGCGCTCGTGGCCTTCGTGGCCGGCGGCATCGGGCGGCGCGTGGAGGAGCCGGCCGGCGCGCGCTCCACGGTCGCGGGCGTCGCCGTCCTGCGGCTGCGCATGGCGGCCTGGTTCGCAGGCCCGCTCGCCACGGCGGCGGCCGTCCGTGCGCTGCCCGTCGTGGGCGAGGACGGCGCGGTCCGCTGGGGCTGGGTCGCCGCGGCGGTCGCGCTCGGCACCGTGGGCATCGCGTACGGCGGCCTCGTGACGGCGCTCGCGACGCGGGCGCTCGTGCCCGCCACGGCCGAGGTGCGGAGGCTGGCGCGCGCGGTCGCCGAGCTCGAGGGGACGTCGCTGGCGCTCGTGCTCCGCTTGCCGACGCGCGGCACCCACTTCGCGAACGCCGCCGCCATCCCGTGGGCGCGCACGATGGTGGTCACGGACGGTATCGTCGAGCTGCTCTCGCAGGAGGAGCTCGCCGCCGTGATGGCCCACGAGGCCGGGCACCTGAGCGAGCCGCCGAGCGTGATGCTCGCGCGCCTCGGGGCCGCGGTGACGATGGTGCTCGCGCTCACGACGGGCACGCACGTCGCGACGGCCTACGGGCTCGACGCGACGCTCGCCGCGGCGCTCGGGGTCGCGCTCGCACTCGGGCTCTTGCTCGCCGTGCGCCGGCTCGCGCGGCGCATGGAGGAGCGGGCCGACGCGCGGGCGCGCGCCACGGTGGGGGCCGGGCCGCTCGCCCTCGCCCTGCTCAAGCTGCACGCCGCAGCGCGCCTGCCGCTCGTGACGGGCGCGCGCCGCGTGCACCCGGACCTCTACGACCGGCTGCGCGCGCTCGGGCACGACCCCGGGCCACGTCCGGTGCCGCCCGCCCGCCGGCGCGGCCTCGCGTTCGGGCTCGCGCTCGCGGCAGCCGTCGTCGCGGGCGGGTACGCCGCGCTCGCGTCTTCGACCGAGAGCGCGGCCGACGCCGTGAACCGCGGGGTCGAGCACTCGCGCGCGGGGCGCCACGCCGAGGCGGCGGCCGAGTACCGGCGCGGGGTCGAGCTCGATCCGGGCGACGCCATCGCGCACTACGACCTCGCGCTCGCGCTCGACCGGCTCGGCGACGCCGAGGGAGCGCTCGCCGCGGCGCGCACGGCCGTGCGCCTCGAGCCCGACCGACGGCGCTGCCGCTTGCTCGCGCGCCTGGCGCACACCGCGGGCGCGCTCGAGGAGGCGGACGAGGCCGCCCGCCGCGCGGCGTCGTTTCCCGACGACGACCCGCCCTGAGCCGCGAGCTCCGCTCAGTCGAGCGTGAGCAGGTACTTGCGCAGGTGCTTCACGGCGACCGAGCCGTGCGTGACCATGCCCTCGTTGAAGGCGCGCTGCTTGAACTTCGCCTCGCCGACGGCGGCGCGGAAGTCGCGCTCGAGCTCGAGGATCTCGTCGTAGCCGAGGAAGTACTGGCAGAGCTGCGTCGAGTCGAGCTCGGCCCGCACGAGCTTCTTCTCGGCCATGGCCTTCTCCTGCAGGCCCTCCTCGACCATGAAGCGCACCGCCTCGGCCTCGCTCATCTTGCCGGTCTGCAGGCCGATGTCGAGCAGGGCGTTGGTCGCCACCACCATGTGGCCGCGCAGCGTGAAGAAGCGGTAGTGGTCGTTCTCGGCGCCGCCGAGGCCCGCGCCGAAGACCATCACGTCCTCGCCGTAGACGGCCCAGCCCTCGACCATGGCCGCGTTCCAGAGGACCGCCCGCACCGGGTCGAGGTTCTGGCGCGCGTACCAGGTCTGCACGTGGTGGCCCGGGTAGGCCTCGTGCACCGCGCGGAGCAGCGTCGTGTAGCGGTTGTTGGCGCGCAGGTAGCTCTCGGCCTTCTCGGCCGGCCAGCGCGGATCGACGGGGTCGACGCTGTAGGTACCGCGCCACTCGGCGTGGCGGTCGAGCATGCCGGGCGCGAGGTACTCGGCCGCGATGACCCCGCGCTTGAACGCGGGCATCTCGATCGTGAGGAGCGTCGAGGCCGGCGGTAGATCGAGCAGGTCCTTGTCGGTGATGAGCTTGCGGAGCGAGTCGAGCCCGCGCCACTCGTTGGCGACGTAGTCCTCGGCCGTGGGGTGGTCCTTGGCGAGCGTGTCGCGCACGGCCTCGATGATGCGCTTCCGCGTCGCGGCGTCCGCCGTCTTGACCGCGTCGCCCTCCGGCCGCTTCTCGGTCGGCAGGAGCTTCGCGTGGAGCTTCAGGGCGAGCGCGAAGAGGTCGCCGCGCGCATGGTCGAAGGCCGCACGCGCGCGCGGCACGACCTCGTCCGGCGTGAGCTTGGTCTGCAGGGCCAGCGGGAACTTCTTGCCGTAGCGCTCGGCACCGAGGCGCCACTCGCCGTCCGAGCGCGGGAGCAGTGTCTTCTCGAGGAAGGTCTGGAACTTGCCGAGGGCCTCGAGCGCCGCGCCGCGCGCCTTCTCGGCCTCGGCGACGGCCTCGGGGGTCGCCCCGCCGGCCGCGGCGCCCTTGATGAGCTCGGCGACCTCGCCCTTGACGAGGTCCATGCGCCCCTGGTTGTCGTCGATGGCGTGCTCGGTGTAGACGCGCGCCGGGCGCTTCAGGTGCGCCTCGAACTGGGTGAGCAGGCGGGGCAGGCCCGCGAGCAGGCCCGTGAGCGAGGCGAGGCGCGTGGCGAGCGGGGCGTAGTCGCCGTGGACGAGCATGCTCAGGCGCTCCGCGACGATCTCGCGTGGGTCGTAGTAGGGGAACGAGTCGTGGAGGCGCGGGTCCCACTCCCAGTCCTTGATCTCGTCGAGGTAGAGCAGCTCGAGATCGATGGCGTCGCGGACGATGTCGGCGTCGACGAGATCGTCGTGGCTCCAGCCCTGGCGACCGAGCGTGTCGAGCTCCGCGCGCGCGGCGCGGAGCTCCTTCTGGCGGGCGGCGAGCGCCTCGGGCGCGAAGTCCGCGTGGCGGCCGTCGTAGCGATGGTCGCCCATGAACATCGCGAGGTGCGGCTTGGCCGCGAAGAGGGCGTCGAGGTACCGCGTCGCGAAGGTGGCCCACGGCGCGGCCGCGGGGGCCACGGCGGCGGAGCTCGAGGCCGCGGCCGAGCCGTGCGCTGCGGCCGAGCCGGGCGCGCCCGTGCTCGCGCTCCCGGACGCGTGCGGCGCCGCGGAGCCCGCCGGGTGGGCCTTGGCGCCGTGCGTGCCGCGGGGATGGCTCTGGATGGGCTCCTCGCACGCGGTGAGCGCGAGCGCCAGGGACGACAGACAGACGAGCGCGAACGAGCGGTGGGACTTCACGGCGACACCTCGTGGCATGAACGCACAGCGAGGTCGGCCGCCCCCCTCTCTGGTCTCTCGGGGGGCACCGACCTCGCGAACGGACCTCGGACGCCCGGCGGGCGGGCGACTCAGCGCTTGCCGATACCGAGCGCGATGTTCGTGGGCTTCGGCTCCTTGCCGGGCCAGTTGAAGAACAGGAAGGCGTCCTGATCCTCGCGCAAGATGCGGAGCTTCATCGACTGCCCCTTGCGCATGCGCACCACGAAGTCGGCCATGAGGCCGGGCTTGACCATCTGGAAGTAGCTGTCGTTCTCGTTGCCGAAGCCATCCATGTCCTTGACGCCGGTGACCTTGCCGTCGCAGTGGACCTTGAGCCACTCGCGCACGATCTTCATGTGGCAGTCGTGGGGTCGCGAGTTCGCGTCCTGCGTGTTGATCTCGGCGGCCTTGTTCCACTCCTCCATCGAGGGCGGGCTCGACTTCTCGGCCGGGATGTCCGGGATGCCGCTCGCGTCGCCGCCGGCGGCCGCGCTGCCCGTCGCCGCGGCGCTCGCCGTCGTGGCGGCGCTCGCCGTCGCGGGCGCGCTCGCGGCGGCGCTCACGGTCGCGCTCACCGTCGGGCTCGCGGTCTCACCGGCGGTCGCCGTGGACGTCGCGGTCGCGCTCGCCGTCGCCGTCGCGCTCGCCTTGGTGCTGGCACTCGGCTTGACGCTGGCGGTCTTGGTCGCCCCCGAGGTCGTCTTCGGTGCATCGCCGCCCGACTCGCAGGCCCCGAGTGCCAACGCCACGACGCCGATTGCCACGAACTGCAGTCTGCTCATCTCAACTGTCCTCGGTTGGGTGTCCCCCGTGCGGCCGCGCATCGTAGTGGGCGTCCGGCGAAAGTAAAGGCGCACGGCGCCCGCGCCGTGTCGGGCACGGCGCGGGCGCGGCCATCGCCCGGGGACGGAACCGTAGACGTAGACGTCGACGTGGTCGTGGACGTTGACGGCGACGTCTACGTGGACTTGGACGACCCCGCGTGGACGGCTCTCAGAATCAGGCTCCTAGACCGGCGTGCAGACGAGGTGTCCCTCGTGGCAGGTGAAGCCGGCAGGGCACGAGGCCGGGTCCTCCATCGTGCAGGTCTGGTTGCAGAACTGCTGCCCGTAGCAGAAGCCGGCGCACTCCTCGTCGGCGGTGCACGGGGTGCCGACGACGCCGGTGCCGCCGCCGTGGATCTCGCTGCACGCGGCGCCGAGGCACGCGAAGCCCTCGCGGCAGTCCTGAGCCTGCACGCACGCCGTGTTGCACTGGCCGCCGTTGCACGCGTAGCCGCCCGCGCAGTCGCCGTGGCGCATGCACTCGACGCAGCGCGAGTGGAACTGGCACAGGAAGCCCGCCTTGCAGTCGTCGTCCGACTCGCAGACGGTGACGCACACGCCCTGGTTGCAGGCCGTGGCGGCGGGGCAGTCGGTGTCGGCCCCGCAGGGGATGTCGTCGTGCAGGCAGACGCCGTCGACCGGGTCGCAGGCGTAGGTGGCGGGGCAGTCGGCATCCGTGGTGCACGCGCCGATGAGGCACACGGGCCCCATCTGGTCGCGCGCCACGCAGGCGTAGCCCGCCGGACACGGCGCCGCGGTCGAGCAGTTGCGGGTGCAGGCCGGCGCCGCGCCCTGGATCCCGAGCGCGCAGTAGTGCGCGCAGTCGGCGTGGTAGCTGCACACGGCGCCGAGATCGTCGGGCTCCGGGGGCGCCTCGACGAAGGCACCGTCGTCGTCGCACGCGCGCAGCGCGAGCAACGCCAGGACCCCCACCACGACCACGGCCCTGCGCAGGGCGTGCGGACTCTCCATGGTGCAACCTCCGAGATCCAAGGTAGGTGGTGACGGAAACCCGGTCAATCGCCGCGCGCAGGGCGCGGGCGGGAGCCTTGGCGCGCTCACGCCACCGGCGGGTGCCCGAGCTCGGTGAGCGCCCCGGCGAGGAGCTTGCGCGTGCTCGCCGAGGCCGCAACGAGGGGCAGACGCACGTCGTCGCGCATCTTGCCGAGCAGGGCGAGCGCCGCCTTGGCGGGCGCCGGGTTCGGCTCGACGAAGAGCGCCCCGTGGAGCGGCAACAGGCGGTAGTGGGCGCGCCGCGCGGCCTCGAGCTCGCCCCGCGCGCACAGGCTCGTGACCTCGCAGGTCTCGCGCGGCAGCACGTTCGAGGTGACGCTGATGACGCCGCTCGCGCCCGCCGCCATCATGGGCAGGGTGAGCGCGTCGTCGCCGCTGAGCACGGCGAGCCGGTCGCCGAGGCGGCGCTTGAGCTCCTGGCAGCGGAGCACGTTGCCCGTCGCGTCCTTCACGGCCACGACGTTCGCCGCGCCCGCGCAGATCTGCTCGGTCGCGTCGGGGCCGAGGTCCACGCCGGTGCGGCCGGGGATGTTGTAGAGGACGACGGGCACCGGCACGGCGCGGGCGACCGCGAGCACGTGCTCGCGCAGGCCGTCCTGCGAGGGCTTGTTGTAGTACGGCATCACGACCATGACCGCGTCCGCGCCGGCGGCCACCGCGGCCTGCGAGGCGGCGATGGTCTTCTTCGTCGAGAAGCTCCCGGTGCCGACGAGGACGGGCACGCGCCGCTTCGCCGTGGCGACCACGCGCTCGATGACCGCGCGCATCTCGTCCTCGGCGAGCGTCGGCGTCTCGCCGGTGGTGCCGCAGGGGACGAGGCAGGTGATGCCGGCGGCGATCTGGTCCTCGACCAGGCGCTCGAGCGCCGCGTGGTCGACGGCCGCGCCGCCGGCCGTGAAGGGGGTCACCAGGGCCGTGAACGTGCCCGCTGCCGAGAACGCTACCATCGCCGTCACCTCTCGCCCGCGACCATCGTGGCCTGCTGGTGAAGCGTCAAGCTTTTGGCGGCGCGGTGCCCGTCGCGGCCCGGCGCAGGGCTCGCTATGCTGGCCCGTGATGCCGCAACGTGGGGTCGGGTGGTGGTGGGCCGCGGGATGCGCCCTCGTGCTCGTGGCCTGCCATCCGCCGGCCGCGCCGCCGGCGCCGAGCGCCTCCGCACCGGCGACGAGCCCGACGCCGTCGACCTCCGCGAGCGCGGCGCAGCCGGGCGCGGACGAGGCGCGTCGCTGCGCGGCGCAGGTGGCGGCGGCCACGGTCGAGCCGCCGACCGCCGCCTGC
>JACRDA010000171.1 GCA_016212965.1 Myxococcales bacterium
CAGTGTTGCCGGTTCTCCAGGTGCGCCCCGATGGCACGTTTCAGGTGAAACGGTGACGCCCCGTGACGGCACGTATCATCTCGATATTCTTAGGCTAAATGCTAAGTGCTAAGCGCTAATCGCTTGATTTGGGGCTAGTACAGGAGCGGCCGGCGCGGGGCTCCGAGCAACGCGCCGTCGGGCTCGACGCCTCGGGACGCTGTCTCCGCAAGACTCCATCAGCCTCGAGGCGGTACCCGACCGCAAGTCACTGCGGTGAGCGGGACCGCCGGGGCGGCCGCTCTCGTGGGCGCGTCCCGCTCCCGGGCCGTCGCTTGTCGCTCTAGAGCGACAGCCGCGCGACCGTCATGTCGTAGCCGCCCTGCGTGGTCAGCGGACCGTGACCGAAGTCGACGGTGCCGTGGTTCGCACCGGCCTGGATGACGTACCCCGACGGATCGTTCGCGACAGCCAAGCCGACCTGTGAGTTGCCGTCTCCGAAATGGCGTGCGGCGAGGAAGCCACCGCTCGGGTCGAGCTTGACGAGGAAGCTCGCGCCTCCGTTGGGCAATGCGGGAAACGGCCCGCCTCCGAAATCGGGGGCGCCGGAGTAGCTCCCCGTGAAGAACACGTTGCCCGCGGTGTCGGCCATGACTCCGAGTCCGACCTGGTTGTAGGCATCGCCGTAGCGCCGGCTCCAGATGGCCGTGCCGTCCGCCGCGGCGAGCTTCGCGACGAATACGTCGTAGTCGCTCGGCCCCGCGAGGAGCGCCCCGTTGCCGAAGTCGATCGCGCCGTGGAATGCGCCGACCAGGAGCACGTTGCCGCTCGCGTCGGCCCCGATGCCGTAGCCGTCCTGCTCCGTCGAGTCGCCGTAGACTTTGCTCCAGACGTGGCTCCCGTCGGGGGCGAGCATCACCGCAAAGGCGTCGCCGTTCCCCTGTGCGACGAGCGGCGCGCCGCCGAAGCTCACGCTGCCCCAGAGGCTGCCGGTGAGGATCACGGCGCCCCCCGGGTCGAGCCCGAGCCGGATCACCTGTTGCGCGTTGCTGGCGTCGCCGAACCCCTTGCTCCAGAGGTGATTGCCGCTCGCGTCGACCTTCGCGACGAAGTAGTCGCCGCTGCCCTGATCGACGAGCGTCGCGCCGCCGAAGTCCGCCGACACGCCGAATTGGCCGGCCATGACGATGTTCCCCGCGGTGTCGATCGCGAGGGCCCCGAGCACTTCGGAGCCAGACCCGCCGTAGCCGTGGCTCGACAGGTACTGGCCTCCGGCGCCGTAGCGCACGATGAAGGCGTCGTTCCACCCCGCCGAAATGAGCACGGCGCCCCCGAGGTCGACGAAGCTCTGGAGGACCCCTCCGACGACGAGGTCGCCGTTCGGGGCGAACGCGAGCGCCGAGATCGGCGCGCTGATCTGCTTCGTCCACAGCGTGGTTCCGCTCGAATCGAGCACGACGACCATGCCCGAGCGCGAGGCCACGGCGCTGATGCCGGTCCCAGGGTCGTAGGCGATGCCGACCGGCTCCTCGTCGCTCGGCGTGCCGAAATCGCGGCTCCACGTGCCGGCGACGACGCAGGGCGTGCTCGAGCCGTCGCAGTTCTCGTCCGCGACGGTGGCGCAGAGATCCGGCGCGGGCAACGTTTCCCCGTTGCAGGGGCCCCATGCGGTGCCCTGCCCGTTGCACGTGTGCGAGCCCGCGGCGCAGATCCCCACTCCGAGTGTCGCGGCAGGTCCGTCGTAGCAGGAGGCGGACGTGTTCGGAGGACATACGCAACCCGCCCCGCCTTCATTCGCCTGTCCGCTGCAATCGTCGTCGGCCGGCGTGTTGCACGTCTCGGCGACGGGCGTGACCTCGCCGTTGCAGGGCCCGTAATCGGTTCCGGCGGCATTGCAGGTCTTGCTGCCTTCATGGCAGAGGCCGACGCCCGCGGTGCCCGGCGGGCCCGAGTAGCACGGCGCTTGCGAATTCGGCGCGCACCCAGGCGCACCTCCCGACCCGCCGACGCTCGGTTCGCCGCCGTTGCCCCCGGCAGGCGCGCCGCCCGAGCCTCCGCCGCCCTGGCCCTGCCCTGCCGCGCCGCCGTGCCCGGTCCCGGCAGTGCCGGAGCCGCCGGACCCGGCGAAGGTCGTGACATCGCTCGAGCAACCGAGCGACGCCATCGCGCCCATCATGAGGAGGAGGTACTTCATCAGTCCACCCGAACGCGGCCATCGTATCGGCTCCAGCAGGCGACCGCCAGCAGGGCTGCGACGTACAGTCACGCGACTGGATCGATCGCGCGCGACTCGCCGGGCTGACTGCTCGCTTCACCCTTTCGAGGGAAGTCATCGATGGCGCGCGCGCCCAGACCCCAGCCCCGGCCCTGCGTGGCCGCGCACTTCGACGCCGGGCCGGCGCTGGAGAGGGAGAGGCTCGCGCGGGACCAGGTGCGGCGCGCGCCGCGCAGGGTGCCCGCCGTGGCCTGCCGCTCGGCCTGCAAGAGCGTGTAGCCTGGTCTCATGCGTGGGACACCGTGGGTCGCATCGCTGTCGTGGGTGCTCGGCGCGTGCGGTGGCGGCGCGGCGCCCGAGGTCGCGCACCCCTTGCGGGTGGCTCCGGACGCGACCGCGAGCGCGCATGCGGTCACGAGCGGGAGTGCGGCGCCGGAGCCGCATGCGCCGCCCTTGGCGGACGTGCCTGGCGCGTGCCTCACGCCCGCGGTGACGGAGCGGCTCCACGGCTGTGGGCCGACCCGAGCCCGCGCGACCGGCTCGGCGCCGGGCGGCCGCCACAAGGTCGGCCCTGTGTTCACGGCCGCGCCGCCGCCTCCGGCCACCAACGTTGCCCCCGCGAGCCCCGCCGCGGACGCGTGCGAGCGCCAAGCCGCGCTCACGCGCTCGGTCCTGGCCCGGACGAGCGGCAACGAGGCCGGCGTGATGGCCGCGCTCGAGGCCCAGCTCGACGCGTACCGGCAGTTCGCCGCCACGAGCCACGATCCCGTGCGCACCGAGCGCTGCGCCAGCGAGACGGCGGGGCTCGTGCTCGAGACCGCGATCGGCTGGCACCTCGAGGCCATCGGCACGGGAGCGGTGCGCGGCACCGCCGAGCCAGCCACGATGGCGCGCGCCGGTACGCTCTACGAGCGCGTCCTCGCGAGCTTCGAGCCAGCGGCCTTCGCGCGCTTGCAGTTCCCGCGCCTGGCGCAGGGAGACTGGCCGACGCGCGCCAAGATCTCCTACGCGCGCGCCGATCTGCTCTACTTCGCCAAGGACTGGGAGCGCTGCGGGCCGGCCTTCGATGCCGTCGTGACGATCGACTCGACCGGTCCGTTCGCGGCCGAGGCGGCCTACGCCTCGGTGCTCTGTCACCAGGCCGTGTACCAGCTGAGCCGCCTGGATCGCGCGACGAAGGGTGAGCTGCTGCGCGATGAGCGCCGCCGGACCAGCGCGGATTTCGCGCCGCGCCCATTGACGGCCGCAGCGGAGGGCATGCTCGCCGCGTTCGGACGCTACCTGTGCGCCGTCGAGCCCGCTCCGAACGACCCGGCGGCCGTCGAAGCCTACGCCGAGGTCGGGTTCGGTCGCGCGCGGAGCTACTTCGAGGCGCAGCATTGGGAGGAGGCGGCGATCGGCTTCCGGGACGTGGCGCTCGAGGGTGCGGGGTCGGAGGCGGGCGTGTTCGCTGCCCAGCTCTACCTCGAGTCGCTCCACGTGCTCGCGACCCGCGTCGGCCCCGCGCGCCCCGCTTGCCTCGACGCCATGCGCGCGGACTTGCCGCCGCTCATGGCGCTCTACTGCGAAGGCGCGGCCGGGCGCGACAACGGTGAAGCCTGCCTCGTGTTCCGGCGTGTCGCAGAGGACCTCGCACGGACGCCACGGGAGTGAGAGGCGGGCGCCTCGGGCGCCTCGACTTCCGGTGCCGAGCTCGGCGGCCGCTCCGCCCGAAGCGCCGACTTCTCCGCCTCGATCCGCGCGCGGGGCACGTTCCACGCGAGCCCGACCTTGCCGAGATCAGCGCGCGCGGTCTCCGCTGCCTCCAACGACAATGCGAAGCGGTACTTGTCGTCCGCATCCGGCGCGATCGCGAGCACGACATCCGTCTCTTCGTCGGTGAGGTCGCCTCCGCCGGCGGCTGCGCGCTGCGCCAGCCGCCAGGCGAGCTCGCCTTGCTCGGGCGTAAGGCTGCAGAGCTCCCTCCAGCCCGCGGCGCCGTCGAGGGCCTCGCGCGCCGAGCCGAAGAGCGCGTCGATCGGCTCGCGGTCGGGCTTGGCGGTTGCTCCCGCGCAGCGACGCGCAACGGAGGTGATCCAGAACGCCGATGCGACGCGGTGCAGGTGTGCAGGCCTGACGAAGCGCGCCGCGGTCTCGCGGACTGCCGTCGCGGGGGCTTCGAGCGGGGCGGGGATCGTCTCGAACAACGCCGCGGCCTCGTCAGCCTCACGAGCGACGCCCAGCTCTCCGCGCGGCGCGCTCCTCTCGAACGAAAGACCCACGACGCCGTGCTCGTTCCAGCCGACGACGCAGTCCGGGCCGCCGCGGCCGCGATAGAAGGAGGTCCCCGACGCGACGCCGCCCCGCAGGAACGCGGTCCCCGTGTCGGCTCGCAGTTGGCCGAGGGAACATGCGACGTGGCGGAGCAAAACCATCCGGAGAACGTGCGCGGGCGTCACGGCGGCGAAGCCGCGCGCGGGCTCGCCCTGGGGGTCGACCAGTCCTACCTCCGCCGCGATCTCCGGCGGCACGCGCTCCCTGAGGCGCTGCGCGTTGTCCGCGAGCTCGCCCTTCGGGCCGCGCAGCGTCACCCAGAGGGCCACCGCTTCACCGGTCGTGAGGTGGATGAGCACCGCGGACTTCCCTTGGGCGGCGTCGCCGGCAAGCGTCGCGAACAAGCGCAAGGTCGACGCGCTCCGTTCGGCCTCGTTCTCGACCCAGGAGAGGTAATGACGGAGGTTGTTGCCGACGGGGTGGAGCTCGCCGTACGACGCGCAGCGCTCTGCACGAACGCAGGCTTCGGCCGCCACGGGGTCCGACGCTCGGAGGCTCTTCGTGATCTCCGGCAGCAACCCCAGCATCGCCCGTCGCGCGTCTCGGCGGGCGGCGACGTCCGCCGCGTCGAACGCCGCGCCCATGGAGCGAACGCGAGCCGCGGCGTCCGCGTGTCCTCTCGCTTCGAGGACCGCCGGCAGGTCTTCACGAAGCACCCAGTCGAGGATCGCCGTCCTGAGGTCCGCCGGTGCGTACTGCTTGCGAGCACGAGTGAGAACCGTGTGCACGAGCGTTCGCCAGTCGCCGGAGCAGGCGAGGCGATCGAGGAGCACTTCCACGGCGGTGTTCATGAAGCGTGGGGGTACGCCGCCGTTGCGCGAGCTAGCGCTCCACGGCGGACAGCCACAGCCGCCCGAGCGGCAGCTCGATCGCTTCGAAGGGCTCGAGCGCGCACGGCTCGCCGCCGACCACCTCGCGCACGACCTTCCAGCTGCCCGCGACGAGGGTCCGCACGCAGATGGTCTCGACGGGCGGGTCGACGACCCACAGCCAGGCCACTCCGACGCGCGCGTGGAACGGGAACTTCTTGTTCAGATCCCAGCGCCGGTTGCTCGGTGACAGCACCTCGCACACCCAGTCCGGTGCGAGGCGCAGGGGCTCGCCCTCGGGGGGAGGCTCGGGCATGCGCTCGCGCCGCCAGCCCGCGACGTCGGGCGACACCTCGGGCGCTCCGGGGAGCTCGATGCCCGGCTCGGGGACGATCCACCAGCCTCCGGGACCGCCCTCGTCGAAGTCGAAGGCGCCGCCGATGTGGTGCGCCACGAAGCCCGTCGTGCGTGCGTGGCGGAAGCGCGGACGCGGCTGTACGAAGAGCTCGCCGTCGATGATCTCACCCTTCTGGCCCTCCGGGAGCGCGTCGAGGCGCGCGCGGAGCGGCGTCGGGGTGCGTGCCGCCGTGACCATGCGCGAATCGTAGCAGAGGCGCGTTTGCGGCGCGCCTCGCCCTCGACGGCGACGGTCGTGCCGAGGAGCGCGGCGAGCCGACAACGCGTCGCGTGGTACGTCTTCAGTTGATCGTCCAGGGATCTCCGGCGAGCTGCACCCCTACCGGCTCGGACGGGCGCGGCGGTCGCAGCGCCCCGATGAGCGCCCGCTCGGCGGCTGTCCGCTCCGCGGCGCGGGCTTGCGCCTGCTCGGCCTTGGCCGCGCGCTTCTTCTCGCCGGCGGCCGCCGTGTGCCGCTCCTTCGCTGCCCGGTACGCCGCCTTGCGCCGCTCGCGGGCGGCCTCCTTCAGCGCGAGGAGCCTCGGATCGTGGGCCTGGCGCTCCTTCTGCCGCTGCCACGCCTGGTGGCGGAGCTCGCGTGCGCGCTCCTTCGCTGCGAGCTTCGGATCCTTGGGTGCGTCACTCATGGGAGTCCTCCCGGCTCAGCCCGTCGCCTCTGGAGCTGAACACCCGGCCAGTATGAGACGGGCAGCGAGGCGATTCAAGCGCGATCGCGCCAGCCCTGCAGCTCTGACGTGATGGCCCAAGTTCTCGAAGAATTTACACACACACCCTGCTGTGGTGGGACGAGGGCAGCCTCCCGGCCTACGTCGAACGGCGGATCCAGGCCGCCGACGCCGTCTTCGTCAGCGCTGCTTCGGCGTGGGAAATCGCCATCAAGACGGCGCTCGGCAAGATCGTCGCGCGCGGCACCGTCGCGGACGTCCTCGCCGACTATGGGTTCACCGAGCTTCCCATCACCGTGCGCCACGCAGAGGCAGTGCGAGCGCTACCGCCGCACCACCGCGACCCGTTCGACCGGTTTCTGGTTGCGCAGGCCGAGCTCGAGGGGCTCGCGCTCGTGTCGAAGGATCCGGCACTCTCGGCCTACGGCGTGCGGGTCGTGTGGCGCTGAGCTGCGAACGGCACACGCAACGATGCCTCCCACTGCCACTCCATAGCACCGTGCAGATCCTGGCGGAGGTGCGCGGCACGAAGGACTACGACGCGGGTCCGTTCGGGCGGCTCTGGTCGGCACTGCTCGGCGAGGCGTGGGGCGAGGTCCCGGCCTTCGGCTTCGAGACGCCGCCGGCCGCGGCGCATCATGTCCTCCGCGCGCTCGACCTCCACGGCGCATGCTCGTGCAGCTGCAGGGTGGGCCACCGAGGTCAGTCCCCCACGAGCACGCTCCCGCTCGCGATGACGAGGCCCGTGCGCGTGCTGCCGAGATCGTCGCAGGTGGTCGCTGCATCGCCGGAGCGCGCGGCCCTCTTGTGGTTGATGAGGACCGTATCGCTGCCGCTCTCGACGGAGGCGCGGTTCGTCGGGGGCTGCTGAAACGGACCTCCAGCGGGGACGTGCGGTGGGTCGTTCGTGGCGACGCTTCCCACGGTCGCGGCAGCCTTGTGCTCGATGAGCACGTCCGCGCTGAGCTCGCTGCCGAGCTTGCCCGCGAACGGTGCGGGTAGGGGCGTGGGCACGGGGCCTGCGGGTGACGGGATCATGACTATATGCGTGTCGACCGCCACGACCTCGTCGTCGCGCTTCGCCCCGGGCTTTCCCATGGCGCCACGATAGTGGACATGTGCCATCCTGCCCAGCGTCGCCGAGCGAGAAGCGCCACATGTGGGCTCCCAGCTTGCAGACGCCGGCCGTCGCGTGCTGCAATCCCATCCTAGGCCGCAGACGCCGCCCCGCTCGCCCCCTTCGTCCTCATGACCACCCCAGAACCGCACTCGAGCACAGTCGAGCCGACCTACGCCGGCGTGCCGCTGCTCCAGTTCGCAGCCGTCGTCGCGGGCCAGGCTGAGGGCTTCCTGCTCGCACACATTTTGACGCTCGAAGGTCTCGATGCCGCAACCTGGCGGCGAGCCGAGCTCGGATTTCGGCCGCTCCTGGCGCGCGGTGGCGAGGCCCTGGCTCGCTACCAGGCGCGACTCGTCGAAGCGCAGGACCGCCTTTCTCGGCGCGCACCGCCGCTCGACGAGGAGATCGACGCGTGGGCGAGCTTCCTCGCGCTTGCCGGGCGGCAGCGGGACGTGACCGCACTGCTGCGGGAGCACGCGCTCGTCCCGAACGATCTCGCTCGGCTCGGACGCCTCTGGGAGCGCAGGTTGGCCGAGGACCCAGCGCTCGCCGAGCGCGCGGTTGAGCGGGCCGCGCAGGCCGAGCGCTCGGAGCCGACCCTGCCTGCCCTGCGTCTCCAAGAGCCTCGGCTCGTGGCTTCACCTGCCGCGAGGCAAGTGAGCGGCTCGGTCGATCGAGCACCGGCGCCCGCCGCTTGCGCTCCGCCGGATGGTCCCGCACTCGACCTCGTTGCGTTTGCGCGGCTCGCTGGCGAGCTCCGCGCCCGGCCGACGGCACGGAGGGAAGCGTTCGCTCGGCACGGACTGAGCCTCGAAAGCGGAGAGGCCCTCGAGCGCGTGTGGCGCGAACGCCTGCGCGGCGATCCGGCGCTTCACGCGGACTTTCGCGCGCTCTCGGCGCATCACGAGCGCTCGATCGGGGCTGCCTCCGAGTTGGCGGCGCACCCGAGCCCTTCAGGCGCGGCGGTGCCGAGCCGCGCTCTCGAGGGAGTCGCGGAGCTCGCCGCAGCGTCGCCACGTGCGTCCATCGACGAGACGCAGGCACTCGACCTTCAGGCCATCTGGGGCGCCAGCGACGCGCTCCCGTTCGAGCGTGCACGGGGAGGCCACCCGACGTACGAGCCCGTCCCGGTCGCACTGACAGTCGAGCAGTATGCTTCGCTGTGCGCACTCTGCGCGGAGTACCCGGAGCCTCACGCCGTCACGGCGACCGAGGGGCGCTTCGGTGTTCCACACGGAGCGCGAGACGCGCTCGATCGGCACTGGCAACAGCGCTTCGAGGCAGAGCCGGCGGTGCGAGCGGCGTGGCGAGCGCGCCTCGTCGAATACCGGGCGTGGCTCGTGTCCGAGCGCCACCGCGGGCGAGTCTAGGCCCAAATCAAGCGATTAGCGCTTAGCACTTAGCATTTAGCCTAAGAATATCGAGATGATACGTGCCGTCACGGGGCGTCACCGTTTCACCTGAAACGTGCCATCGGGGCGCACCTGGAGAACCGGCAACACTGCGAGTTC
>JACRDA010000173.1 GCA_016212965.1 Myxococcales bacterium
CGCCGAGCTGCGCCGCGAGGGGCGCAGCCCCATCGTCGGTTACCTCCTCACGCTGCCGCCGTCGTTCGCGTCGGCCGACGGCAGCTACGACCTCGTCGTGCACTTCCACGGCAACCCCGACGTGGTCGAGGAGAGCTGCGCCGTCGCCGGTCTCAACGCGGCCGTCGTGCTCGTCAACGCGGGCAACGGCATGCGGAGCTACCTCGGGCGCTTCGCCTCGCCGCGCGATCTCGCCGGCATCGTCGACCGGAGCGAGGCCCTGCTCGCCGAGCGCGGCCTGCGCGGCGCGCGCGTGCGGCGCGTGGCGCTCAGCTCGTGGAGCGCCGGCTACGGCGCCGTCATGCAGATCATCCGCCAGCCCGAGCACCGCGCGCGCGTCGCGGCCGTCGTCGTGCTCGACGGCGTGCAGGGCCGGCTCGACGGCAGTGGCGCGCTCAACGTGCAGGAGATCGAGCCCCTCGTGGAGCTCGCGCGCGAGGCCATGCGCGGCGACAAGATGCTCTTGCTCACGCACTCCGAGATCCCGAGCGCGGGCGACATGGGCAGCACCACCCAGGCCCTCGGCGCCCTGCTCCAGGGCCTCGGCGTCGCGGAGTCCCCGCTCGAGCGCGCCGTCGAGATGGAGCCCCTGCGCTCGACGCTCGAGAGCTTCCCGGCGCGCACCCTCGCCAAGCTACGGCAGCTGAGCGAGGGCCACTGGGGCGGGCTCACGGTGCGGGGCTACGCGGGCATCCGGCCCGAGGACCACAACGCCCAGCTGCTCCAGATGGCCGCCATCGCCGTGCCCGATCTGCGCCGCTACCTCGAGTCGACTCCGCCCCCGGCGGCGCCGGCCGGAGCGCCTCCGCCGGACGTCGTGCCGTCGGAGCCGGTGCGGAGCCTGCGCGCGCCGTAGGGCGCATGGGCCACCGCCTCGGCCCCGGGGGCGGCCGCTCGCGGTCGCCGCCACCGCAGCCAGCCGCGCGCGCGCTCGAGGACCCGGCGCCAGAGGCTGCGTCGGGGGCGGCGCGCTGCGACGAGCAGCGTCCGGCGCAGGGTCGCCCGCGGGTGGCTCGGGGCGTCGACGAAGTCGCGCAGGGCCGCGCCGAAGGGCCCGGGGTGCTCGCGGTGCGGGAAGTGGCCGCAGTCCTCGAAGCGCGTGAGCACGACGCCCTCGAGGAAGGCGGCCGTGCGCCGGCCGTGCTCGATCGGAATCACCGGGTCGCGGTCGCCCCAGAAGACGGCGATCGGGGGCAGGCTCTCGACCTCCCCGGCGCGGTCGAGGAAGTGGCGGTGCTGGCCGCCGAGATCGATGACGTCGCGCACGGTGCGCGCGAGCGCGCGCGCGCTGCCGGGCCGGTCGTTCATCCGGCAGAGCGCGTCGAGCTCCTCGGGCTCGTAGGCGCAGCCCGCCGCCGCGATGCCGAGCCGCGTGCCGAGCCGCATGAAGGGCTGGCCGAGCCGCTCGACCACCCCCGGCAGCGAGCACAGCCGGAGCGCAAGGCTGACCTCGCGCCCGAGGCCGCCCGCCGCCACGAGTCCGAGGCGCCGGATCCGCGCGGCGTGGGTCAGCACGAGCCACTGCGCGACGCCGCCGCCGAAGGAGTGCCCGACGAGGTCGATGTCGTCGAGCCCGAGGGCGTCGAGCCAGGCACCCATCACCTCGGCGTGCCAGGCGAGCGCGTAGCTCGCGTCGGGTCGGCCCGAGAGCCCGTGGCCGGCGAGATCGGGCGCGAGCACGCGGTGCGTCGCGGCGAACTGCGGAGCCACGCGGCTCCACGTGAGGTGGGAATCGGTGAGCCCGTGCAGGAGCACGAGCGGCCGGCCCTGCCCGACCTCCGTCCAGTGCAGATCGACGTCGTGGATGCGTGCGATGGACCGTCGAGCGGGCGGCGACATGGATTGGATGTAGCACGCCGTGATACACGAAGGACAGTTTTGTATCACAACGAATCACAGGGCCGCGGACAGCGATGCCGTAACGTCAGGTTTCGTTGTGCGGCGGCCCGGGGCGACGTACGTTCCGCCCCACCCGAGACCAGGAGAATCGCCCTTGAGAACGCTCCGCATCGTCACGTACGCCGCGCCGGTCGCCGCGCTCGTCGCGGCCTGCCACGGCAAGACCCCGACCAATCCCCCCGCGCCCACGGGCCAGCCTCTCGCCACGGCGGCCGCCTCCTCGGTCGTCGCACCGGTCGCGTCGCCGCCGCCCGCACCGGTGCCCGCGGCCCCGACCGAGATCACGGTGACCCTCGAGGCCCGCAGCGGCTCGAAGCTCGCCGGCACGGCCGTGCTCACCGCGGTCGACGGCGGCGTGAAGGTCGTCCTGAAGGTGACCGGCGCGCCTCCGGGCAAGGTCGGCACCCACGTCCACGAGAAGGACGACTGCAGCGCGCCCGACGCCAAGAGCGCCGGCGGGCACTTCAACCCCGCCAATCATCCGCACGGGCTGCCCGATGGCGAGCGCCACCTCGGCGACCTCGGCAACATCGAGGTGGGTAAGGACGGCACGGGCAGCCACGAGATCGTGGTCAAGGGCGCGACCCTCGTCGCGGGCGAGCCCAACTCGTTCGTCGGCCGCTCGATCATCGTGCACGAGAAGCAGGACGACGGGGGCCAGCCGGTCGGCAACGCGGGCGGTCGCATCGGTTGCGGCGTCATCCACCTCGCCGGCGGCTGAGAGCGCGGGCGCTCCGCCCGATCAGCCAGCGGGCCAGTCGGCGTCGGCTCCGCCGAGCGTGCGCCACGCGCTCCGGAGCTCCGCTGGCACGGGCGCGCGCGCGCGGCACAGACCCTCGAGCACGAGCTCGAAGGCGTGCAGGAGCACGCGGCCGAGTGCCGTGACCGTGCCCGACGGGTCGGTGAGGGTCGTCGGGCCTCCGTACAGCCGGTCGCCGTAGAGCGGTGCGCCCGCGAGCGCCGCGTGGGCGCGGAGCTGGTGCATGCGCCCGGTCTCGGGCACGAGCCCGAGCAGGGCGGCTGGCCCCGCGGTCGCGATCCGTTCGAAGTGGGTCACCGCGCGGCGTCGCTCGGCCACCCGGGCGCTCGCGCGCAGCTTGCCGCGCCCGTCGCGCTCGCTGCCGAGCGGCGTGTCCCACGTCCCGCGCTCGGGCAGGGCGCCGGCCGCGTGCGCCACGGCGAGGTAGCGCTTGTGCACGTGGCCCTGCTGCCGCAGGCGCTCGAAGCGCCGCGCCGCGTCCGGGCCGAGCGTCGCGACGACGAGGCCGCTCACGCCGAGATCGAGGCGGGTCGCGGCGTGCGCTGTGGCGCCTCCGAGCCGCGCCGCGAGCCCGGCGACGAGCGAGCTCGCGTGGCCGCGCTCGGGCTCGGTCGGGATGCCGGCGGGCTTGGCGGCGAGGACGATGCCGTCCCGCTCTGCGACGACGACGATCGCGTCCTCGTCGGCGCCCACGATCCAGTCGAGCTCGGGCGTCACCCGTCGCCCCCGACGCGCGCCCCCAGTGCGGCGAGTCGCTCGATGGTGCCGCGGCGGCCGTCGAGGCGCAGCCGCTCGCCCGGGCGAATGCGCCCGAGCGCCCCGCGCACTCCGACCACGGCGGGCACGGCGAGCTCGCGCAGCACCTCGGCGCCGCTGCCGAGCGCCCCACCGGCCTCGGCGACGACGCCGCGTGCCAGCGCGAACAGCGGCGCGAGCGCCGGATCGACCGAGCCGAGGACGACGATTTGGCCCGCGTCCATGCGCCCGGGCGGGCGGCCGTCGGGGAGCAGGAGCGCCGTGCCCTCGACGACGCCCTCGCTCGCGCCGATGCCTTCGAGCGGTGCCGTGCGCTCGAAGCGCGCCGGTCCGCGCGGGGGCGCGCCGACGAAGGCGAGCGGCGGCCGGTCCGCGCGCAGCTCGCGCTCGAGCATGCGCATGCGCATGAGCTCGGCGAGCTCCGGCCGGCCGCTCTTCAGGGCGGCGGCGAGCTGCGGCATCGTGCAATGGAAGGCACCGCCGCGCGGCACCGCGCCGTCGAGGCGCCGCAGGCGGCGATCGACGTCGAGCACGACCCGGCGCACGAGCGCGAGCGCGCGGTAGAGCGCCCGGTCGACGCCCACGCGCAGGCGCGCGAGCTTGCGCTGGCTCGCGGTGAGGCTCCAGAGCAGGCGGCGAGCGACCGGGCCGAGGGCGGGCTCCGAGCGGGCGAGCGCGCCGTCCGCGAGGGCGCGCGCGCGGTTCACCGGATCCTCGGCCGTCGTGCCGGCGAGCACGGCGAGCCGCAGCATGGCGAGCAGATCGCGCGGGTCCTCGCGCCAGCGCGGTGCGGCGAGCTCGCCGGCGCCGAGGCAGAGATCGCCGAAGGTCGCCACGAGCTGCCCGACGGCGCCGCGTCCCGGCCCGTCCGAGAGATCGGCGAGCGATGTGAGCGGTGCCGCCGCGAAGCGCTCCCGCGCGACCGGATCGCGCCGGACCTCTGCGGCGACGCGGGACACGGCGAGCGCGAGGGCGGCGCCGAGCAGGTTGCCCGCGCCCGCGGTGAGCGCGTAGGCGACGTCGGGGGGCGCGTCGGGGAGGCGCCGGCGCACGAGCGCGTCGATGGCGAACAGGTGCCCGAGCTGACCGGCCGAGCACTCCGCCCACAAGGTGGCGCTCTTCGCGAGCACGGCCTCGGCGGCCGCGAGCGTCGTCGCCATGGCGTCGTCGGGCAGGAGCGTGAGGTCGAGATCCTGCATCCCGCGGAAATCGCGCTCCACGACCCGCTCGAGCTCCGCCACGCGGCTCTCGAGCCGCAGCTGCTGGGCGATCCCGCCCGCCGCCACGAGCGGCAGGCGCAGGAGCGCCGCCACTCCGAGGTGGGGCGCCGGCGCGGCGCTCGTCGGGCGCGGCCCCCCGAGCGCGTGGTAGAGGCCGAGCGCGCCCGCCGTCGGAACGTCGGCGAGCGCGGCGGCGAGGCGCGTCACGTCGAGGTAGGGTCGACCGTGGGCCTCGAGGAGCAGGCTCGGCTCGGCGTCGGGCGCGCTGCGGAACGCGCCGAGCGCGGCGCGCAGGGCCCGCTCGCCGAGGTGCACCGAGGTCGAGACCGACAGGGTCGTCGGCGGCTCGGCGCCGGGCGTCGCGGCGCGGAGCTCGACGTAGCCGGTCGTCGCCTCGCGCCAGAGCGGCAGGTGGCCGCTCTCGTGCAGCGACACGAGCCAGAGCTCCGGCCCTGCGCCGCCGGGCGCGGCGGGGGGAGGCGCGACGTGGAAGGTGGCGCGCACCGGCCGGCCGACCTCGCCCTCGCAGCGCTCGGCGAGCCGGCACAGCTGGCGCACGAGCGCGCCTGCGTGCGGAGCGAGCCACGGTAGCGGCTCCTCGCCTCCGCTCCCGACCTCCTCGCCGAGGGCCACGGCGGCGGCGCAGAGCTCGACGCCCGCCTCCGCGCTCGCCACCTCCGCCGGCCGGTCGGCGCGCACGCGCACGACGTAGCCGACCGCGGATGGAGCGGGCGGGCCCCCACCGCTCGGGCGCCGCGGACGAGCGACGGTGAGCCGGAAGTCGCCGTGGAGCTCGCCGTCGACCGTGCGGCGCGCGCTCGCAGGGTGGCGGTCGACGTGGGCGACGAGCGCCGCGTCGAGCTCGGGCTGCACGAGCAGGGCGAGCGACGGCTCGCGCACGCCGGCGGCGGCGAGGCCCGCGACCGCGGCGGCCGTCACGGTACGCGCGAAGAGATCGTGCACGGCCGTCACGAGCTCGGTCTCGCTCGCCACCCCGTGCACGGCCTCGAGCGTCGGGTCGGCGGCGTCGAGCGTCTCGCCCTCGAAGGCGGGGCTCGGTCGGACGCACAGCCGCGCGCCCGGCTCCCGGGCGAGCCAGAAGGCCCGCAGGCCCGCGACGAGGGCGTCGGGCAGCGGCTCGGCCGCCATGCGCGCGTAGGCGCGGGCGCAGCGCTCGTCGCCTTGCCGGCTCGTCGCCGCGCGCACGAGCGCGCGCAGATCGTGGCGCCGGGGCACCGCGGCGGCGATGAAGGCGTCGAAGTGGCCCGCGTGGAGCGCCCAGGTGGGCGGGACGGGCACGCCGGCCCGCGCGGCGGCGGCGAAGGCGAGGCTCTTCGGGCCGAGGCGCCGCAGGCCGTCCTTGCGACGCGCGCCGACGGCGGACACGGCCGCCGTCAGCTCGGGCAACGCCAGGGGAGCCTCGCTCATCGAGCAGCCCTATAGCAGCGCGCTCGCCGGGCGGCGCGCCGCGCGGGCCCGACCGCCGTTGCGGGCCGTGGCCCGATTGTGCGGCTCCGCCACAAACCCCCGAACCTAAGTTAGGTTGCGGCACTTGTGGCGGAGTGGGGGCGTCCGGGTCCGCCACAAACCCCCGAACCTAAGTTAGGTTGCGGCACTTGTGGCGGAGTGGGGGCGTCCGGGTCCGCCACAAACCCCCGAACCTAAGCTAGGTTGCGGCACTTGTGGCGGAGTGGGGGCGTCCGGGTCCGCCACAAACCCCCGAACCCAAGTTAGGTTGCGGCACTTGTGGCGGAGTGGGGGCGTCCGGGTCCGCCACAAACCCCCGAACCTAAGTTAGGTTGCGGGACTCGTGCCGGACCAGGTGCCGTGACTGCCCGCGGCTAGGGCGGACCTGGGGGTGAGGCGCGCGGCCGCACGCCATTGACCAGCACGTCGATGAGCGTCGCGATCTCGGCCTCGTCGTCCCAGTCGGCGTCGGGGCGGAGCACGAAGCGCGCGAGCATGTAGCCGACGCTCACCGTGAGCACGATGCGCGCGAGCGACCGGTGCGGCAGCGGGCGGATCTCGCCGGCGCGCTCGAGCGCCGTCAGGGCCTGCTCCACGCGCGGCTCGAGCAGCTCGCGAAAGGCGCCGACGAAAAGCTCGGTGCGCTCGGGGTGCAGGAGCAGCGCCTGCGCGATGAGCTTCAGCTTGGCGGGGTGCTTCCGTACGAACGCGAGCCGGTTGTGCAGGAACGCGTCGAGCAGGGCCGGGGCCGAGCCCCAGGGCAAGGCGAAGGTCTCGCGCACGCCGTCGATCGCCTCGGGCAGGGCGAGCTCGAGCGCGGCCGGATCGAGGATGCGCCCGTACAGGCGGTCCTTCGTGCCGAAGCGCGCGAAGAGCGTCTTTTCCGCTACGCCCGCGCGCTTGGCGATCGCCGCCGTGGTGGTCGCCGCGTAGCCTCGCTCGGCGAACAGATCGAGCGCTGCGGCGAGGATGCGGCGCTCGGTCTCGGACGGCGCCGCGGCGTGCTCGCCGCCGACCGGCGTCGGTCCGCCGTCCGGCGCCCGGTGCGAGGTCGTGCGCGCAGACGCCTGGCGCGCGCTCGACCGGGGCGCGGGCCGCGCGGGCGCGGGCTTCTTCGCCATCGACCGGACCTTGACACGGCCCGCCAAACAGCGCAAGTAAGTACTTACTAACCGAGGTCGCTGCGATGAAGAAACAGCTGATCGCCGGCGCGCTGCTCGTGATCGCCCTCTCGATCGTGATCGCCTACCGGGTGCACGCGCAGAACGCTTACAAGGACGCCCCTTCCGGCGGCTCCGCCACGCTCGAGGGCACCGAGCTCGTCGTCGCGACCAAGGTGGGCGGGCGCCTCGCCGAGGTGCTCGTCGAAGAGGGCGACACCGTCACGGCCGGGCAGGTCGTGGCGAAGCTCGACTGCGACGACCAGTCGGCCGCGCTCGCGGTCGCGCGCGCGCGCGTGAAGCAGGCCGAGGCGCAGGGCGCCGTGGCCGAGGCGGCGGTGGCGAGCGCCAAGGACGTGGCCACCGCCGCCGGCGCGCAGGTCGCCGTCGCCGCCGCGCACCAGAGCGCGCTCGACATCCAGCGCCAGCAGGCCGCGCGCAACCGCGAGCGCGCGAGCGCACTCGCGAGCGAGGGTGCCGCCACGACCGTCGATCTCGAGTCCGCCGACACCGCGCACAAGGGGCTCGAGGCCGAGTCGCGCGCGGCGCGCGCGAGCGTCGGGGCGGCGAGCCTCTCGGCCAAGGCGCAGTCGTCGACCATCGCGAGCGCGAGCGCCCAGGTCGAGCTCGCCAGGACCGGCCTCGCGGCCGCCGAGGCCGAGGTCGCGCGCGTGGAGCTCGCCGTGCGCGAGTGCGTGCTCGTGGCGCCGCACGCCGGCACCATCGTCGGCCGGCTGCACGAGCCGGGCGCCGTGCTCGGGCCGGGCGCGCGCGTCTTGACGCTCATCGATCTCGCCACCGTGAAGGCGGTCTTCTTCCTGCCGAACGCGGAACTCGGGCGCGCGCGCATCGGCGCCGAGGCCGAGGTGCGCGTCGACGCGTACCCGGCGCGCGTCTTTTCCGGGACGGTGCGGCGCGTGGCGAGCGAGGCCGAGTTCACCCCGCGCAACGTGCAGACGCGCGAGGATCGCGACCGGCTCGTGTACGCGGTCGAGATCACGCTCGACAACCCCGAGCGCGAGCTGCGCGCCGGGATGCCCGCCGAGGTCGTCCTCACCGGGACCCAGCCTTGACCCCGCCCGAGCCGCCGCCGGCGCTGCTCGAGGCGCGCGGCGTCGTGCGCCGCTTCGCCGGTGTCACGGCCCTCGACGGCGTGTCGCTCGCGCTCGCGCCGGGCGAGCTGCTCGGCCTGGTCGGGCCCGACGGCGCCGGCAAGACGACGCTCATCCGCGCGCTCACCGGGCTCATCGACGTCGACGCCGGCCAGGCGCTCGTCGACGGCGTGCCGTGGCGCCGCGCCCGCGCCGACGCGCGCGAGCAGCTAGGCTACATGCCGCAGCAGTTCGCGCTCTACGGCGATCTGTCGGTCGACGAGAACCTGCGCTTCTTCGCGCACCTGTTCGGGCTGTCGCGCGCCGAGCTGCGCGAGCGGCGCGCGCGCCTGCTGTCGATTACCCAGCTCGAGGCGGCCCGCGATCGCCCGGCCGCGGCGCTGTCGGGCGGCATGTACAAAAAGCTCGCCATCGCCTGCGCGCTCTTGCACCGCCCGCGCGCGCTCGTGCTCGACGAGCCGACCAACGGCGTCGATCCGGTGAGCCGGCGCGAGCTCTGGGCGCTGCTCTACGAGTTCGTCGCCGAGGGCATGGGCGTCCTCGTCTCGACGCCGTACATGGACGAGGCCGCGCGCTGCGGGCGGGTCTGCCTGCTCGCGGGCGGCAAGGTGCTGACGAGCGGCGAGCCGACCGCGCTCGTGCGCGCCTGCGCCGACGTCGTGCTCGAGGCGCGCGCCGCCGACCGCGCGCCGCTCGACGCCTACCTCGAGGCCCACCCCGGTGTGCTCGCGGTCACGCCGGCGGGCGAGCGCGTGCGCGCCCTCGTCGCGCCGGCGAGCGCGGCCGAGGTGACGGCCGGCCTCGAGGCGCGCGGCGCGAGCGTCGCGCCGAGCGTGCCCGACTTCGAGGACCTCTACTTCTCGCTCGCGGCGCGCGCCGGGGCGGAGGCGGCGTGAGCGTCATCCTCGAGGCGCGCGCGCTCGTGAAGCGCTTCGGCACCTTCACGGCCGTGCGCGGCGTCTCGTTCAGCGTCGAGCGCGGGGAGATCTTCGGCTACCTCGGGGCCAACGGCGCCGGGAAATCGACCACCATCCGCATCCTGTGCGGACTCCTGTCGCCGACCGAGGGGCACGCGGTCGTCGCCGGTCACGACGTCGGGCGCGACGCCGAGGGCGTGCGCCTCTCGGTCGGCTACATGTCGCAGCGCTTCTCGCTCTATCCCGACCTCACGGCGATGGAGAACCTCGACTTCTTCGGCGGCGCCTACCGCATCCCGCGCAAGGCGCGCCTCGCCCGCGCGCGCGAGCTGCTCGGCGACGTCGATCTCGCGCCCGACGATCCGCGCCCCGCCGGCGCGCTGCCCGGCGGGATGCGCCAGCGCCTCGCGCTCGCCACGGCGCTCATCCACGCCCCGCCCGTCGTGTTCCTCGACGAGCCGACGGCCGGCGTCGATCCGGAGGCACGCCGCAACTTCTGGCGCATCATCCGCACCCTCGCGGCGTCGGGCACGACGGTGTTCGTGACCACCCACTACATGGACGAGGCCGAGTACTGCGCGCGCGTCGGGCTCATGGTCGACGGCGCGCTCGTCGCCCTCGACACGCCGCGCGAGCTCAAGCGCGCGTTCGTGCCCGGGCGCACCTTCGCGCTCCGCGGCCGGCGCCTGCCGCGCGCCGCCCTCGCGGCCCTGCCGTACGTGCGCTCCATCGAGCCCTTCGGCGCCGGGCTGCACGTGCGCTGCGCCGACGACGCGCCGGGCACCGAGGCGCTCGTGCAGGCGGCGCTCGCGGCCGGCGCCGAGCAGCCGGTCGGCGAGGAGATAGCGCCCACGCTCGAGGACGTCTTTCTCGCGGTCGCGGGACGCAAGGCGGAGACGGCATGAGCCGCGCGCGCCGCCGCGGCTCGGGCCTGCGCGGCGTCGTGCGCCGCATCGGCGCCGTCGCGCTGAAGGAGGTCATGCACATCTTCCGCGACCTCGGCACGCTCTACTTCGCGGTCGGCATGCCGCTCATCATGCTCGCGCTCTTCGGCTACGCGATCTCCTTCGACGTCGACCGCATTCCCGTCCTCGTGGTCGATCAGGACCACACGAGCCAGAGCCGCGAGACGGTCGCGCGCCTGTTCTCGGGGCCGAGCTTCACGCGCGTGGGCGACCTCGACTCGGCCGAGCAGATCGAGCCCGCCTTCCGGCGCCGCGCGGCGAGCGTCGGCGTGGTGGTGCCGCGCGGCTTCGCCGACGCGCTCGCGCGTGGCGAGACCGCCCCGGTGCAGGTCCTGGTCGACGCCGCCGACAACTCCACCACCAACACGGTGCTGGCGTCGGCCGCGCGCTTCACCGTGCTCGTCGACCGTCAGCTCGCCGCCCGGGCGCTCGGCGCCACGCCCGACGCCGTCGAGGCACGCGTCCGCGCGCTCTACAACCCGGCCTCGAAGTCGGCGCTCTTCCTCGTGCCGGGGCTCGTCGCCGTCATCCAGACCATGATGTCGGTGCTCCTGACGGCGCTCACGGTGGCGCGCGAGTGGGAGCGCGGCAGCATGGAGCAGCTCTTCGCGACGCCGGTGCGGCGCATCGAGATCGTGCTCGGCAAGCTCCTGCCCTACTTCGGCGTCGCGATGATCCAGATGCTCCTGGTGCTCGCCGCCGGGACGTGGCTCTTCGGCGTGCCGATCCGCGGCTCGATCCCGCTCCTGTTCGGCCTCTCGTCGCTGTTCCTCGTGGCCGGGCTCGGTCAGGGCCTGATGATCAGCGTCGTCACGAAGAGCCAGATGGTCGCGACCCAGGTGGCGGCCGTGAGCTCGATGCTGCCCGCCGTGCTCCTGTCGGGCTTCATCATGCCGGTCGAGAACATGCCGCCGGCGCTGCGGCTCTTCACGAACGTGCTGCCGGTGCGGCACTACATGCACGCCGTGCGCGGCATCATGCTGCGCGACGTCGAGCCGGGCGATCTCGTGTGGGACGCCGTCGCGCTCGCCGTCTTCGCCGTCGTGGTCATCGCCATCTCGACCGCGCGCTTCCGCCGGAGGATCGCGTGACGAAGCGCGCCACCTTCCTCGCCGCGCTCTTCGCGCTCATCCGGAAGGAGCTGCTCCAGGCCTTTCGCGACCGGCGCATGATGGCGGTCGTGCTCGGCATCCCGGTGCTGCAGCTCACGCTCCTCGGCTTCGCCGCCAACATCGAGCTCATCCACGCCGCCACGGTCGTCGTCGACGACGACCGGAGCGCCGCGAGCCGCGCCTTCGTCGAGGGGCTCGCGGCCGACGACACCTTCGTCGTCGAGCGGCTCGACTCGGTGGCCGAGGCCGAGGCGGCGCTCACCGCCAACCGCGCCACCGTGGCGGTCGTCATCCGGCGCGGCTACGGGCGCGACGTGGCGGCCGGCGTGCCGGCCACGGTGCAGGTGCTGGTGGACGGCTCGGACCCGGTGCGCGGCGTCGCCGCGAGCGCAGCCGTCGAGCAGTACACGCTCCTCACAGCGACGCGCCTCGCGCTCGAGCGGCTCCCGGCCGGGATGCCGATCGCCGTGCCGCGCGTCGTGCTCGAGCCGCGCCTGCTCTACAACCCGTCCCTCAAGAGCCGCATCTTCATCGTGCCGGCCACGGGCGCGTCGATCCTCCTCATCGTGACCGCCATCGTCACCGCGATGGGCCTGGCGCGCGAGCGCGAGGTCGGCACCATGGAGCAGCTGCTCGTGACGCCCATCCGGCCGGTCGTGCTCATGATCGGCAAGACGGTGCCGTACGCGCTCTTCGGCCTCGTCGATCAGGCCCTCATCCTGGTCGTCAGCAACGTCGTCTTCGACGTGCCGCTGCGCGGCTCGATCCCGCTGCTCTTCGGCGCCGCGCTCGTCTACCTCATCGGCACGCTCGGGCTCGGCCTCGTGGTCGGCACCCTCGCCAAGACGCAGCAGCAGGCCCTCATGGGGGCCTTCTTCATCATCATCCCGTCCTTTCTCCTGTCGGGCATGATGACGCCCATCGAGGCCATGCCCGCCTGGGTGCAGCCCATCACCTGGCTCAACCCGGTGCGCTACTACATCGAGATCTTGCGCTCGATCCTGCTGCGCGGCGCGGGCCTGGCCGACATCGCCCGCCCGCTCGCGTCGCTCGCGGGCATCGCCCTGCTCTTGATGTCCATCGCCGTCGTGCGCTTCCGGCGCACGCTCGCGTAGTCGGGCTGCGACGGTTGGGCGCCACGCCGGTCGGGCCCTGTTGTAAGGTGCGCGGCATGCGGCTCGGGTGGCTGGTCACGCTCCTGGCGACGGTCGGTGCATGCTCCTCGGACGCGGCCTCCGGCGCGGCTGGCGCGGGCGACGCGACCGCGCGCCACGCGCCGGGGTCGCGCGTCGCGTTCGAGCTCGTCCTCGGCGACGGCTCGGTGTGGGCCGAGGCGACGCCGAAGGGCGACGGCTACGCGCTCTCGGCCGGGGGCGTCGACCGCGGCAAGCTCAAGATCGAGGCCGACCGCGTGAAGGTGTCCGACGCCTCGGGCGCCACGCGGGCCAAGGCCAAGGCCAAGGACTACGGCTTCAAGATCTACGAGGGCGACGAGACGGAGGTGGCCACCGCCAAGCAGAAGGGTGCCGGCTACAAGCTGGCTCGCAACGATACGCCGCTCGGCGAGCTCGACACCCACGGTCCGGGCGGCCAGATCGGCGGCGAGGAGATCACGGTCGTCGTCGGGGCCGAGCGCATGGTGGTCAAGCGGGCGGGCAAGGACGTGGGCGCCGTCGGCGGGGGCATCCGCCCCGAGGCCGCGGCGTTCCTCGGCGTGACCGAGCTCTCCTTCGAGCAGCGCGTCGCGGGCATGCTCTTCGTCGAGGAGCTCGCCCGATGAGTCGCTGCCGCGAGACCTCGGGGATCCTGTTCCAGAAGGCGTGTCGCGCCGCCGCCGAGCTCGCCTGCGCACAGTGCCAGCGACCGATCTGCCGCGCCCACGCCCGCTCCGTCGCGACGCGCGACGTGTGCGTCGCCTGCGCGCGCACCGCCCTGCGCGATCCCGGGTGGCGGCAGTCGCTCGTGCACCTGCGCGACGACCCCTACTTCTACTGGTACTACCACCCAGGCTACGGCGACCCCTACGGTCCCGGGGACTACCGCCTGTTCGACGAGGAGGGTCGCTTCGGCGCCGGCGTGGACGATCCCTGGCAGGGCACCTGAGCGCGAGCGTGCTCGTCTACGCGCTCGGAGGCGGCCGCGGGCACGCCGTACGGGGCAGTGTGCTCGCCGCCGCCCTGCAGCGCTCGGGCGCCGAGGCGCGCGTGCTCGTGCCCACCAGGGCGGTAGAGGTGCCGGCGCTCCTCGGGGTGCCCTGCGTCCCCTGTCCGCGGCCGCGCGACGCCGCGGCCCTGCGCCGCTTCGTCCTCGACACCTGCGAGCGCCACGCCGTCCGTGCGCTCCTCGTCGACACCTTCCCCGAGGGCTTGCTCGGCGAGCTGTGCGAAGGCCCGGCCGGCCCGCCGCGCGTGGGCCTGCTCCGCTGCCGCCGGGACGCCGCGAGCGAGTCGTTCCTGCGCGGCGTGCGGCAGCTCCGGCTGGCGCTCGATCTCGAGCCCCACCTCGGCTGGCTGCCCCGCGACGTCGCGGCCGAGGCGCTCGGGCCCGTTACCCGGCCCCTCGCGCCCACGCCGTCGCCCGTCGACGTGCTCGTCGTCGCGAGCGAGCCCGCCCTCGTGCCGACCCTCGGCCGACTCTCCCTGCGCCTCGGCGAGCAGGGGATGCGCGTCGCGCTCGCGGCCGAGGGGCGGCTCGTCGCCCCCGGCGTGGATCGGCCGGCGTTTCCGCTGCCGCCGAGCTTCCTCGGCGCCAAGGTGGTGGTCGGCGCGGCCGGCTTCAACCTCACCTACGAGGCCCACGCCCTCGGCGCCTGGCACGTCGCCCTGCCGCGTGCGCGCTCGCACGACGATCAGCGGCGGCGCGCCGCAGCGCTCGGGCGCACGGTCGACAGTCCCCTCGCCCTCGAGCGCCTCGTCGCCCGGCTCGTCACGGACGCGGGCCGCGCGCCACGGCGGGTCGACGTGCTGCCGGCCGAGGTGGTCGCGCGAAGGGTCCTCGCGGTTGTCTAGACCGAGAAGAAGCCGTTAGCGGTTAGCCGTTAGCCGTCAGCCATGAGCCGAGAGAGCTCGCGGTGTTGGCGACGACGAGGCCGGCGCGCGAGGCCCCGAGGTCGTCGCGGGCGCGTCAGATGCGGGCTCCGAGCTTGCGGGTCGCAGCCATCGCGTGCTGCAATCCCATCGTACGCGGGAGCTGCCAGGGGCTCCCGTCGGGTGCGTCGCGCGCCGCCCGCGTCATGATGACCACCGCAGAACTCCAGTCGAGCGCAGGCGAGCCCGTCTTCGGCGGGGTGCCGCTCCTCCAGTGCGCGGCCGTCACGCCGCCGGCGGTTCCAGACTTGGACAACCCCGAGCACTTTGGCCACTACCCGTGAGTCTCGTGCACCTCGCCATCGCCATACTCGCGCTGGCGAGCATGTCTTGTCGCGCGAACCGGCGCCGAGCGTGGCGAGGACGTGGCGAGTCTCCCAGCGATGTGCCTCGAGGCGGATGAGCGCGCCGTTGCGTTCGGCGTGGGAGTCGACACTGTCTGCGTGGCGCTCGTGTCCGGCGCAGTCAAGTGTTTCGGCGCCGCGTCGTTCCGTTACGGCGGCAACGGGAAACCAGATGTCCGCTGCGGGAGCGTTCACTCTATTCCGCTCGGTGGTGGCCGCAGGGCGCTGGCGATCGCTTCAAGTGAGTACCGTACCTGTGTGGTGCTCGATGACGGGCGCGTGAAGTGTTGGAGCGGGATCTACGGCGGACCGAGCGAGGCGGTAGAGGTGCCGTACCGCGAGCTCGGGACGCATAGGCGTGCCCGATCGGTCGCGGTGGGTCGCGGTAGCGATAGCTGCGCGCTACTCGATGATGGGCATGTCGTGTGCTGGGGCGCCGACTTCAGCTGGGGGGGTGGGCCGCCAGTTCCGGACATCCCCAACGAGATCGACCTCGGCACAGGTCGCACCGCGGCCGCAATCGTTTCCGGTCGTGCACACGTTTGCGCCATCCTCGACACGGGCGAGGTCAAGTGCTGGGGAGACTCCGATGCGGTCGGCCATTGCCCGAGAGCCCAGTGCGTGGACCCCTCAGGATCCCCCGACACTTGTGCTGTTCACCGCAATTATTGGATCGGTGACGAGCCGGCAGAGATGGGAGACGCCCTTGTTGCAGTACCCCTGCCCGGGCGCGCTCGTACCCTCGCTGCAGGGGGCGTCACGTGTGCCATCCTCGAGGACGGGAGCCCTTGGTGCTGGGGCAAGAACAGGTACGGAGAGCTCGGCATTGGTGAATACGGCAGGCATCCGTGCTGTGTGCCAGGCCCAGCCTGCGGTCTGAGGCCCGTTCAGCTCGGCATCGGGCGCACGGCGCGCCTCGTCGCCGTCGGGTCGAACCACGTTTGCGCCGTCCTCGACAACGAGGAGCTCAAGTGCTGGGGCCGTGGCGGCCCGTGGCTCGGGGCCGCCGACGGTGACGACCGCGACCGCGGTGGGACGCCGGACACCATCCCTGCGCTGCTGCCTGCCATCGACGTAGGGGAGTGAAGCCGTGAAGCAGGGCCGCCTGGCGCGCCTTGGGCGCGAGCTCTCTCCGAGATACGACCCACCGAAGCCTCGCCCCGTGAACGGGTGCTGCGAGCCGGCCGTCGCGGCCGTCAGCCCGGGAGCACGGCGAGCGCCAGCCGGCGCTTCGCGGTCGGCGGCGCGGGCGGCGGCCCGAGCGCGGGCGGCGGCCCGAGCGCGGCGGCGAGGGCCTGGTTCTCGTCGAGGAACATGTCGCAGGCGTGGCAGGAGGGCAGCCGGGCGCGCAGCATCTCGGCGCGGAGCCGCTGGAAGGGCTCGCCGACGAAGATCTCGCGCACGCCCTGCTGGCGGAGGTCGCCGAGCGGCTCGATGCGGCCGTTCGTCATGCAGCACAGGTAGATCTTGCCGTCCCACGCGGCGAAGAGGTGGAGGTACGGGGCGTAGCAGAGGTGGTCCTGGTAGTAGTCGGCGGCGTAGCGCCCGAGCGCCGACGCGCAGAGCTCGTCCGGCTCCCGGCCAAAGGGATAGAGCGCGCGCTCCGAGAGCGGCATGCCCGCGCGCGCCCGCGCCTCGGCCACGCGTGGCGCGACGTGCTCGTTGTAATGGCGGATGAGCTGCTTGCTCAGCCGCAGCTCGTCGCGCCGGCTGTCGACGGGCATCGGCACGACGTCGCTCGCGCCGTGCTCGGCGGCGAGGCGTACGACGTCCGGATACTCGGCGAAGTTCTTGCGCATCATGACGAAGTTGACGCGCAGGCGCGTGCGGGCGCCGCGCCGCTCGCGCTCCGCGACCAGGCGCTCGAGCGCCCGCAGCGTGCGCTTGAAGCTCCCGGGGATCCTCCGGATCCGCTCGTGCGTCTTGCCGGTCGCACCGTCGAGCGAGGTCGAGATGGAGCTCGGCTCGTGGCGCATCAGCGCCTTGGCGCGTTCGCGACCGAGGAGCGTGAGGTTGCTCGTGAGGGTGACCTTGAGACCGACCTCGACCGCGCGCCCCACGAGGCGCTCGAAGTCGGGGCGCACCAGCACCTCGCCGCCCGAGAAGTGCACCTTGCGGCAGCCGAGCGCTGCCATCTCGCCGAGCGCGCCCCGCCAGCGCTCCTCGTCGAGCTCGGGCGGCGCCCAGCCCCGGCCGTAGCGACACATCACGCAGGTCAGGTTGCAGCGGGCCGTGAGCTTGATCTTGACCGAGCGCAGGTAGGTCGGCGCGACGCCCTCGCTCACGCTCGCCTGTAACGGCTCGCGCAGCGCCGCGGTCTCGGCGATGGCGGCGATGTCGTACACGCTCAGGCTCCCGCGCCCGCACCCGCGGCCGAGAGCGCGCCGTAGCTCGCGATGACGGCGGCCACGGCGGCGCGCCCGTCGACCAGGCCGCCGAGCATGCCGTTCTGCCAGCCGCCGCGCGCGCGCAGCCGCACCATCGGCGCCGTGGCGTACACGAAGGTCGCAGCCCGCGGTGCGAGCCGCGCGGCCCGCGGCCACAGGGTCGGCGTGCCGACCGGGCGCAGCCGTGCCGCGGCGTCGGCACCGAACGCTTTGCCCTTCGGCGGCGTGTAGGTGATGGTGACGAGCTCCTGCAGCCGGTCCTTGATCTTGGTGTACTTGCGCTTCGACCGGGATTTGCGCTTGAAGCGCGTCGTGACGCGGAGCTCGAGGCCCACCCCGTTCTCGAGCATGAGGCGCACGGCCATCCAGGCGTCGGTGGGCTGGGTCTTGCTGTAGATGCGAAAGTCGAGGTCGAGCTCGATCGGCCGGCCGACGTCGAGCTCGGTGCCGAGCGCGCGCAGGAGCGTCGCCGCCGTCTCGAGCTTGCGGTCCTCGATGTCGTGGTGGCGGATCGCGAACCACACGATGGCGAGCGTCACGAGCACCACGCTGCAGACGACGGCGACCACCGGCTGCGTCTTCAGCCCGAGGCCGATGACTGCCCCGACGCCGCTGAGGACGAGGCCCACGATGAGGACCGTCTTCCAGGCCTCGGTCCGCTTGTCGGTCGCGTGGAGCGCGTCGCAGCGCGCGATCACCTCGGCGTGGGTGCCCCGGAGGGCGACCCGCTTGTTGGCATCGCGCGGAGCCATCGATGTAGCCACGACCGCATCCTATCAGATCGCCCGCCCGCGACGCCTCGCGCCCGCAGTGGTAGCTACCCCGCGATGTCCTGCCGGGTCGCCTACGTCGCGCTCGAGCCGTTCCCGAGCGCCAAGGGCTCCGGCACCCGCATCGCCGCGATGCTCGGGGCGCTCGTGAGCTCGGGCCGGCAGGTCCACCTCTTGACCCTGCCGGCGCGCGACACCGCCGAGGCTCCGCCGGGCGTCACGCTCCACCCGCTGGCGGTGCTCGAGCCGAACTTCCTCGCGCGCGCGCTCGCGTTCCGCGACCAGGTGGCGCGTCGGCTCCAGGCGATCCGCCCCGACGTCGTGCACTTTCGCGGCGTGTTCGAGGGGCAGGCCGCGCTCGGCTACGCGGCTCTGCGCCGCATCCCCGCCATCTTCGAGGCCAATGGCCTGCCGAGCGTGGAGCTACCCTACCATTACCCGGCCGTCGGCACGTCGCCCGCGATGCTCGCCCGCCTCCGGGCGCTCGAGGCGCGCACGCTCGGTGCGGCCGACGCCGTCATCACCCAGAGTCGGACGACGCTCGCCTACCTGTGCGACCACGGCAAGCCGCACGGGACGCCGTCCTTCGTGATCCCGAACGCCGCGGACCCGGACGCCGGCGACGCGGGCCAGGCGCCCTCCGAGCCCCCGACCGTGCTCTACGCCGGTACCCTCGCTCCGTGGCAGGGCGTGGCCGAGCTCGTCATGGCCGCACGGCGCACGGCGCGCGAGCGAAGTCTGCGCTTCGTGCTCGCCGGCCCGGCGCGGCGCCGCTGGGAGCTCGAGCTCCGGCGCCTGCTGCGGCGCCTCGGCCTCGAGTCGGTGGTGTCGCTCGCGGGCGCGCTCGACCGGCCGAGCCTCGCGCGAGCCGTGGCGGGCGCCGCGCTCTGCGTCGCGCCGCTGCGCCGCGACCACCGCAACGCTGCCCAGGGCTGCAGCCCGATCAAGCTCTACGAGTACATGGCCGCGGGCCGCCCGGTGCTCGTCACCGATCTGCCGTGCGTGCGCGAGATCGTCACGCCCGAGCGCGGCGAGCTCGTGGCCGCGCCGCGCCCGAAGCTCCTCGCCGAGCGCATCCTCGCGCTCCTCGACGACCCCGGGCGCCGTCGCGCGCTCGGCCTCGCGGCCCGCGCCTGGGTCCGCGAGCACGCGACGTGGCAGCATCGCGCCGCGGCGCTGCAGGCGGTCTACGCCTCGCTCGGCTCCTGAGCGAGCGCCGCGCGGGCCTCGGGCGCGGGCGGCGTGTGCTCGACGACGTGGGCGCGCCGCGGACCGCCGGCGGCCCGCGCCAGTCGGTACACCTCGGCCCACGCGGCCGTCTCGGCGGCCGGGTGGTGGTGCGCCACGACGTGCGCCCGCGCCGCCTTGCCGAGGCGCCGGCGCTCGTCGTCCGGGAGATCGAGCATCTCGGCGATGGCCTCGGGCAGGGCGTCGAGCTCCGACAGCGGCAGGAGCGCGCCGGTCTTGCCGTGCTCGAGCAGGTCCGTATGTCCACCCACCGCCGTCGCGAGCACGGGGCGCTCGGCGGCCATGGCCTCGAGCACGGCGTTCGGCATGCCCTCCTGGAGCGAGGGAAACACGCACAGATCGCAGAGCGCGAGCAGGGTCGAGAGGCGCTTCGGGCTGCGGGCCCACTCGGCGACGTGCACGCGCGCGCGGGCCTCGGGCGCCAGGCGTCCGAACTCGTCGAAGGCCGCCTGGGCGTCGCTCCGCACGCCCCCGATGAGCAGGAGGCGCAGCGGCCTGTCGCGCACGAGCTCGGCAAACGCCGGGAGCAAGAAGCGCAGCCCCTTCTTCTCGCGCAGCTCGCCGCTGTAGCCGAGCACCCGATCGGTGCCGAGCCCGAGCGCCGCGACGAGCGAGTTGTCCCGGCGCTCCGGGCGGAAGCGGTCGGAGTCCACCGAGTTGGCGATGAAGTGTGTCTCGCGCTCGAACACCGCCGCCGCCGTGTGACAGAGGGCGCGCGTCACCCCCGTGACGAGCGTCGCCCGCTGCAGGGCGTGGGAGAGCAGCGGCAGATCCTGCCGGCGGTAGAGCCCGCGGTCGAGGTCGTTGCCGCGCAGGCTGACGATCGACGGCAGGCCCAGGCGCGCGGCGACGACGGTGGCCGTGAAGCCGGCACCGAGGGCGTAGATGCCGTGCACGAGCGTCGAGCCGGCCGTCCGCGCCACGTCGGCGGCGTGGTCCCCGAGGGCCATCGAGGCGTCGCCGTCGTCGGGCAAGCGCCCGACCGGGTGCACGTGCACGCCGTCGCGCAGCTGGTGGCCGCAGGCACCCGGCGCCACGTCCCGCGAGGTGACGACGAGGTGCACCTCCTCGCCGCGGTCGCGCGCCTGCTCCGCGATGCGCGAGGTCGCCGTCGCGAGCCCGCCGCGGCTCGGCATGGCTCGCTCCGCGACGATGGTGACACCCTCGGGCACGGCGGGCAGCGTACCAGAGAGGGCGGCGTGCAGGCGCGGCTGGCGCTCGGCATGGTGCGCGCCTACCTGCGGCGGGAGGTCGCCGCCCGCGGGGAGCGCAGCGCCCTCAAGTTGCTCGAGCGGGTCGTCGAGTTCGCTGCCGACATCGCCGCGGTGCGCGTCTTCCTGCGCTACGGCATCGACGCACTCGAGGCGGTCCCGCTCGAGAGCTTCCGGACCACGACGGCCCTGCACCGGACCCGCTGGCCCCAGATCGAGGCCGAGGTGGCCGCGCGGCGGGACGCGCTCGCGAAGGTGCTCGGTCGCCCGCGTGCCGGGCCTGCCCCACGCCGCGCCAAACCAGCGCGGTGAGAGTCGACGACTCGAGGCGCTCGAGTGCGAAGATGCCGGCCGCCCTCACGGTGGCCGAGCGGCGCCCCGGTTGCGCACGAGCGCGAGCAGGCGCTGCGCTTCGGGGCGACCCGAGTGCAGCTTGGCCCCGATGGCGTGGCCGAGCTCGACCTCGCGGCGCTCGAAGGCCTGCGCGGCCTCGCGCTCGAGCTCGGCGTCTCCGGCGAGGCGCGCGAACAGGTAGTCCCAGAGGTCGGCGCGCCCGCCCAGACCCTGGCGGCGCAGCGCGACGGCCTCGGCGAAGGTCGGCTCCGCGCGCAGGGCGGTCGTGACCTCGGCTCCGTCCGGACCGGTGCTGGCCTCGAACGCGACCTGCAACGGTCCCGTCGTGCGCCGACCGCTCTGCCAGGCGCGCGCCAGCGCCGGGCTCTGGCCGAGCGCGGCGACGAAGGCCGCCTCGAAGAGCGAGCTCGCGAGGGCGCACGCGGGCGTGCCCTCCGGCCACAGCTCGCGCGCCTGGCGCGCCGCGCCGAGCATGGCGTTCACGTTCGCGTCGCTCGGCTCGAAATACAGCGCCTCCTCCAGCGCTTCGGCCAGCATCGTGGCCGCGAACGCGCGCGTGGGCCGCGAGCCGCCGCTCTGCACCCGCTCGCTCGCGCGCCGCGCCGCCGCGACGCTGGCCTCGATCGCCGCCCGCGCCTCGGCGTCGCGCTCGCCGCTCAGCCACTCGCGCTCGAGGTCGGCGTTCGTGTCGGCCGCGAGATCGGGCAACATCGACACGCGCTCGTAGGTCTGGGCGAGGCTCTCTGCGTCGCCCGTCCATGCGTACGCTCGACCGCCGAAGTCGTAGCTGTCGGGCGCGTTGGGGGACAGGGTCTCGAGCTTGCGGCTCACGTCGAGCGCCCGCACGAAGGCCGGCTGCTTCTGGAGCGCCGCCACGAGGTCGCGGCCGAGCGGCAGGCGCAGGCTGTTGCCCACGAAGTGGCGCAGCGCCTCGCTGCCCGGGGCGACGGCGCGCACGTCGATGTAGCGTCCCAGCGCCGTGAGCAGTGCGTCGAGCTCGAGCGCTTGGACGAGGTTGGCGTGCACGAGGCCGTTGTCGGGCGCGAGGCTCGCGCCGTGCTCGAGCTGCGTGACCGCGGCGCGCACGTGGCCGACGTCGCCCGTGGCCGCGTAGCGCCCGAGCAGGCCCATGGCGGCGTTGTTGGCCGACGTGGCGTCGTGCTTCGCACCGGCGGCGTAGTACTCCGACGCGCGCGCGAACTTCTTGTCCGCCTCCGCGAGCCTGCCCTGACGCATGAGCCGCGTGGCCTCCGCGCTCTCGAGCTCGGTCTGCACCGTCGGCGAGGCGGGATCGTCCTTGCGGAGCCATGCCTCGGTCTCCTCGAGGCTCGGCGCCATGTGCGCCAGCAGATCGGCGGCCGCGTAGCGGGCCTTCGGGTCGGTGAGCGCGTCGTAGGAGCTCTTGGCGACCTCACGCGCCCGACTCGTCAGCCCGAGCTCGCGATAGGTCCGCGCCACGAGCAGCGTGAGGGTCGGCTCGTCGAGCGCGAGCACCTCCGCCAGCTCGCGCTCGGCCTCGTCGATCTTGCCGAGCCGGTGGTAGACCTGCGCCAGCGCCAGGCGATAGCTCGGATCGCCCGCCGCCTCGGCGCGGATCGCCAGGAATGCGCGCTCCGCCGCGGCGAGGTGCTGGGTGCGCTCCGCGCCGCGCGCGCCTGCGGCCCGACGCAGCTTCAGCATCCCGTGGGCCAGGGTCGCGCTCACGGCCGCGCCCTGGCGCTCGTACTCGCTCGCCGCCCTGACGACGGCCGGATCGTGGTCGATCTCGGCCGACATCCAGGCGATGACGATCTGCCGCTGCTTCGCCTCGTCCGTCACCCCGCGGAGCTGCCTCTCGAGGTCGGCCGGCGGCTGGTCGCTCTGCAGCCGTGCCGCGATGCGCTGCCGTGCGGCCGTCGAGGCCGCGGCGTAGGCGGCCTGCGCCTCCTGGAACGCCGGCAGGCGCTCGTCGCACAGTGCCCCGAGGATGTCGTCGGCCCGGCCGAGCTCCCCGGCGTCGGCGAGCGCGGCGGCGAGCGCCTCCTGCGCCGCGGCCGTGAGCGCGCCCGGTGCGCCGAGCTTGCCGAGCAGGTCGGCGGCGCCGCGCGCGTCGCCCTCCTGCCGCAGGCGCCGCGCCACCGCCAGCGCGAGCTCCTGATCGCCGGGTCGGGCCGCGCTTGCCTTCGCGATGGCGTCGTCGTCGCCCGCCGCGAGCAGGCGAGCGTCCTCCTCGTGGAGTCTGCGGGCCTGGTCGGCCTGGCGCTCCACGGCCTCGGCACGCTCGCCGAGGCCGGTGCGGCGCGCGAGTTCGAGCCAGTCCCTGACCTCGCGCGTGGCCTCCACCCACAGCGACGGAGCGTCGCCGAAGCTGGCGAGGATGGGCTCGGCCGCGCGCGCGTCCTCGAGGGCGTCGAGCTTCGTCAGCTCGCGCAGGGCCAGAAGGGGGCGCGTGGTGGCCACGGGTGCGGGAGGCAAGCTGGTGCATTCGGAGCTGACGTCGGAGCAGAGGAAAGCCGTGGGAGGCGCCTGAGTGGACGAGAGCGCGTACCTGGTGCTGGAGGATGGCTCGGTGTTTCCGGGGGAGC